>SXXW01000019.1 GCA_005791165.1 Cytophagaceae bacterium
AAATTCCTAATTATTTACCCGCTGTCATTGGATGGCTTTACTGATACGCATCAAATGAATGTAATTTTTTCACCTAAAATTGATACATTTGATGTAAGAACCAATATAAAACGATCAGGATTGAGATGGGAAACACAGTTTAAATTAAAGACATTGCCCGTAAATTCAAGTGTTCGCCTTCCAATATTTCTAGAACTCTGAATGATCACCCGATGATCAACATAGACACGAGAAAGACCATTCAGGAATATGCTAGCTTTTTTTATAGGCTATTTGCATTTCATTTTAGCTTGCGGGCTTTTTTTTATAAATAGTCTGTAAAAATCAAGAATCTGATTAAATTTGTTTTTAATCTAAATAAAATTCTATGTTTAATCGAAGAGAAGCAGTTTCCCGAATAGCCATGATGGTCGGTGGCGCATTTACCGCACCTACTTTATTTGCGATGGATGTGAAGGAAAGTGGGAAATTTTTGAATGCAGATTTGTTTTCATTAACAGATGCTCAAAGACAAATAGTTGCTGCCGTGGCAGAACACATTATCCCTAAAACAACTACAGCTGGCGCAATCGACGCGGGCGTTCCAGCATTTATTGAATTGATGTTGAAGGACTGTTACAAGGCTCCCGAACATGCCAGTTTCTTAAAGGGCGTGAATGATTTAATGAAAGCTAAATTTTTGTCGCAAAATCATGAAGGCCAAGTGGCTGTGTTGACGCTTTTGGAATCTAATACAAAGGACATGATGCGGTCTTACCAACAACGTAGAATGAAGGTGGGAGATAACGTAGACAAGGAAACGTTGGAAGGTGCAAATGGCGTTCCATTTTGGCGTTTGATCAAAGAATTGACTCTTTTAGGATATTACACTTCTGAAAAAGGGATAGAGGCTTCGTTTGTATACCAACCGATACCCGGGAAATTTGAGGCAACCAAATTATTGCCTGGTCAAAAATCATTTCAATATTAATTTTTAGCATAAGATGAATATAAATATAGATGCCATAAAGGGTCAAACTTTCGATGCAATTGTCGTTGGCTCAGGAATTTCAGGCGGTTGGGCCGCCAAAGAATTAACAGAAAAGGGATTAAAAGTAGCCGTAATTGAGCGTGGTCGTGAGATTAAGCACATAGAAGGATATGAAACTGCGATGAAACACCCTTGGGAATTTGATCACAGAGGCAGACCTACGAATATGGCCGCGGAGGAATATTGGGCGGGTATGCGAACAGGTTATACGCCTAATGAGGAGCATCGCTATTTGTTTGAAAATGATAAACAAAATCCATACATCGAGAAGAAAGGTGGGTTTGATTGGATACGTGCTTACCACACAGGCGGAAAATCTCTTTTATGGGGCCGTCATTCCTATCGTTGGAATAAACAAGATTTTGAAGCAAATGCCAAAGATGGCATCGGTACCGACTGGCCTATTCGCTATGAGGATATGGCCCCATGGTATTCCTATGTAGAGAAATTTGCTGGAATTTCAGGCCAAGCAGAAGGATTGGATGTGTTGCCAGATGGAGAGTTTCAACCAGCGATGGCGATGACGGCTCCGGAAGTTCATTTTAAGAATGAAGTAAATAAAAAATTAGGCCGCCCCGTTACTTTAGGCCGTGTTGCACATTTAACAAATCCTGGAAAAGTTCACACGGATTTAGGTCGGAGCTCATGTAATTTTAGAAATAAATGTATGCGCGGATGTCCTTACGGAGCCTATTTTAGTTCTTTGTCAGCGACATTGCCAGCAGCGATGCGCACAAAACGTTTGACGATGGTGCACAATTCGATTGTCTCAGAAATTATCTATGATGAGGCAACACAAAAAGCAAAAGGCGTACGTGTGATCGATCAAAATACCATGGAAGTTAGAGAGTATTTCGCAAAAATTATTTTTGTGAATGCGGGGGCTATCGGTTCTACCTCTATTTTAATGAATTCAAAATCAAGCCGTTATCAAAATGGATTAGGAAATGATAGTGACCAATTGGGTCGTAACATCATGGATCATCATTTAAATGCAGGAGCTTCAGCGACTGTCGAAGGATTTGAGAGCGATTACATGTTTGGTAATAGACCTAACAGCCTTTACATCCCTCGTTTCCGTAACTGGGGAAAAGACAAGCGTGATTATATCCGTGGATTTGGATATCAGGGTGGAGCTAGTCGTGATGGTTGGGGACGTGGAACGGGCATGGACGGATTTGGAGCAACGTTCAAAGAAAGCTTAACTCATCCTGGAAAATGGAATGTAGGATTTGGTGGATTTGGTGAAATTTTACCTGACCCAAATAATCGTTTCCAATTGAGTAAAACCGTGAAAGATAAATGGGGACTTCCTGTGTTGGAATTTGAAACTTCTTTCGGATCTAACGAATTAAAAATGAGAGAAGATATGATGAATGATGCGGCTGAAATGTTAGAGGCGGCAGGATTTAAAAATGTCAACGCATACAATAGACAAGGAACGCATATTGGATTAGGTATTCATGAAATGGGTACAGCACGTATGGGTACCTCCGTTAAGAATTCTATTGTGAACAAACACAATCAAGTGCATGAGGTTAAAAACGTGTTTATGACGGATGGGGCTGCCATGGCTTCTGCATCTTGTGTAAATCCATCGTTGACCTACATGGCCATGACAGCTCGTGCGGCTGATTTTGCGGTAAGTGAATTAAAGAAGAAAAATTTATAGGATTTATGGGGCTAATTTTCAGCCTAAATGAGGATCATATAAAAATACAATAGGCCGAAGAAATATCTCTTCGGCCTATTTTTTTCTTTCAAATTTCTTTAAAAGATTCGTCGCGGATTATTTTATTTCAGCGATGGATTTTCGCATGATCCGAGTCCAAATTTCGTAGCCTTTTTCATTAAAATGCAATTTGTCTTCCACATGAAGGCTAGGCTGATATTTTCCATCAGCACCTAACAACGCGCTGGTCGTTTCCACTAAATACATATTGGGTTTGGAAGCGCTGTAATTTTTTATTAGCTCATTAGTCTCTTGAATTTTATCCCAAACGGCCCAACGGCGTTCATTCGGAGAAATTGCGATGTAATAAATAGGGGTAGTCGGAAACTTCGAACGAAGCATTTTTACGACATATTTATACGTTTCAAGAATTTGGAGCGGGCTTTTATCTTGTTTACTTACCGATAAATCATTGCTTCCCGAGTACATATAAATAGCCTTTAAGGAATGATTAAATGCAATCCTTGGAATGTAATAAGCCATTTCGCTGATATTCGATCCTCCAAATCCATGGTGAATAATTTCAGCCGGAGCTAAATCCTTTTTAATGGTTTTCCATAATCGGATGAACGAACTGCCCGTAAATAATATAGCATTGGAAGAGTAATTTGTTTTGGAATCTTCTAATTCATGTGCTTTTATTTCATTTTCAAAGCGGGTGATTTTTGGCGTTGCTTTCGTTCGATTGACGAGGGCATAAAGCCATTCGCCAACTTCCTGTAGCGAGGAAAGGATAGCAGGCTTATTGTTATCTAAGGTGTGTCCTAAATTTTCAGATAATTTGACACCTGTGGGGACCCCCTGACTTAAGGCTCTTTCAAAAATAATTTGGCTTCCATATTTAAAATTATGGTAGGCAAAAGAGGAATCAAAAGGAACCGTTTTATCTGCCGTTCCATGGACATTGAATACAGGAACATCTCCCGTATTTAGCCAGTTAAAATTGACCATCGCCCCCCAAAAATTAACCACACCGTGTATTTTAGAGGAAAATCCTTCGTTGCCCGAAGTCCCTTCCATGCTGCCATTTTTTGCCAAATCGATGTAAGTGGGAACTTCTTTTTGGTCTAAATAGGCCAAGTGTAAAGCGGTCATCGCACCGGCAGATCCACCAGCTATGTAAATTTTACTTGTATCGATGCCGTAATTTTCCGCATTTTTTCTAAAAAACCGAACCGCTGCTTTCGCATCTTGAACGGCACGGATCATGGCCTCAAAATAGGATACGTCTGATTTAGGTTCTGCAATTCCCAATCGGTAATTGATGGATCCCACGACAAAACCTCTATGACTCAGGTTTTCCGAAACTACTCTCGAGTAGCCAGTTCGTTTATCGCCATTCACAAAACCGCCCCCATGGACAAAAACGACTAATGGGCGTTTTTTGAGGGTGTCATTTTTAGGAGAGTAAACATCCAATAAATGCCTTTCATTTTCATTTTTAACATTGACCGATTGGCCATATGGAATGTTCAAAAGGGTATCAATAGATTCAAAAACTATATTTTTATAACGCTTTTGGTCCTGACTAAAGCTAGCAATGGAGATAAGTATAAATAATAGGGAGAAGTATATTTTTTTCATAGTGGGAGTAAATTTAATATAAGAAATTCGAATAAATAGGGGTATTCTTATTTTGTTTTTATTTGGGTATTTTTGTCGTATAATTTTTTCCTTTGAAAAACCGCATCCTTCTTTTTGATACGATTACAGACGGTCATCACCCTGATTATTTAATTCATTTAATTGGATTTTATAGTGGGAAAAAGGATGTGGAATTATATGTGTCTACGGGCGAAAGTTTCAAATCGCAATTTGATGCCAGGCAGAAAGCTGAGGATAATCCATGGGGCGACAATGTGACATTTCTGCCTATCCCTACAGATAAATTAAATTCCATCCATTCTAAATCCATTTATTTACGTTCTATCATTGAGTGGAATTTGCTCGTTGAAACAGCTAAGGAAATTAATGCGAGCCAAGTTTTGTTGATGTATTTTGATTATTACCAGATGGGCATTCTGATAGGCAAAAAAGCCCCATGCCCCGTTTCAGCGATCTATTTCCGACCTAATTTTACCGAAAACAACAACGGGGTTTATCCTCAAATTAAAAAGTGGATACTTTCCAACGTCTTAAAAAGTGGGCAAATCCAAAACTTATTTTGCTTGGTTCATGCATTAGTCCCCTACATGAAAGGGCAAAAAACGCAGACTCAAATTATCCCGATTTGCGATCCTATAAAGCAGTTTCAAATCTCAAAATCAGAGATCGCCGAGTTTAAAAATAAATTCAAAGTCCCAACGGATAAACAGATATTTTTAAACTTTGGATACCTGGATGACCGGAAAGGAATGGAGGTTTTCATCGATGCGTGTTCAACCTTGTCCAAGGAAGCACTCGCCAAAATCTGTTTATTGCTTGCTGGCCCCGTGCCTGAATATTACGAAAAAATAATAGAAGCTAAACTAGCCCAAGTCCCTGACCTTGAAGTCATTCGCTGCTACGGATATTTGCCGGCACGTGAAGTCCAAATTTGTTTCAAAATAAGCGATGTAGTGCTAATTTTATACCAAGATTTCCTCAACATGAGCTCGGTTTTAATACGGGCCGCCATGGCAAATAAACCCACTTTCGCTACCCAAACAGGGATGATTGGAGAATTGGTTTCTAAACATAATGTGGGTGTTACTGTGGATGCAACTTCCGTCAGCGAGGTGGCGAACGAATTAAAAGCAATAATTAACAATGGAATTTCTTATTCTGAAGACAATTTAAAGCAGCTTGCGGAAGAAAATTCATTGAATTCGTTTTTATCAACCATCGATCAGGCTATTCGCTAGAGTGGGATGTATTGGATATGATTTTTCAAGCTCTTTAATAGATTTTTGGTGCGTTCGGGTCTTGCATCTGTGATAAATACCTGGCCAAAATGATCCTGTGCCATCATTTCGATTAATCGCTGAATCCTGCGATCATCTAATTTATCGAAAATATCATCGAGCAATAACAAAGGTTTTCTTGGTTTTGCAGCCACTAATGAATCAAATTGCGCCAATTTCATCGCCACCACAAAACTTTTTTGTTGGCCTTGTGATCCAAACTTTTTAAGCGGAAATCCATTGATTTCAAAAGCAAATTCATCCCGATGGATTCCGATGGTGCTTCGCTGCGCAGCTAAATCTTGTTGTTCCCCCGCTTTCAAGGTGGCATCGAATTCGCCCGAAATAAAAGTTGATTCCAGCGTGATATTCACCTGTTCCCGATCATCCGATAAGGCCGCATAATGCATTTGGAATTGAGGTAAATAGCCTGCTAAAAATTCAATTCTTGCCCGATGAATTTGCTCTCCCAAAACAACCATGGGTTCATGGTAAATAGCTAATTGCAAAGGGTCCACTTGGCCCCTTTCGGCAAACTGTTTTAATAAGATATTTCGTTGCTGAACGACCCGATTATACCTCAATAAATTTTCTAAAAAACCGCGGTCTAACTGCGACATCATCCCATCAAAAAACCGTCGCCGCTCTTCGCTTCCCTCTCGAACTATATCAGTGTCATGAGGATCCATTAATACAATAGGGAAATTCCCTATATGATCTGCCAATCGTGGATACGGTTTTTGGTCTCTCAACAATGATTTTTTATGGCCTCTCTGTACGGCACAAGTGATTTGCGTTTCACTTTCAGGAATTCCAGATGCTAGATGTTTTTGGTAGATAAAGCTACCCTGAACCATAAAAAAGTCTTTTTCATGCTGGATACAAAGCGGATCTGCAATGCCTCGTGCACTCTTGGTCATGGATAAAAAATGAATCGCGTCAAGCAGATTCGTTTTTCCAATCCCATTCTCACCCACAATGCAGTTTATTTCTGGAATGAAGTCAAATTGAGCCTCCTCATACGATTTAAATTGCTTGATCTGTAAAGATTTTAGGTACATGAATGAGGATAAAATGGCTTAAACATGTAAAAATAAAGAATTTAATGTGATTTTTTGGAAGGAATTAAGGGAATTTGAAGCAATTTTTGGCAGCTACGTTGTTTTGTTTTAATTTCGCATGATTAATAGGACTCGGTATTTTCCAACAGCCCTATTTTAAATGAATCAATATTCGATGGCAAAGAAAGACACACAAGCACCTAAGTATTCCAAAGAGACCTATACCTATTGGTATGAATCAATGCAATTGCAACGTAAGTTTGAAGAGAAATGCGGCCAATTGTATGGAATGCAAAAAATTAAAGGTTTTTGTCACTTATATATAGGCCAAGAAGCTTGTTCTTCAGGGTCTAAATCAGCTTTAATAGAAGGCGATAAATATATCACAGCATACCGTGATCATGGTATCCCATTGGCTTTAGGTACATCTCCTAACGTCATCATGGCGGAACTTTATGGCAAAATCACCGGAGCTTCTAAAGGCAAAGGTGGTTCCATGCACATTTTTGATAAAAGTGTAGGGTTTGTAGGAGGTCATGGAATTGTAGGTGCACAAATACCTTTAGGCGCTGGATTAGCATTCGCAGAAAAATATAAGAAAACAGGAAACCTTTCGGTTTGTTATTTTGGGGATGGTGCGGTTCGTCAAGGAGCCCTGCATGAGACATTTAACATGGCTATGTTATGGAAATTGCCCGTGATATTTGTGGTTGAAAATAACGGATATGCCATGGGAACTTCCGTTTCCAGAACTTCCAATGTGACCGATTTATATACGATAGGCGAAGCATACGATATGCCTTCTGAACCGGTGGATGCGATGAATGTCGAGTTGGTTCATGAAGCGGTTTCAAGAGCAGCTGCTCGTGCACGTGCTGGTGAAGGGCCTACTTTTTTAGAGTTTAGAACCTACCGTTACCGTGGACATTCGATGTCAGATCCACAAAAATATCGTTCAAAAGACGAGGTGGAATCGTATAAGGATCGTGATCCCATCGAGCAAGTAAAGCATACAATCTTGACAAACAATATTTTATCCCAAGCGGATTTAGATAAAATTGACGAAAAAATTAAGGTGCTGGTTCAAGAGTCTGTGGACTTTGCAGAGGCGTCTCCTTTCCCTGATAAATCAGAGGCTTACAAGGACGTTTATGTAGAAGAGAATTATCCTTTTATAGAGGAATAAAAATTTCAAATGGGTTAGGGCGAAAATCTTAACCCATTTTATTTTAAAGCCATTTTTTCGATGGCATTCATCTCGTCTCTCAATTTAGCAGCTAAAGGGAAATCCAATTCTCTGGCTGCTTTTTCCATTTCTTTGCGGACGGTTTCCAACTGCTTTCCTAATTCCTTCTTGGACATATATTGAAGCAGCGGATCCGCCACTTGCAAGCGCTCCTCTGGATTGAGTCCATACGATTTTGTAGGCCTTGTCATCCGGTCGGCAATAGAAGTTTGCTCCATAATTTCCTCATGACTGCGCCAAATGGTTTTTGGGGTGATCCCGTGCTCTTCATTATAGGCCATTTGGATGGCTCTCCTCCGATTCGTTTCTGAAATCGCATTGGTCATCGAGCCCGTCATCCGGTCAGCATACATCAGTACTTTTCCGTTTTCATTTCTAGCGGCCCGACCGATCGTTTGAATTAATGATCGTATATCACGCAAGAACCCTTCTTTGTCGGCATCCATGATAGCGACCAAAGAAACTTCAGGTAAATCCAAGCCTTCGCGAAGCAAGTTGACCCCCACTAATACGTCAAAAACGCCCAACCTTAACTCCCTCAATATCTCAACACGCTCAAGCGATTTGATTTCGGAATGGATATAGCGGCATTTAATTCCCACTCGGTCTAAGTATTTCGACAATTCCTCCGCCATTCGTTTGGTTAGGGTAGTTATCAACACCCGCTCCTGACTTTTTATCCGGCCGTGAATCTCATCTAACAAATCGTCGATTTGATTTTTCGTTGGCCTTACCTCGATCAACGGGTCCAAAAGGCCCGTTGGCCTAATCACTTGCTCCACCACCACGCCTTCCGATCGCCTTAATTCATAATCTGAAGGAGTCGCAGAAACAAAAATCGTTTGGCCGATGACATCCTCAAATTCTTGAAAAGTTAAGGGCCGATTGTCCATCGCGGAAGGCAACCTAAATCCATATTCCACCAACGATTCTTTCCTTGATCGATCGCCTCCCCACATCGCTCTGATCTGCGGCATGGTGGCATGACTTTCGTCGACGACCATCAAGAAATCATCCGGGAAAAAGTCTAATAAGCAAAAAGGTCTTTGACCCGGTTTTCGCTGATCAAAATAGCGGGAGTAATTTTCGATGCCTGAGCAATAACCCAATTCCCGCATCATCTCTAAATCAAATTCCGTCCGCTGCTTAATTCGCTCTGCTTCTGTTAGTCGGCCCTCTTTTCCAAAATAAGAAATCTGTTTAACCAAATCTTCTTGGATAAATGAAATGGCTTGGTTCAACGTCTCCCGGCCTGTGACAAATAAATTGGCAGGGAAAATTGCAATCAACGTTTCGGTGGAAATTTTCTTTCCGGTCCAAGGATCTATCCGGTGGATTTGTTCAATCTCATCCCCAAAAAAGATGATGCGATACCCGAAATCTGCATAGGCTAAAAATATATCGACCGTATCTCCTTTAACTCTAAAAGTCCCTCTTAAAAACTCACCCTCCGTTCGCGCATATAAAATTTCCACTAAGCGAAATAAAAACTGATTTCTGGAAATCACTTCCCCGACGCCTATGCGTAAAATCGAATTTCGATATTCATCGGGATTTCCCATGCCATAAATACAAGAGACCGAAGCGACTACGATAATGTCTCTTCGGCCAGACATCAAGGAGGACGTTGTGGCAAGCCTTAATTTCTCAATTTCTTGATTGATGGATAAATCTTTTTCTATGTAAGTCCCGGTGGAGGCAATAAATGCTTCGGGTTGGTAATAGTCATAATACGAGATAAAATACTCCACCGCATTTTCTGGGAAAAAGGATTTGAACTCTCCATACAATTGGGCAGCCAAGGTTTTATTATGGCTTAAAATTAACGTGGGCCTATTGATTTGCTGAATTACGTTTGCAATGGTAAACGTTTTGCCTGATCCCGTGACACCTAGCAAAGTTTGCGCCTGTTCATTATTGGCAATTCCTTCCACTAATTGGCTTATCGCCGAGGGTTGATCGCCGGTAGGACTGTAAGCAGAAGTAAGTTTGAAATCCATGTAAAAATATTTGACGTTAAATTACGGAATTAAAATTTGTTGGGATAGGGATTCACTTTGATTCTAACTATTTTTGATTCAAAATAATTCACCATGGGAAAAAGATTTTTACTAACAGCTGGGATATTTATCTCGATGTCCTTGGCTTGTCAGTCGGCCGAAGAGAAACTTCCTTTAAGCCAACCAGCTCCCGCGCCAATAGTTTCATCGCCTAAGGTCTATACTTTTACGGCAACGCCTATTTGGGCAGATGAATTTGACACACCGGGATTGCCGGATTCGAAAATTTGGTCTTTTGATGTCGGAGGTTCTGGTTGGGGCAACAATGAATTGCAATATTATACGGAGGCCGACAAAGACAATGTGCATATCGAAAGTGGATTGCTAACGATTGAAGCTAAAAAAGAAAATTTTGGAGGAAAGAATTATACCTCTGCGCGCATCGTTTCTAAAGGCAAAAAAGATTTTTTATATGGCAAGGTAGAGGTTCGCGCAAAAGTTCCTGTGGGACGGGGCAATTGGCCAGCGATTTGGACCTTGGCTAGTCAGTCGGATTATGGTGGACAGTATTGGCCGGACAATGGGGAGATTGATATCTTGGAGCATGTGGGCTTTGACCCGACCGTGATGCATTTTTCGGTTCATACAAAAGCGTTTAATCATGTGATCGGAACGCAGAAAACGTCAACCACCAAAGTAGATGATTTTGATACCGCTTTTCATGTGTATTCTATTGATTGGACTCCAAAAACGATCCAAGCCTATATTGATGGAAAACAATACTTTTATTTTGAGAATTCGGGCAAGGGTTGGGAAGAGTGGCCATTTGATAAAAAGCAACACATCTTATTAAATCTAGCGATAGGAGGAAATTGGGGTGGCCAAAAGGGAGTTGACGATTCGATCTTCCCAAATAAATTTGTCATTGATTATGTCCGTGTTTACGGCTTAAATCCTTAAATTATGAGATACCCACAGGCGGCTGAGGCCTTTGATCGATTGCTTTGTATGATGGATGATTTGAGGGAAAAATGCCCTTGGGATAAAAAGCAAACGATGGATACGTTGCGTCATTTGACGATCGAGGAAACGTATGAATTGTCTGAGGCGGTGCTTCAAGGCGATTTAAATGAAGTCAAAAAAGAGGTAGGTGACTTGTTTTTGCATTTAGTTTTCTATGCTAAAATTGGCTCTGAACAGGGTGCTTTTGATGTGACCGATTCCTTGAATAGCTTATGTGAAAAATTGATTTCGCGTCATCCTCATATTTATGGGGATGTGGTGGCTGATACCGAGGAGCAGGTAAAGGCTAATTGGGAAACATTAAAATTAAAGGAGGGAAATAAATCCGTTTTAGGCGGTGTCCCAAATTCCTTGCCGGCTTTAGTTAAGGCTATGCGGATTCAGGAAAAAGCTCGGGGTGCGGGTTTTGATTGGGAGGAGAAAGAGCAAGTGTGGGAAAAAGTGGAGGAGGAATTAGGGGAATTCAAGGATACCTTTGTAGGCAAAGATTTAACGGAAGCTGATCGAAATGAAGCGGAAGGGGAACTGGGCGATCTTATGTTTAGCTTGGTCAATTTTGCACGGTTTATCGATTTAAATCCGGAAACGGCGGTGGAACGAACCAATCGAAAATTCATTAAACGATTTCAGCATCTTGAAAAAAGAGCCGCAGAAATAGGAAAAGCATTGTCGGAAATGACCTTAGCTGAGATGGATGTGTATTGGGAGGAGGCAAAAAAATTATAAAATAGGTTTAAGGGATTTTATATTCCCTTAAACCTATCGTTGATTACTGAACGAAAAACTTATAATTGGTTTTTGTTGTGTAATGATTTCCGGGTCTCAATACAGTGCTCGGGAAGCTTGGTTGGTTTGGAGAATCTGGATAGTGCTGGGTCTCAAGACAAAAACCTGATCTCTTCCCATAAATAGCTCCATTTTTTCCTTTTAGATGCCCATCCAGAAAGTTGCCAGTATAAAATTGAACTCCGGGTTCGGTCGTAGACGCTTCTAAGGTACGGCCAGATACAGGATCATGTGCAATGGCGACCACCGCAAATTTGCCCAATGGCTTATCAAAAGCAAAGCAATGGTCGTAACCACCCCCACGTTTTATTTGCTCATTGTCGGTTTGATCAATTCTACTTCCAATCAATTGGGGCGTTAAAAAATCGAATGGCGTTCCTGCGACTGGGATTAATTCACCGGTTGGGATTAATAGATTATCCACGGCAACTAGCTTCGGTGCATTTAATTGCATGGTATGCGCCAACACATTTTGCTTGCCATTTCCGCTTAAGTTGAAATAACTGTGATTACACAGGTTTATCACTGTTGCTTTATCGGTCGTTGCAGAAAATTCAATCGACAATTCATTTTTAGCCGTTAAGATATATGACAAATGAACTGTTAGGTTTCCTGGGAAGCCTTCTTCCATGTCGGTGGATATATATTTCAAAACAATTTTAGGACCTTCTGCCGTTTCACCAGATGAAATCACTTGCCATACCTTTTTGTCAAATCCTTTTAAACCTCCATGTAGGGAATTTCCATTATTGTTAAGAGGTAATTGGTACCCAACACCATCCAAGGTAAATTTTCCTTTGGCAATTCTATTCCCATAACGACCTACGGATGCACCAAAAAATGGGTTTTCTTTGATGTATTCATCTAACGTTTCAAAACCCAATACCACATCCTCCACGATGCCATTTTTATCGGGAGTTAAAATTTTAGTAATGATGCCTCCATAGTTCATGATTTGAACTTCCATTCCAGAAGCATTTTTTAAGGTAAATAGGGTAACAGATTCTCCTGATGGGGTTTTGCCAAAGGGTTTGGACGAAATTGCTGCCATGGGTTTATTTGAATTTTGTGAAAAACTAAGGAAAGAAATATGAATTAGGGCTGTTAGTAAGCCCAAAAGATTGATTTTTTTCATGTTTGATAGGTCTTGAGAATTCGAATTTAAAGAAATTCATTGAATTTGAAATATTTTTATTTATCTTTGCACCCCGATTTAAAATTTAATTACACACTTAAGTTCAGCATGTTAGCCCGGCGTGTTGATGTATCCAGGGCAAAAAATTTATGTCAAAACAACCAAAAGATTTCGACTGGGATTTAGTTGAAGGTAAAGGATTCGGTGGCAGTTATGCGGCTGATGTTAAAGAAAAAATGGAGGCTGCTATTGAGGCAACCTTAAATTCGGTTACTGAAAAAGAGGTAGTGAAGGGGGTAGTAGTGAGCAAAACAGACCGTGAAGTAATTATCAACATTGGATTTAAATCTGATGGTTTAGTATCTGCTTCCGAATTCCGCGATATGCCGGATTTGAAGGCTGGAGATGAAGTTGAAGTATACATTGAAAATCAAGAAGATGCGAATGGCCAATTAACATTGTCACGCAAATTGGCGAAAGTGATGAGTGCTTGGACGAACATTGAGAAAGCTTTGGAAGAAGATGTTATCATCAATGGATTTGTTAAGCGCCGTACTAAAGGTGGTTTAATTGTCGATATTTTCGGAATTGAGGCATTCTTGCCAGGTTCTCAAATTGATGTGAAGCCTATCCGTGATTTCGATATTTTTGTAGGTAAAAATATGGAGGTTAAGGTAGTTAAGATCAATCATACAAATGACAACGTAGTTGTTTCTCATAAAGTATTAATTGAAAAAGATCTTGAAGCTCAACGTCTTACTATTTTGACGAATTTAGATAAGGGTCAAGTATTAGAAGGTGTGATCAAAAACATGACTAATTTCGGTGTGTTCATCGATTTAGGTGGTGTGGATGGTTTACTTCACATTACTGATATTTCATGGGGCCGCATAAATCATCCACAAGAAGTATTGAAATTGGATCAAAAAATCCAAGTGGTTGTGTTGGATTTCGATGAAAATAAAAAACGTATCTCTTTAGGTATGAAGCAATTACAAGCGCACCCTTGGGAGGCTTTAGCTGCTGAAACGGAAGTAGGTTCGAAAGTAAAAGGTAAGATTGTTAATGTGGCCGATTATGGTGCATTCTTAGAAGTTCTTCCTGGCGTTGAAGGTTTAATTCACGTTTCTGAAATGTCATGGTCTCAACATTTACGCAATCCACAGGATTTCTTGAAAGTTGGCGATGAAATGGAAGCTGTTGTTTTGACTTTAGATCGCGCTGAGCGCAAAATGTCATTAGGCGTTAAGCAATTGACAGAGGATCCTTGGAATAAGACAGACTTATTAGCTAAATACGCAATAGGTACTAAACATAAAGGAACGGTTCGTAACCTAACTAATTTTGGTTTATTCCTTGAGTTAGAAGAAGGTATTGACGGATTAGTTCACGTGTCTGATTTATCTTGGACTAAGAAAATTAAGCATCCATCTGAATTTGTTAAAGTAGGCGATGCTTTAGATGTAGTCGTTATTGAATTAGACGCTGAAAATCGTCGTTTAGCCTTAGGACATAAGCAATTAGAAGAAAATCCTTGGGATACTTTTGAAAGCGTATTTACGTTAGGATCCGTTCAAAAAGCAACCATCATTTCTAAGACAGACAAAATGGCTGTATTAGAATTGCCTTACGGTATCGAAGGTATGGCTCCTTTGAAGCAATTAGTTAAGGCTGATGAGTCTGTGGCTGAAGTAGGAGAGGCTTTGGATTTCGTCGTGATTGAATTCCAAAAAGAAGATCGTAAGATTATCCTTTCTCACACAAGAACGTTTACGGAAGCTACGGCTGAAGAAGTAGCAGCTGCTACGGCTAAGCCAGAGAAAAAGAAAACGACTAAGACAGCAGCTGAAAAGCCTGCAGCGTCTACAGCTGAGAAATCGACGATGGGTGATATCGGTGCATTATCTGCTTTAAAAGAGCAAATGGAAGGCGCTGAAAGAGCACAAGCGATTAAAAAATTAGAGAAAAAATCTAAGAAAGCTGAGTAATCTTTTGAAATAAGAGTTAGAAAAAAGGGGAGGCGAAAGCTTCCCCTTTTTCGTTTATGGCAATTCCTGGTAAAATAAAATATATCTCATTAGGTTTGCTTTTTGCCAATTTTTAATCAATTTTACTAAATCATGTGGTTTTGTTTATCTGCTATATTTAGATTAATAAAATCATCTTATCCGATTTAACTAACCTAAATAACGATTATTATGAGTAATGATTCAAGGCGAAACTTTATCAAAAATGCTTCAGTAGCCGCCGCAAGTTTTTACATTGTCCCTCGTCACGTGTTGGGCAAAGGTTTTACAGCTCCATCCGATAAATTAAACATCATGGGAATTGGTGCGGGCGGTAAAGGATATAGCGACATCATGAGCTCTTTTAATAAAGGAGCAGAAAACATCGTAGCCTTGGTGGATGTTGATGATCGTCAATCAGCAAAAGCCCGCAAGGAGCTTCCCAATGCTAAATATTACAAGGATTTCCGCAAAGCTTTAGAGACAGAAGGAAACAATGTAGATGCCGTTATTGTATCTACTCCTGACCATACACATACTACGATAGCCATGGCTGCCATGAATCGTGGAAAACACGTGTACGTTCAAAAGCCTTTGACGCACGATATTTTTGAGGCCAGAATGATGACCGAGAAAGCGCGAGAAATGAAAGTGGTGACCCAAATGGGGAATCAAGGTTCATCAGGTGACGGGGTACGTCAAATGATGGAATGGTTTGACGCTGGAGTTATCGGAAAAGTTCATACGGTACAAGTTTGGACCAACCGTCCAGTTTGGCCTCAAGGAATTACCTATCCAGCTGCTGGCTCACCTGCACCCCAAGAGTTAGATTGGGACCTTTGGTTAGGACCTGCTAAATATAGAGAATACAATCCAGCCCTTTTGCCATTTAAGTGGAGAGGTTGGTGGGATTATGGGACCGGTGCCTTAGGTGACATGGGTTGCCACCTATTAGATCCTCCATTTAAAGTATTGGGAATTCGCGATGCCTTAACGGTGGAGTGTTCCGTAGGATCCGTATTCTTACAAGATTGGGTACCTGAGTGGATTCCAGAAGGATGTCCGCCATCATCTATGACGACTTTACGCTATGCGCCTTCAGCTAGAAATAAATCGGCGGTTACTTTGACTTGGTTCGATGGAGGACTTCGCGCTCCACATCCAGAAGGAATTCCGGCGAGTGAAGTGATCGGCGATCCAGATGGAACCAATGGGGTAATTTTAATCGGTACCAAAGGCATCATGACTTGCGGTACGTATGGAATGTATCCTAAAGTTTTCAAAAATGGAAAGCAAGTGCCGGAAGCGGAATTGCCAAATAAAATTACATACGCTCGTGTAGCTAATGGACCTGCAGGCCACCAAACTCAATGGGTTGAAGCTTGTAAAGCAGGATTTGGTAAAATGGAAGTTAGCTCTGGATTTGATTATTCAGGACCATTTACAGAATCAGTATTGATGGGAAATATTGCTATTCGCACGTATATGCTTCGTGAAGGCGATGGTAGAACGGCTAAATATATCGGTCGTCAGCAGCTCGACTGGGATGCCGCGAATATGAGGATTACGAATTTTGAGGCGGCAAACCAATTTGTTAAGCGCGAATATCGTGCAGGTTGGAAGCTTGACGAGAAGAAGTAATACATTATAACATTATATTTTAATCGAAAAGACGGGAATCTTTCCCGTCTTTTTATTTTTGTAAAAAATTATACATTATGCTGCCAAAGTTTGAACGTAATTTGTCTGCTCAAGAAGTTTTTGCGGACGTGGAATCTTATATTTCTGAATTAGGATACCAAGTAATTTCCAAAGATTTTACTAGACCCTGGGGAGGATTTTTCGTATTGGACGAATCGCAAGCAGCTAAGTTTGCGGCTCAATTTTTCCCAAATTTGAGTATGGACACGATTCAAATCACTAATAAATTAAGTCCCAAGTTTTTAATTGTCGCTCCTGAAAAACGCCTTTCCTGGCAATACCATTTTAGGAGAGCTGAAATTTGGACGGTCATTTCTGGGCCGGTCGGGATAGCTATTTCAGATACAGACGAACAAGGCTCCGTAGGATCTTATGATGCTGGGGATTTTATTAAACTCCAACAAGGGGAACGACACCGATTAATCGGTTTAGAGCACTGGGGAGTGGTAGCGGAAATATGGCAACATACCGATGAGAGCCAACCTTCAGACGAATCAGATATCGTCCGTTTGCAAGATGATTTTGGCCGTTAGTCAAAATTAACAGTTTGCTAATCTAAAAATAATACAAGAAAACTTTGTAGTCTTCAAAAGTTTCCATAGTTTTGCATCTCAATTATCCATTGAGTTTAGAAAATGAAATCGCGTATTCTAATTAAAGGAACTGAATTATTCTTTCGTTACGGAGTAAAGACCGTTACAATGGACGCGATTGCGAACGAATTAGGGATTTCGAAAAAAACGATATATCAACATTTTCCCGATAAGGATTCGATGGTATATGAAGTGGTTAAAGCGTTCACTGAAGAAGATTTAGCCAAATGGAAAGAGCTCGATAGGCTTTATTCTAATGTCATTGAAAAGATGTTCAAGTCTTTCGAGATGACCAAGGATTTAATCACCCAAATGAATCCTCGACTTTTATATGAGATTCAAAAGTATTTCCCAAATGCCTTTACCCTTTTCGTAAAGCATAGCGAAAAATGTATCAACGAAAATCTGATTGCTGACTTTAAGAAAGGTGCACAATTCGGGTATTTTAGAAATGATATCGATTTCGAATTATTAGCGCGCTTGCGGATGGCAGAAGTTAATTTTGCCTTTAATCCCGACTTTTATCCAAATAACAAATTGCCCTTGTATGAAACCCAACTGGTCATGTTGGATATTTTCATGCGCGGGATTTTAACCGAAAAAGGTTTAACACTATACACATCTTATAAAAACAATTTACCATTATGATCCGCCTAAGAAATATTTTTGTCGGCTTTTCTTTTTTCATTTCTTTTGGAAGCTTGGCGCAGTCTTTTAGCTTAAAAGAAGCGATTGACTATGCCATCATTCACCATGTCCAAGTGAAGAATAGCCAAATTGATTTACAAAATGCAGGAGCAAAAATCAATGAAATTAAAGCAATAGGTTTGCCCCAAGTTAGTGGCGGTGTTCAATTTGTGAATAATCTGATTTTGCAGCGCGTTTTTATTCCAGCACGAATTTTTAACCCAACAGCTCCCGAAGGGGAATTGATTGCCGCAAAATTTGGCGTTGAAAATTCCGGATTTGCAAATGTTGGTTTGAGCCAACTCGTTTTCGACGGAACGTATTTGTTGGGTTTAAAAGCATCCCAAGTGTACAAGGATCTTTCTGTGAAGGGTGTGACTCAATCCAAGCAGCAAGTGGCGGAAAATGTGACTAAAGCATATTATGGCATTTTAGTTAATGACAAGCGCATGCAATTGTTGCAGCTAAATGTTAGCCGTTTAGATTCTCTTTTAAAAGAAACTCGTGCATTGAACGCACAAGGGTTTGTAGAGAAGATTGATGTTCAGCGATTAGATGTCCAAGCAAATAACCTAAAGACTGAGTTGGAGAATGTATACCGACTTCAAGAAATGTCTTATTCGCTCTTGAAATTCCAAATGGGCTATCCGATGGAAGAGTCCATTCGATTAAGTGTTAGCTTAGAGCAAATTGAATTACAAAACAATTTGAATGATTTGGCTGGACCTTTTAACTATGCCAATCGCATTGAATATTCAATCTTGAAAACACAAGAAAACCTGGCTGAATTGGATCTAAAAAGCATAAAGGCGGGATATTTGCCCCGGTTATTATTGAATGCTAATTATGGATATAATGCGGGAGCGAATGCTTTTGGTGATTTATTATCGAAGCAATGGTTTGATAATGCAGCTATTACAGTTTCTCTTCAAATTCCGATTTTTGACGGTAATTCTAAAAAGTACAAGGCAGTCCAATCAGCTAATAACCTTCAGAAGGTTCGCCAAAGTTTTGATTTGCTGAAATCTTCTATTGATTTCCAACGGTCTCAATCAGTGATTACGTTGAAGAACTCATTGGAGTCGCTGAAACAGCAAAAAGCGAATTTGACGCTGGCGAATGAAATTTCTCGCGTCACTCGTGTGAAATACCAACAAGGTGTTGGATCAAATCTTGAAGTTCTGAATGCAGAATCATCTATTAAAGAATCTCAAGCAAATTATTTTACTTCTTTATACAATGCCCTAATCGCTAAAGTTGAGCTAGAAAAGGCAAATGGTACTTTATATATTGACTAATAAGAATTATAACAAACACTCATGAAAAAATTAATCATCCTCCTAAGTGGAATTTTAATCGTTGCCTCATGCAACAAGCCCGTTGACAAAAAACAAGAACTAGCCGATTTGAAAAATCAAGCTAAGGAAATTAATGCCAAAATTATTGCCTTAGAAAATGCCATGGGGAAAGTGGAATCAGGCGAAAATTCTAAAGTAATAGCTGTAGCTGTTAGCCCGCTAAGTCCTCAAACTTTCAAGCATTTTGTGGAAGCTCAAGGAAATGTAATCGCAGAAAATACGGTTTTAGTTAGCCCTCAGACGGGTGGAATGATTCTTTCATTACCAGTGGTGGTCGGCCAAAATATTAGCAAGGGGCAACTAATCGCAACCCTCGATAATAACATTTTGAAAGAGTCCATGGAAGAGGTGAAACACCAATTGGCCCTAGCAAAAACGCTTTACGACAAACAAAAAACGCTTTGGGATCAGCAAATTGGAACGGAAGTTCAGTTTATTAGCGCAAAGTCAAATAAGGAATCTTTGGAAAAAAGGTTAGTTACGTTGCAGGCCCAATTAGGCTTATCTAAAGTAGTGGCGCCCATTTCAGGGACGATTGAATTAGTTAGGCAAAAGGCGGGTGAGATGGCCGCTCCAGGTTTGCCAATCGTCCAAATAGTTAACTTAGGCAATTTGAAAGTAATGGTTAAAATTGCAGACTCTTATGTGGGGACTGTAAAAACAGGCGATCCTATTGTTATTAAATTCCCAGATATTAATAAGGAGATTTCAGCTCGTATTTCATTAGTTTCTAAAATGGTTAATCCATTAACTAGAACTTTTGATGTAGAGGCTAAAATTCCAAACGGAAGTGATGTGAAACCAAACCAGTTGGCCGTCATCAACATCAACGACTCATCCAAATCAAACGCTTTAGTGGTTAGCGAAAACATAATCCAAAAAACCGAGAAAGGTAATTTGATTTATGTGGCCACGGAAGAAAATGGCAAGAAAATTGCCAAAGCGCGCCTAGTTACCATTGGCCTTACTTTTAATGGACAAGCTGAAATTCTTACAGGGCTTCAAGCAGGTGATTTAGTCATTACTCAAGGATTCCAAGAATTAGTGGATGGCCAATCAATTTCATTTTAATTCCAAATAATTCTTAGCATGGAAAAAAATTCAAAAAATGAGCAATTGCCCGAAGGCAAAGGCTTTATATATAATATGGTGGGCTGGTTAGCTCAAAATCGAACCACCGTTTACATTTTTACATTCATCATTTTTGTGGCCGGTATTGGTATTTATTCCAGCCTTCCCAAAGAGCAATTCCCCGATATCGTTGTACCTCAAATGGTTATTCAGACGGTATACGCAGGAACCACTCCCTCGGATATTGAAAATGTAATCAACAAACCGATTGAAAAACAAATCAAATCGATTACCGGAGTTAAGCGAGTAAAATCGAATGCGCTCCAAGATATTTCGGTGATTATTGTC
The DNA here is from genome assembly GCA_005791165.1 of Cytophagaceae bacterium. GTDB lineage: Bacteria > Bacteroidota > Bacteroidia > Cytophagales > Spirosomataceae > Aquirufa. The sequence continues at coordinate 20,660 of SXXW01000019.1, forward strand.
GAGTTTAATACAGATGTCTCCGTCCCCATTGCGAAGCAGAGGACACAAGATGCGGTAGATAAAGCGATCAGCGATCTCCCTAAAGATTTAACTCGGGAGCCTTCTGTAGCGGAAATTAATTTCTCAGAGTTCCCTATCATGAACGTGAACATCGCGGGGGATTATCCGTTGGACAAGCTGAAGAAGTATGCAGAAGATTTACAGGATGAAATTGAGGGGATGCCTGAAATTAACCGAGTGGATATTTTGGGGGCTTTGAAAAGAGAGATTCAGGTCAATTTAGACCTCTATAAAATGCAGAGTTATGGATTGACGTTCTATGATATCCAAAGTGCTGTTCAAGGAGAAAATGTTAATATTTCAGGCGGAGATTTAGCGGTCAATGGCGTTCGCCGTTCCCTACGGGTTACCGGGGAATTAAAGTCGGTGGACCAATTAGCTAATTTGATGGTAGGTTCATCTACGGGGGCCCGAGTAAGATTAAAAGATGTGGCCGAGGTGGTTGATAGCTATGAAGAAAAGCAGGATTTTGCTCGACTAAACAACAAATCCGTGATTACGCTAAACGTTATCAAAAGGGGAGGGGCGAATTTAATTGAAGCCGCGGATCGCATTGAAAAGACGATTGAAGAATTTAAGAAGACTAGATTTCCGAGTGGATTAGTGGTGACGGTTACGGCGGATTCTTCCGAAAGAACGCGTGGCGACTTAGCGGATTTGATTAACACCGTAATCCTTGGATTCTTGTTTGTGGTGATTGTATTAATGTTCTTTATGGGAGTTCGTGATGCGGTGTTCGTAGGACTTTCTGTTCCTCTTTCTGCTTTATTGACCTTTCTATTTATGCCAAGTTTGGATTTCACCTTGAATACCATTGTTCTCTTTGGATTTTTATTAGGCCTGGGAATTGTCGTGGATGATGCCATTGTGGTGATTGAAAATGCACATAGATTATTCAATAATTTTAAGAAATTGACGATTGTTGAGGCCGTTAAATTGGCCGCGTCGGAAGTTTTTGTTCCAGTTTTGACAGGTACTTTAACAACGATTTCCCCATTTTTACCTTTGCTTTTCTGGCCAGGTATCGTAGGGGAATTCATGAAATACCTGCCTATCACGTTAATTATCACCTTATTTGCCTCGCTATTTGTGGCTTATGTGATGAACCCAGTGTTTGCCGTATCCTTTATGAAACGTCATGATGAGGAAGCGAACGATGTAAAAGCTCCAAAATTTGCGGACATCCGTCGAACAGTATTTATCCTGTTAAGCTTGGCTATTTTTGGATATGTGATTGGTTTTGGGCTAGGGCACTTTGGCTTTGGTAATTTCTTTGTTTTTGCTCTTTTATTATATGTGTTTAATCATTTTGTGATTACGCCTAAGTGGGTGGTTCCGTTCCAAGAAACGGCTTTGCCAGCTTTTAAAAATAATTATCGCCGATTGATTTCATGGGTATTGACCGGTAAAAGGTCTATTTATGTTACCTTGGCGGCGTTTTTATTGTTGGTATTTACCTTCGTCTTGATGGGCATTGTCAAACCTAAAGTGGTCTTTTTCCCATCCGGTGATCCAGATTATATCTATATCTATTCGAAGAATCCAATCGGTACAGATGCGGTGGTTACTGACTCGATCACGAAAGTGATTGAAAATCGGGTTTTTGCGTTCATCAAAAAAGAAGGCTACGCAAAAATCGTAAATTCTGTGATTTCAAACGTGGGTAAAAATGCCGGAGATCCGATGAACCCTGACCGCGGCGCTACTCCTCATAAGAGTAAAGTAACGATCGCCTTTGAGAAATTGCAATTGCGTGATGGAATTAAAACGGGAGAAGTGTTAAATAAAATTCAAAAGGAATTTTTTAGCAACCCCATTCCGGGTGTTGAAATGGCCATTGAACGCGAAAGCAATGGGCCGCCAACAGGGAAACCTATTTCGATCGAAATTGCCGGAGATGATTTTACGATTCTTCAGGATTTAGAAAAGAAAGTACGCCAATCGATCATTAAAGCGGGTGTTCAAGGAATTCAGGAATTGAAGTCTGACTTGGTGACCAATAAACCAGAAATTATCATAGATGTGAATCGTGAAAAAGCGTCTCGTGAGGGTATTTCATCCGCTCAGGTGGCTATGGCGATTCGAACGGGATTATTTGGTAGCGAGATTTCTAAATTCCGCGACTTAAAGGATGAGTATCCAATCCAATTAAGATTAAAAGGCGATTCGAGAAATCAGATTGAGAAATTGCTTTCAATGAATATCACTTATCGAGATATGAATATGGGTGGGGCTTTACGTCAAGTTCCTTTGAACTCTATTGCCGATATTCACTACGCGACGTCGTTTAGTCAGATTAACAGAAAAAATCAGGAACGTGTAATTACTTTAGGTTCCGATGTGGTTCAGGGGTATAATGCCAATGAAATTGTGGGCGAGCTAACAACTTTATTTGAAACCTTAGATGTTCCGCAAGGCTATAAAATTAGAATGGGAGGCGAGCAAGAAGACCAAAAAGAAGCAGGTGCATTCTTAGGGATTGCATTCCTTGCCGCATTGATTTTGATTTATTTAATTCTGGCCACCCAATTTAATTCTGCCGTTAAACCACTCATTATTTTTGCCACGATATTATTATCGTTGATTGGTGTATTATTAGGCTTTATGGCTTTTGGAATGACCTTTTCGATTATCATGTCGGGTGTAGGTGTAATCGCCTTAGCTGGTATTGTGGTTAAAAATGGAATTTTGCTCATTGAATTTATTGAAGAACTTAGGTTAAAACGTGGCTATGATTTGAAAGAAGCCATTATTGAGGGTGGCGGTATCCGCTTAACTCCGGTTTTATTAACTGCTTCAGCGGCTGTTTTGGGACTTATTCCACTAGCCTTAGGCCTAAGCATTGATTTTACAACGTTGTTTACGGAACTAGATCCACATCTTTTTATAGGCTCTGATTCCGCAGTTTTTTGGGGTGTTTTAGCTTGGACCATCATTTTTGGTTTAACTTTTTCTACCGTCTTGACATTGATCATCGTTCCTTGTATGTATTACATTTCAGAACGTATTAAACAAAAATGGCGTAATTAATTTGGTTATTTGGGTTGAAATTCAAAATCCTGCACAAACATTTGTGCGGGATTTTTGTTTAAAATGGAAAGCTATTTTCTTCGAAAATCCTTCTGATTCTCTTGAAGGTTTTAAGCTTTACCAAACCTATAAGTTGGCAAAGCCAGGGAATTTAATTTATCTTAGGGGTACAAAAACTGATATTCTATGAAGTACTATTTACTATTTTTCTTATTGCCTTTCGCACTTTTTTCACAGGACAGACCTTATGGAAAATTATGGGCGACTCGATCTCAGGTGATCGCCCAGAATGGAATGGCGGCGACTTCAAATCCCTTATCGACCCAAGTGGCGCTCGATGTGTTAAAGGCTGGGGGGAATGCCATTGATGCTGCCATCGCTGCAAATGCCATGGAAGGTGTTGTGGAGCCTCATGTAAATGGCATTGGAGGAGATTTATTTGCAATTGTTTGGGATGCTAAATCCAAAAAACTATATGGGCTAAACGGTTCTGGGAGATCACCAAAATCCCTAACCTTGGCTGAATTTAAAAAACGAGGCCTTAAGTTTATTCCTTCCACTGGCCCATTGCCTGTCAGTGTTCCGGGATGTGTGGACGCCTGGTTTGAATTACACAAAAAGTTCGGCTCTATGCCCATGTCGAAGGTCCTCGAAAAAGCGGTTTCATATGCAAGAAATGGCTTTCCAGTACATGGAGAATTCGCTTCTGCCTTAACGAGGGTTCAGGCGAATTATGGTAAATACCCGAATGTGGATAAGCACTATTATCCAAATGGCAAGGTAGCAGGAGAAGGGGATATTTTTAAGAATCCGAATTTAGGCAATACTTTGGAGCGTTTAGGAAAAGAAGGCCGAGATGTTTTTTACAAAGGCGATATGGCTAAAACCATGGATGCTTTTATGAAAAAAAATGGTGGATTTTTGAGTTATGAAGACTTAGCGTCGCATACTTCTACTTGGATTGATCCAGTTTCCGTTAATTACCGCGGCTATGATGTGTGGGAATTACCGCCCAATGGCCAGGGAATCGCAGCTTTACAGATGTTGAATATCTTAGAAGGATATGATTTTTCTAAAATCAAGGTAGGAAGCGCGGAACATATTCACCTATTTACTGAAGCAAAAAAATTGGTTTTTGAAGACAGAGCCAAGTATTATGCGGATATGGACTTTGCCAAAATACCTGTAAAAAGTTTAATTTCTAAAGTATATGCTGCGGAAAGACGCAAGTTGATCAACCCAAATCGTGCATCAAAACACTTCGATGCTGGAAATCCAGCATTAAAAGATGGGGATACGATTTACTTGACGGTGGCCGACAAAGATGGCAATATGGTATCCTTAATTCAAAGTAATTATCGGGGCTTTGGTTCCGGCATGATGCCAGACGGCTTAGGATTTATGTTTCAAGATCGTGGAGAAATGTATAGTTTGAATGATGGAGAGAATAATACCTATGCTCCTGGCAAGAGACCTTTCCATACGATCATCCCAGCTTTTATGACCAAGGATGGACAGCCAATCATGTCTTTTGGTGTGATGGGGGGAGCTTATCAGCCGATGGGACACACGCAAATAGTGATGAATGTCGTGGATTTTGGTATGAATGTGCAAGAGGCTGGCGACTTTCCTAGAATTAATCACGAGGGTTCTTCAGAGCCTACAGGGGAGATTATGGAGCCAACGGGCGGTACGATTACGCTAGAAAGTGGATATCCTTATGAAATAATAAGGGAGCTTTTGCAGAAAGGGCACCAAGTAGGTTTTATGAATGGAATTTATGGGGGATACCAATGCATCCGCTATGATCCAATCCGGAAAGTATATTTTGGTGGAACCGAATCTAGGAAAGATGGACAGGCCGCAGGGTACTAATTTTTATGCAAGAAATCAGATTTGACAAGATTTTTACCGGTTCAGAATGGATTCGAGATAGGTCGATTGCAATCAAAGATGGAAGAGTAAAAACCATTTCATCCGCGGAGGGTAACAGCATCAAAAATGGCTTTTTATGTGCTGGATTTATCGACCTTCAGTTGTATGGAGGAGGCGGAAAATTATTTTCAAACCAAGCGACCACCGAATGCATTACGTCAACATTTGAGGAACATATAAAAACGGGAACAGTTGCATTTCAAATTACCCTGAACTGTTCACCCAAAAATACCATGTCACAAGCGATCCAAGCTTGTAAAAATTACCAAGGGAAAGGACTTGTAGGCTTACATTTAGAAGGACCTTTTTTTAATCCGGTTCGTCGGGGTGCACACCAAGAAGAATTTGTTCAAAAGCCGGATATGGCTTTTATTGAGTCGTTAATTGCCGAGACCGATGGCTTGCCGACCTACCTAACCATTGCCCCAGAAATGTTTGAATCTGCAGTTTTGGATCGATTAGTGGATAGTCCCATCATGGTTTCTATTGGGCATTCTGAAGCGAGTTTTGACCAAGCAATGGGAGCTATTGAAAAGGGAATTACAAGAATCACCCATTTGTTTAATGCCATGTCCCAATGGCAAAGTCGGGTATTGGGTATCGTGGGAGCCAGTTTTTCTTCTAATGCATGGACGAGTATTATCGTTGACGGTCAACATTGTGATTTCGAATCAGTCAAATTAGCCAAAAAGCTTAAAGGGGATCGATTGTTTTTAATTACAGATGCCGTGACAAACGACGTTTCAGGCCCTTATTTTTTTTCGCAGACGGATGGGCGCTTTACCAATGATGCGGGGACATTATCGGGATCTAGCTTGACGATGCAACAAGCCGTTCAAAATTGTGTAGAAAACGTAGGCATTCCGTTGGAAGAAGCGATTCGAATGGCTACCATTTACCCGGCAAAAGTGGCAAACTTAGACCCAGATTTAGGGAGTATTGAGGTTGGGAAACGTGCTTGTTTCATTCATTTTTCAGATGACCTCACAATCCAGCAAGTTTGGTATGATGGCGAACCCTGTATAAATTAGCAGCATGATTACATTTCCATCTAAGCAACCTTTTGTTGCAACGACCATATTTACCAAAATGTCTCAAATGGCCTCAGATGAAGGGGCTTTAAATTTAGCTCAAGGCTTTCCGAGTTTCGATTGCTCTGATGCGTTGCAAGATCTAGTTAAATTTTATTCCAAAGGACACAATCAATATTCACCTATGGCGGGTGTTCCAGGCCTCAAAATTAGTATCGCAGCTAAAACGGAATCATTTTATGGTGTTTCATTAGATGCCCATACGGAGGTTACTGTGGTTTCTGGAGCTACGGAGGCTATTTTTGCGTCGATCCATTGCTGTGTTTTTCCGGGCGATGAGGTAATCATGTTTGATCCTTCCTATGATGCGTATGATCCCATTGTCCGATTAGCCGGTGGAATTCCTATTCATATTTCGTTAAAAGCGTCTAATGGTTATAAGATCGATTGGGATGAATTAGCTCGCCATATCACGCCTAAAACGAAGGCGATTATGGTCAATTCGCCACATAATCCAACGGGCGCGATTTGGGATCCATCGGATTTAGATGCTTTTGCCAATGTTGTTAAAGGAACCCAAATTTTAATTGTTTCAGACGAAGTATACGAACATATCGTTTTTGATGGGGCTTCGCATGCCAGTGTTTTGTTGCATCCCGAATTGAGAAAAAGGAGTTTTGTTTGTGGCTCTTTTGGCAAAACTTTTCATGTAACCGGTTGGAAAATGGGCTATTGCCTAGCCTCTCCCTTTCTAACGGCGGAATTTCGAAAATTGCACCAGTGGGTTACTTTTTCGAGTGCCACCCCTTTGCAATATGCACTAGCTGAGTACTTAAAAGACCCCAATAATTACCTTCCATTAAGTTCTTTTTATCAAAAAAAGCGCGATTTATTTGCCAGTTTTTTCGTGAATTCTCGTTGGAAAATTTTACCAAGTCACGGAAGCTTTTTTCAATGTTTAGATTACAGCGCGATAACGGATGAAAAGGATGTTGACCTAGCCGACCGTTATACCAAAGAATTAAAAGTAGCTTCCATCCCCGTTTCCGTTTTTTATGAAACCCCACCTGAGGATAAGATATTACGATTTTGTTTTGCCAAAGACGATGCCATGCTGGAAGAAGCAGGTCGAAAATTAGCTGCTTTATAGATATTTTAGGGCTATTTCTTCTCCCAATTGTTCTAAGTAGATGGCTGCATTTGTCATGGAATCTTTCGGGTTTTTCGCTTTAGATAAAACTGAGTAAACCTCCTTCGAATCAAAAAATATCGGCAGTTTTTCCGGATCTTCAAAAACACCACAAACTAGAATGGCTTGTTTGAATTGTTTGTCGCACCGAGCGATTACCTGCGAAATTAATTTACCTCCCCAGGTTTGTCCATCTATTTTACCCTCACCTGTAATGATATAATCAGCCTTTTTTACTGCTCGGTCAAAGTGAATTTTAGTTAATAGCCATTCCGCGCCCATTGCAATTTCAGCTTGTAGAAAATAGATGGCGCCCGCACCTAAACCGCCAGCAGCGCCAGCACCTTTCATCTCGCCAATGATCTCTTTTTCTGTTATGCCAATTAGTTTTTGCATATTAATTAGACCTTTGTCTAAATATTTAATCATCTCTGCATTCGCTCCTTTTTGTTTGGCAAAAACATACGCGGCACCTTCTTTTCCGGCTAATGGATTTTGCACGTCGGTGATTACTTTAAACTTTATGCCTTGGATTTTATGTATTATTGGGCTTGGTATGATTGAGTGGATTAGTGCTAAACTTTCCCCTATCGCCTTTAGTTCTTCTTTTTCTTTGTTTAAAAATCTGAATCCTAGAGCTGCTGCCATGCCTATTCCAGCATCATTGGTAGCTGATCCCCCTACGGTTAAAATGATTTCAATGGCTCCTTTTTCGATGGCATCTAGAATTAATTCTCCTGTTCCAAAAGTGCTCGTTAAATACGGATTTCTTTCTTTGATTTTTAAAAGCTCTATGCCAGAGGCTCTTGACATTTCGATGTAGGCTATTTTTTGGTCAGCCAGCCATAGGTAGTTGGCCTTAATGGGCCTAAACAAAGGATCATTTACCTTTTTTTGAATCCATTCGCCTCCATGAATGGTTTTGATGACTTCTAATGTGCCTTCTCCTCCATCTGCTAAGGGCATCAACTGAATTACGGATTTGGGTCTTCGCTTTTTTATGCCTATTTCCAAAGCCTCGCAAACTTGTTGGGCCGTCAGGGAATCTTTAAACTTATCAGGGCAAATTAGAATGTTCATATAATCGAAAGGATGCCCCAATTTACGTACAATTCTTTACTTTTGTATTCTACAAAATATTTATGAAAGCCGTATTCATCTCTTTTTTTATTATGTTCTTTTTGGTTTCTTGTACTCACAAACCGGATTTAAATGGCCTAAATGTGGCATTATTTAAAAAGGATCGTGGCGGGTGTAATGGCGACCGAGTGCAACAAATAGCTTGGTTAAAGACTAATAAAATGACTTGGAAAGGGGTCAGCTCTAATGATGTGGAAGATATTTTGGGTAAACCAGACATCCAACAATTGGCTGATCGAAATCAAGAATATTATATTTATTATTTAGAAAGCGGAGAGCATTGCGCTAATATCACCAAACCATCTCAAGCAAAAACCATGGCTTTTCGTTTTTCAGCCATTGGCTTAGCGACTGAAATTACCTTTCAAAATGGCTTGCCGGATTGATTGAATTTATTTCGTGAATAGGCCAACAAGGCTATTCGTGATTCCAAGGATAAAACTGAAAATTAGCGGAGCAATAAATCCTGTCACATGAAATCCTGTGATGAAATGTGCAACTAAATACACAAGTCCCACATTGATGACTAAGGAGAACAAACCTAAGGTGATAAAAGTGATCGGGAAACTGATTAATTTAAGAACCGGTTTGACAAATGAATTTAAAAATCCCATCGCCAAGGCCACCCAAAGCGCTACCGTAAATCCATCCACCGTGATTCCCTTAAGATATCTTGGGATGACCATGACCACGATGGCGATTACGATGTAGCGTATAACGAATCCGATCATATTATTTTTGATGTCTTTCTTGTAGCAATTTAATGACTTCTTCCAAACCGATTCCTCGGTCTTCTAACAAAACTAATAGGTGAAAGACTAGATCAGCGGCCTCTCCTTTGAACAAATCATCATTCTTCATTAAGGCCTCTATCACTAATTCAACGGCCTCTTCACCCACTTTTTGGGCAATTTTATGTGTTCCTTTTTGGAACAAGGACGCAGTATATGATTTCTCAGCAGTCTCATTTTTTCTAGATCGAATGACATGCTTTAGGTAATCTAACCATGCCGCATTATCTTGATTGGGTTCGTTGAAACATGTATCCGCTCCCGTGTGACAGGTCGGCCCCTCCGGATTCGCCTGAATCAAAATGGTGTCTTGATCACAATCTACTAGGAGATTGACAACCTCTAAATAATTTTCCGAGGTTTCCCCCTTAGTCCACAAACGATTTTTTGATCGGGAAAAAAAAGTCACCCTTTTTTCTGCAATCGTTTTAAGATAAGCCTCTTCATTCATGTAGCCTAACATCAACACTTTTTGTGTTTTGACATCTTGAATGATGGCTGGAATTAGGCCCTTAGAAAAATCAGGTTGTTGGTTCATAACGTAAATAATCTGTGAATTTATTAAATCCGCATGGGAATTCCTTTTTTGGCCAAATAATTCTTTAAGGCATTAATTTCAATCACTTTAAAGTGAAATATGCTAGCAGCTAATCCTGCATCTGCTTTTCCCAAGGTAAATACGTCGTAAAAATCTTCCATCGTTCCCGCGCCACCCGAAGCGATGATGGGAATGGATGCGTTTGAAGATATTTCAGCCGTTAATTGATTGGCAAATCCCGCTTTCGTCCCATCCGTATCCATGGAGGTTAATAGAATTTCCCCCGCACCTCTTTGCTCAACCTCCTTCGCCCATTCGATGGTTTTAAGAGATGTTATATTTCTTCCTCCGTGCGTGTGGACCCAATCGATGTCCTCCACAAACCGAGTATCTATCGCCACAATAATGCATTGAGAGCCAAATTGCAAAGCTAATTCGTCAATTAATCCCGGTCGGCGAACCGCAGAGGAATTTATCGAAACTTTATCCGCTCCCGCATTTAGTAAGGCTGAAACGTCCTCAATGGAACCGATTCCTCCGCCCACAGTAAACGGAATGTTTACTTGTCGGGCTACCTGCTTAACTAATTCTACCAGTGTTTTTCGATTGTCAATCGTCGCCGTGATATCTAAAAAAACCAATTCGTCCGCCCCATTTTCCGCATAAAATGCACCTAGTTCAACGGGATCCCCAGCGTCACGCAAGTCGACAAAATTAGTCCCCTTCACGGTTCTACCTTCTTTAATATCAAGACAAGGGATAATTCTCTTTGTTAACATAACGTGTTATTTGAAAATGAAGCTAATTCATCTAAGGTGATTCTGCCTTCATAAAAAGCCTTTCCCACAATGACACCAAAAAGATTCATTTCTTTTAATTGATTCAAATCGTCCATGCTCGCAACCCCACCACTAGCGATGATGTGTAAACTAGGATTCTGAGTTTGTATTTTTTCATATAATTCAAAGCTGGGGCCTTGCAATAATCCATCTTTGGCTACATCTGTGGAAATAATGTAACGAGCTCCGGCCTTTTCATAATCGGCCAAGAAGTCAAATATGGAAATATTTGAATTTTCTTGCCAACCTGAAACAGCAATCTGCTCATGATGGGCATCTGCGCCTACAATGATTTTGTCGGCTCCATATTTTTGGAACCAGCCTACCACTAATGCTGGATTTTTAACCGCAATACTTCCCGCCGTTATTTGAGATGCTCCCGCCGAAAAGGCTAAGTCTATCATTTCGTCGGATTGAACGCCACCACCAAAATCGATATGTAAAGAAGTCCCTTGGGCGATTCGCTCGAGAACATGGATATTAACTATTTTTTTTGCTTTCGCTCCATCTAAATCCACTAAGTGCAAGCGTTTAATTCCCGCGCCCTCAAATGCCTTGGCTACTTCTAAAGGATCCGATGAGTACACTTTTTTTTGCGCATAATCACCCTGCGTTAAACGAACGCATTGGCCTTCAATTAAATCTATGGCTGGAATGATTTGGAACATATTGGATTATAAATCTAAAAAGTTTTGTATGATTTTTTGGCCCACTTTTCCACTGATTTCAGCATGAAATTGTGCCGCAAAAAAATTATCCTTTTGCAACATGGCTGAAAAAGGCTGTACATAATTACAGGTAGCCGAAGTATCTTGATAAACAGGCGCGTAAAATGAGTGAACGAAATACACGAATTCTGTTTCGTTCAATCCTTTCATGAGGTCGTTTGTACCACGGGCTTGGATGGAATTCCAGCCTACGTGAGGAATTTTTAACGTGTTGGATTGAAAACGAGTAATGTTTACGTCAAAAACGCCCATGCAATCTGTGTCATTTTCCTCCGAATGTTTGCATAATAATTGCATTCCAATGCAGGTCGCTAATACTGGTTGCTTAAGCGTAGGAATTAATTGATCTAATTTCTTCTCCTTTAAATAGGCCATCGCCGTACTTGCTTCACCCACTCCTGGAAAGATCACTTTATCAGCGGCTTGGATTACTTTTTCATCATCAGTCCATGTATATTTTGCCCCGATTCTATCTAAAGCATACATGACCGAAGCCACATTACCCGCATTATATTTAATAATAGCAATGTTCATTTTAAGAAATTAATGCGCAAAACGCGTTGCAAAGGTAGGGAAAAGGGCTTGCATTATGAAAACTGATGTATCTTTGTTGGCCCAACCCAAGCCCATGCCATTTAGTCGCAAAATGATTATTGAATTTTTATACCTTGTTTGGATGGGGGCATTGCCTTTAGTTTCAAGCAGTGTCTTGGGTTATTATGCCATTTCTAATCCTAATTTTTTTCAATCTTTACAGGGCGTTGAACTTTTTGTTTTTTGGTGTTTAGCCATTTTTATCATGGGTCTCGCTTTTAGCCCAACGACTTTTTTTGCTTTGTTTACTGGCTACATCTGGGGGTTAAATGGCATAATGCCTTTAATCATCGCTTATTCGCTGGCTTCATTGCTTGGTTTTTTTGTCGCTAAATTATTTAAGGGGGAGGCTATTTTGACTTTCATTAAATCAAAATTTAAAACAGCTTCATTTTTAGACCATGTTCAGTCAAATTCATTTTCTTGGGTATTTTTAGCCCGACTATCCCCCGTATTTCCCTTTGCCATCACGAACGCCATTATGGCATTTTTAGGAGTAAGTGCTCAGAAATTTTTTATTGCAGGGACATTGGGGATGTTACCTAGAACTTTGTTGGCCGTTTGGACGGGTATGCAGGCAAAATCCATCGAATATTTATGGAATAATCCGCAAAGCGCTGATTGGCAAGACTTTGTTAGCCTCGCCCTGTTAGTTTTATCGGGAGCCGGCATGTTTTATTTAGCAAAAAAACATGCTCATTAAATTTCGTTGAAAATTTAATGAGCATGTAAGTAAATAATAAAAATAGCTTTTAGATCATTTGGGAGTCAATGACTTGAACTTTTCCCCACAAATGCTTGTTGTCATCTATGAATTTTTTATGCAAAGGATGATATAGATATTCCTTTTCTTTTTCAGCGTTATCAAAGATTAACACCACAGAAAAGGTATAACTTGCTTCTGTAACGGGTTTGTCAAAGTCTGTAACGATAGGCTTTCCCACATGAGCGGATTGAATCATAGGTAATTTGCCTAAGGATTTTAAGGCCTTGAATAATTGATCTTTTTCAGATTGGTTTTCAGGGTTTTTGGCCCAAAAAAGTACGTGATGTATAAAAGTCATAGAGGCAGGAGCGATTAAGCTATTTGACAATCCCGCAGCCATAAGCCCAGATTGTTGAATAAATGTACGTCGGTCAGTCATTTTTTGGAAGTTTTTTTAATTAAAATATATTCAATTCTACTATGGAAAAAGTTAAAATCAAAATTATAATTACGGGTGCCACTGGGATGGTGGGCGAAGGAGTCTTGCATGAAGCGCTTAACTCACCATTCATCGAGGAGGTTTTAGTGATCGGACGTAAGCCTACGGGTTATATTCATCCAAAATTGAAAGAATTCCAATTGCTTGATTTTTATAAACCAGAGAGTTTGAGTGAAATAGTTCATACATACAATGCGTGTTTATTTTGCCTAGGTGTTTCTTCCATTGGCATGAAAGAAGATGAATTTACGTTGAAAACACATACATTGACGATTGGCTTTGCCACCGTTTTGGCAAAATCGAATCCCAACATGACCTTCTCTTATATATCAGGTTCTGCAACGGACTCCACAGAAAAAGGATCTGTCATGTGGGCGCGTGTAAAGGGAAAAACGGAAAATGACTTGGCTAAATTAGGCTTTAAAAATACGTATGCATTTAGACCGGGGTATCTGCAACCGACTGCTGGGATGAAAAATACACTGTCCTATTATAAATACATTGATTGGATTTACCCATTTTTCAAAGTAGTCATACCCAACCACACATCTAGGTTATCGGAATTAGGGAAGGCAATGATTGAGTGTGCGGTTTTTGGGTATCATAAAAATATTGTTGAGGTGAAAGATATTTTGTCATTGTCTAAACAAATGACCAAACGTCAATAGACATTTATCTGTATTTTGGTTAATTTTATAAAATTGTAAGCAAAATTTCTGTGAATAAAAAAGTAGTATTAATGATTTTAGATGGTTGGGGCATAGCGACCAACCCAAAAGTGTCTGCTATTGACGCGGCCAAAACACCTTTTATCGACTCGTTGTATCAAAAGTATCCGCATGCAAAATTAGAAGCATCGGGTTTGGCTGTGGGTTTGCCTGAAGGCCAAATGGGAAATTCGGAAGTGGGCCATATGAATTTAGGCGCTGGCCGAGTCGTATATCAAAATTTAGTCAGAATCAATAAAGCAGTAGAAGAAAATACCTTAGGCCAGGAAGTAGAACTAGCCAAGGCCTTTGATTATGCATCCAAAAATAACAAATCAGTTCATTTTATTGGTCTAGTATCTGATGGTGGCGTTCACGCCCACATCGAGCATTTGAAATCGTTGTTGACCACCGCTTCTGAGGCGGGGTTAAAAAAGGTATTTGTTCACGCATTTACAGATGGTCGCGATACGGATCCTAAATCGGGCTTGAATTTTTTGACCGATTTATACCAACATACCCTAAAAACCAATACGCAAATTGCAACCGTTACAGGTCGTTATTTTGCGATGGACCGCGATAATCGCTGGGAACGAGTAGCCCTAGCCTATAACGCGATGGTTCACGGAACAGGTGATGCGAGCCAAGATGTTTTAGCCTCTATATCAAAAAGTTATGCGGATGGTGTGACGGATGAGTTTATCAAACCCATCATTATGACAAATGCGGATGGCTCACCAAAAGGAAATATTGAATCAGGTGACGTGGTCATTTGTTTCAATTTTAGAACCGATCGCGGTAGAGAAATCACGCAGGCGTTAACCCAAAAAGAATTTCCTGAACAGGGAATGAAACCTTTGGATTTATATTATTTGACGATGACTGAATATGACAAAGAATTCAAAGGAGTTCATGTGATATTTAATGATTCTAATTTGCCGATGACGATGGGGGAGGTTTTAGAGGGGGCCGGTAAAAAACAAATTCGCATCGCTGAAACTGAAAAATATCCTCATGTAACTTTTTTCTTTTCAGGAGGAAGGGAAAATCCATTTATTGGACAAACTAATTTGATGCGTAATTCTCCTAAAGTGGCTACTTATGATTTACAACCGGAAATGTCGGCGGCTGAATTAAGGGACGCTTTAGTACCTGAATTAGAAAAAGAGGAAGTTGATTTTGTTTGTTTAAATTTTGCAAACCCTGATATGGTTGGCCACACAGGCGTTTTTCAAGCAGTGGTAAAGGCAGTGGAAACCGTTGATTCCTGTGCGGAATCCGTAGTAAATGTGGGCTTAAAGCACGGATATTCATTTATTATTATTGCTGACCATGGAAATGCGGACGTCATGATTAATGAAGATGGGTCACCTAATACGGCTCATACGACCAATTTAGTGCCTTGTATATTAGTGGATAAAGATTTTCACCCTGAGTTAGCGGATGGTAAATTAGGTGATGTATCGCCAACGATCTTAAAATTAATGGGCGTGGATCAACCCAAGGAAATGACAGGGGTGGCCTTGTTTTAAATAGCTTTATTATGTCTAAAATTGTCATATTTGGGAATACCCTAACCGCTGAGCTGGCACTCTATTATTTACAAAATGATAGTGAGCATGAGGTGGTTGCTTTTACGGTAGAGGAAGAGTTCATTGAGGAAGATCAGTTTCACGGCTTGCCTTTAGTCCCTTTTGAAACGGTTGAACAATTGTATCCTCCTGCTGAGTTTAAATTCTTTGCGCCATTAACGGAGAAAAACATGAACCAAGTTCGGGCAAGAGTATACGAACAAGGTTTAGAAAAAGGCTATTCGTATATTTCTTATATTAGCTCTCATGCTACGGTTTTGACGGATAAGATTGGCGAGAATTGTTTTATTTTAGAAGACAATACGATACAGCCTTATGTGACGATAGGCAATAATTGTGTTTTGTGGTCAGGGAATCACATAGGTCATCACGGCACAATCGGGAATCACGTATTTTTTACCTCACATGTAGTGCTTTCAGGTCGCTGTGAAGTGGGAGATTATTGTTTCTTTGGCGTCAATGCGACCATTCGTGACAAGTCAGTTTTGGGAGAAGGAACGTTAGTGGCCATGGGAGCGAATTTAACTCGTCAAAAAACGGAACCCTGGAGTATTTGGAAAGGAAATCCAGCGGAAAAATCAAGTTTATCTAGTAAAGACATTTAAGATATAAAAAAAGCCCTTTCGTTGGAAAGGGCTTTTTTGTGATAAGTCTGAAAAAAAAATTATCGTTCGATCGGTTGATTATTTTCGTCAACCACCACGAAGATATCTTCTTTCGGTTTTTTCATTAAATACTTTTCTCTTGCATATTTTTCTAATAAAGCAGGGTTTCCGATCACCAGTCGGCGTTCTTTTTCCAACTCCTTTAATTTTTTTTGGTAATATGTCTTTTCAGATTTGATGTTACTTAATTCATCCCATAATCGGTATTGAACAGACAAATCATTTGTATCTAAAAAAAACATCCACACAAATAATACACTCGTAGAAATAGAGTAAAATCGATAATTGCCCCAAAAAAGCTTTTTTATCAGATTCATATATGCATTAGAAATTTAAACCTGGGAAATATGCATTGGCTCCTAATTCCTCTTCGATACGCAACAATTGATTGTATTTTGCCATACGATCAGAGCGAGAAGCTGAACCGGTTTTAATTTGACCCGTATTTAATGCTACAGCCAAATCTGCAATCGTTGAATCTTCAGTCTCTCCTGAACGGTGGGACATAATATTTTTATACGAATTACGTTTAGCTAAATTAACTGTGTCAATCGTCTCCGTTAAAGAACCAATTTGGTTTACTTTCACCAAAACAGCGTTTGCCACTCCTTTGTCAATTCCTTGTTGTAAACGCTTAACGTTCGTTACAAATAAATCATCACCTACTAATTGGCATTTCGAACCAATTAATTTTGTTTGCTCAGCCCAACCTGCCCAATCGTCTTCTGCCATACCATCTTCAATCGAGATGATTGGATATTTATCTGCCCATGTTTTCCAATAAGCAGCCATTTCCATGGAATTCAATTGCTTTCCGTCCGATTTTTTGAACGTATATAATCCTGTTTTCTCATCATAAAACTCAGATGCAGCTGCATCCATCGCGATGAAAATTTCTTCTCCTGGTTTATATCCAGCTTTTTCGATCGATTGCAAAACGATTTCGATTGCTTCTTCGTTCGACTTAATATTGGGAGCAAAACCTCCTTCGTCACCTACGTTGGTCGAATATCCTTTGCTTTTCAACACCCCTTTCAGCGCATGAAAAACTTCAGTACCCATTCTTAATGCTTGCGAAAAGCTTTCTGCTTTTACTGGCATCACCATGAACTCTTGAAAATCAATTGAGTTGTCGGCGTGAGAACCACCATTTAAAATATTCATCATGGGCACAGGCAATGTGTTTGCATTTACCCCTCCAATATATCTATATAAAGAAAGTCCCGCTTCTTGAGCTGCTGCTTTGGCAACGGCCATTGAAACACCTAAAATGGCATTAGCGCCTAATTTACCTTTGTTGGGCGTGCCATCTAATTCAATCATGATTTGATCAATCATGTTTTGCTCAGATACTTCCATTCCCCATAATTCTTCAGCTATTGCTTTGTTAACGTTTTCTACGGCTTTTAAAACGCCTTTGCCAACGTAAACTGATTTGTCGTCATCTCTAAGTTCAACGGCTTCGTGGATTCCTGTAGAAGCCCCTGAAGGAACTGCTGCACGGCCAAATGCCCCATCTTCTGTTTTGATATCAACCTCGATCGTCGGGTTACCTCGTGAATCTAAAATTTGTCTTGCGTGAACGTACTGTATTGCACTCATCGTATAATTATTATTGTGAATAAATGGATTACCTATTAATTGATTAAATTGCCTCGCAAAATAACACATTTTTTGGATAAAATCCTTTGATTTAGCTCAATAAACATATTAAATATCTGTAAATAAACCTTTTATGAAATCTAACTCGCTTTATAAACTATATCTTGTCGGCACTTTTTTGACACTTAATTTTACGGTATTTGCCCAAAATCTTCCTGTGGAATCTTTTGAAAAGAAATTACTAGAAACTCCGAATGCTTTTTTATTAGACGTGAGGACATCCGGTGAATTTGGTGGAGGCCATTTACCAAAGGCTACAAATATTGACTTCAGATCTCCCGACTTTGCCAATAAAATCAAGGACTTACCCAAAGATAAACCCGTTTTTGTATACTGTCTTTCTGGTGGTCGGTCTGCCCAAGCTGCAGAAATTATGCGTAAAGAAGGATTTCAAGTGACCGAACTTCAAGGTGGGTATTTAAAGTGGACCACAAAATTGAAGCCTTTGGAAGGAGTTCCCAATGTGAAGCATGATGATGCTTGGGATTTAAGCGCTTTTGGAAAACTAATTCAAGGAGAAAATGCTGTGGTGGTAGATTTTTATGCGAAGTGGTGTGCACCTTGTCTTAAGATGATGCCAACGGTCGATAAATTATCGAATGACTATAAAGGCAAAGTTACGGTATTAAAAGTGGAGGCCGATGGCAATCAAGCCGTTTTGCAAAAATATGAGATAGACGAAATCCCGAGTTTTTTGGTGTTCCAGAAAGGGAAATTGTTGCAAAAAACATCGGGATTTCGAGAAGAAGCTCAATTAAAAGAATTATTTGATCAGTCTATTGGGACCATTCGGTAGGTTGGCGCTCCCAGCGGTGATTTCTTAACTCATCGATTTTAGCTTTTGCTAATCCTTGTCCATCTGAGCAAGAGATATTGCTTTGCACATGCTTAATCTTACGCATCCCAGGAATAATGGTTCCGACATCTGGATTGGAAAGTATAAATCTCAAAGCCATTTCGGGCATGTCCATTCCTTCTGGAATAATCGGTTTCAATGCATTTGCGTGATCTACACTTGACGTTAAATTTTCGGGAACGAAATAGGTTGATCGCCAGTCATCAGCAGGAAATATAGTGTCATACGTTAGCAAGCCAGTCAAACTTCCTTCGTCGAAAGGTACCCGAGCAATTATCCCGACATCCATTTTCTTACATAATGGAAAAAGCTCATCCTCTGGATTCTGATCGAAAATATTATAGATCACTTGGACCGATGAAATTAGTCCGGTCTCAATTGTCTTTAGGCAATTATTGGGCTCCCAACGATTTACTGAAACTCCCCAGTGTGCCACTTTACCTTCTTTGGTTAGTTTTTCAATGGCCATTTTCCATTCATCCTGATCTGACCATGCATCTTCCCAAACGTGAAACTGTTGCAAATCGATTTGGTCTACATTCAAATTTTTTAAACTCTTTTCCGTGTATTCGATTATATGTGATGCCGGGAAGCAGTCCTTTAATTGGAATCCGGCTTTGGATGGCCAAATAAAATTCTTAGGGGGTATTTTTGATGCACCATATAATTTTTTATTCGCATGCCTGCGTAGCAATTTACCCAATATTTGCTCGCTTTTTCCTTCTCCGTATCCCCAAGCAGTATCAAAAAAATTACACCCTAAATCCACGGACATCTCTAATGACTTTTCTACCTCGTTTTGATCAGCACCTGACCAATCGACTAATCCCCACATGCCATAGCCTAGTTCACTTATAAGCCAATTTGTTTTACCGAATTTCCTAGTTTTCATTTTTTTTAATTTTAGAACTGCAATTTAAATAATGTTTTTTAAGGCTCAATAGTTAAGCAAAAAAATATAAAATCGACTTCAGGTTAATTTATATTTGACAAGATATATGTGTTTCAACATAAATTATTTTTTTTCGTATTTACCTTTTAATCATTGATTTTTGGCTATTATTAGTTAATAACGCAAATAACACGATTCGTTTAATTCTCATGATTTTTAAAAGGTAAATTTGTTTTAGGAGTCTAAAGAAGATTAGCTTCTATATTAAGTTTAAACATTATTTTATGATTGAATATGTTTTATTAGGTTCTGTGAAAGTACCCGTAAAAGAAATAATAGTTATTAAAGGGGAGGGAAATTATTCGAATATATTTACCCAGGATGGTAAGCGTATTTTGACTTGTAGGACATTAAAGTATTTTGCCACTATGCTCGCTGAATACCAATTTATCCGCCCTTCAAAATCGGCATTAATTAACCCAGATTCCATCGAGCACATTGACTTTAAGTCTCAAAAGGCTATTCGATTAGTGAATGGTGATGTTATTTCCATATCTCGAAGAAATGTGCGGCCATTGCGTGAGCAATTTAAAGATTAAACCTAGTTCTAAATGCTTAATTTATAAATTTTTGCCAAAACGAGGGATTGTATTTTTCCCAAGCATGGCACCCAAAAGGTAATGAATCCTCAAGTAGGCTGTAGCTTATTTGGGGATTTTTTTCGAATGCAAAGGACAGCCCTTCTTTCCAAGTCGGTAATTTTAACATGAATCTCAACAGGAAAGCCCTTTTGTGATATACGGAGAATAGACTATCCTCGTTCGCAGGCCAAGCAGGAATGAACGTATTATAAACCTTTAAGAATTTTATGATGGGTTTAATTCGCCTGAGTGAAAAGCCACCGTTAAATAAAATGGGTTCAAAAATAGGCATGACGAATGGATTTTTTTCCTTGAAATACTTGAGTTTTAGTTTGGGTGCCCCTATGTAATCATAGCCTTTATCACACCATTTCTCCAATTCATCTTTAAATACGTAGGCGTCTAATTGGTAAATGAGCATAAATTCATACGCGATAAACCGTTCATAAAATAAGGGGTTGATCAATAATTTATTATAGGTTTTTGGACTTTTAAAATAAGCGTCATCAAATCTTTCGACTTGATCGTCACTGGTAAAAAACTCAGCATGTAAACTTTCAGGAGCGACAAAAATGATGGGGTATTGGTGTAACACCTTTTTGCATTGTGCTAGGGATTTAGCCTCATTTGCGTTTAAGGTATTTTTATAAACCGGTATGACGATTACAACACGTTTAGACATGATTTTATTCCAATAAGTCACCTAAAGCAGGTCTCCACCATTTACCTCCATCATGCATTTTATAGTCTCCGCTAATGACATGCTTGAAGATGGGTAAAAATCGTTTAATCCGATTGCCAGGCAATTTAGATCTCATTTGATAATGTAACATGCGATCTTTTATTTTTTCTGTGGAGTCGGTATCTGGTAAGGGTAAAGCACTAAAGTAATCAAATAATGCTTTTGCATCGTCAAATTTCTTTTGTAGGCGCGTTAATTTATCTTCCCTAGAGCGCAATAAGCGGTCTTTTAGCGTGATCGTTGGCTCTTTTCCTTGCAGTCCCACTTGCTGGCTGGCGTGCTCTCGGTATTGGATTAATGGATCGCTAATAAACCCAATTTTTTGTTGGCGCGACAAGTACAAGCTAATCCAACCATCATGAATTAATTCAGGAATGATCTCTGGAACAGGAAATACCTCTGCACATATTTTTTTCCGAATGGCCAACGTTGCCCCTGTCACCACATACCCTTTTAATAACATTTCAAATGCATACCCTAAATTCCATTTTGTTTGCATTTCAGGATAAAACTCTATTTGGTCAAAGGATGTATTTCCCGTAGGGATACCCTTTTTGTCAACCATCACTGCATTTGAAAAAACGGCGTCAATTTCTGGATGGGCATTGAAAAAATTCATTTGTCGCTCCACTTTCTCTTCGTACCACCAGTCGTCTTGGTCACACAGGAATACAATATCGCCAGTACATATTTGGATGCATTTCTCAAAGTTTTTACTTGATCCCAAATTGCTGGAATTTACATGAATCTCTATGGGAAAGTTGACATGCGTTTTGAAATCTTCTAAAATAGAAATCGTTTGATCCTTTGAGCCGTCATCGCATACAATCAACTCATGAATGCCAAGCGTCTGATTCTTGATGGATTCTAGTTGGTGCTGCAAATATTTCTCTCCATTATATGTGCAAAGAGCGACGGATATTTTTGACATAATTTACGCTTTACATGGGCACATACACCACTTTTTTTGATTCAAAAAATTCTTCTTTGAAAAGGGAAGATAATTCAAAAACTTTATGTTTTTTACCTAGCTCAACTAATTCTTCCGTTAAATCTCCTCCCTTCAAGCAAATTAACCCGTTTCTAAGGGTATGAAAATGATTTGGGCTTACCTTATTTTTAACCCAATAATAAAAGGGTGTTATGCGCGTTACGGCTCTACTGATGATAAATTCAAAGTCTTGATCTACATCTTCTGCCCGCACGTTCAGTGCTGTTATATTCGTTAAACCCAATGATTCCGAAACGCCTTGGACCACCATTATTTTTTTTCCTATGCTATCGACCAACGTAAATTTTACTTCCGGAAATAAAATAGCCAAGGGTATTCCTGGAAATCCACCGCCAGTCCCCACATCTAGAATTTCCGTGCCAGGTCTGAATGAAATAATCTTGGCTATGGCCAAAGAATGCAAGACATGATGAATCATTAAGTTCTCAATGTCTTTTCTAGAAACCACATTAATTTTCTCATTCCATTCTTGGTACAATGGAAAAAGCAGCTCAAATTGCTCTAGCTGCTTTTCTGTAATTTCTGGAAAATATTTTTTAATCAGCCCTGCCTTCATATTTCATGTAAAATACAAAGATACGAAAATGACTTTAGTTTATTAGCCTACGATCCAACGGAAAAAGACAAACAGTAGAGCTGATAAAAGGATGGTCACAGGAAGTGTTAATACCCAAGCCATCACGATATTTTTTACGGTTCCCCCTTGTAAATTTTTTATGCCTCTTGACGCCACCATGGTACCGGCAATACCCGAACTCAATACGTGTGTGGTACTTACAGGCCATTTATATGCCGTAGCTAACCCGATGGTAATCGATGCGATTAATTCTGCCGATGCTCCTTGAGCATACGTTAAGTGGTCCTTACCAATTTTCTCACCGATGGTGATGACAATTCTTTTCCAACCAATCATCGTTCCTAAGCCTAATGAAAGTGCGATCATCCACATCACCCAAGCAGGTGCAAAATCGGTTACTCCGGCCATTCCTGTAGCTGAAGAAGCTCCAAAGGCAAAAAAGGGCGCTTTATCCCCTTGCGTGGCCTTTTTTAATGCTGATTTATCCTCATCGGAAAGGGAAACGGATTCGCTCTCGATTAATTTTTTCGCATTCTTATTGATCGTTAATGCTGCTTTTCGAATATTGAATTTTTGATCAGTACTTAGGTTTTTAATGTCGGGTTTGTTAGCTAAAATAGTCTTTAAATTTGCTGATGAGCCCAATAATTGATGGTAGCTATCTAGTTCTTTTTCTGAAAGAGGTAACGTATCGATTTTAACAGAAACAGCTTGAACAGTATTCAAACTACTCTGTACCATATTTAAATCCAAGGTGGTATTAATGGCAAAATATCCAGGTAAAAATGCAATTAGAATAACCATAACCAAACCTATTCCTTTTTGACCGTCGTTTCTCCCATGAAAAAATGAAACGAGTGTACAGGTAAAAATCAAGATGGATCTGATCCAAAGTGGTGGTGGTGAGTTTTTCTTAGGCTCTTTAAATATATCTTTATTTGAAATAGATTTTTTTAAGATGTACATCAAAATAATTGCCAAAGAAAAACCAAACAATGGGGAAAGGAATAGCGCTTGTCCTATCTCAATGACCTTATCCCAGTTGACAGACGATATGTTTTTATTTGAATTTTCAGGCAATAAAGCATGGCCTAAGCCAATACCAATAATAGAACCGATCAACGTATGAGAACTGGATGCCGGAATACCAAAATACCAAGTTCCTAAATTCCATAATATGGCCGATAGCAATAAAGAGAGAGCCATCGCCATGGAATGATACACATTAGAATCAATTAGGAGCTCTGTGGGGAGGAGGCCAATAATGCTCATCGTAACCCCTACACCACCGGTAAGTAAACCCAAGAAATTCATAAATCCTGACCAAACCACAGCCTGAGTTGGCTTTAATGAATGTGTATAAATAACAGTGGCTACTGCATTTGCAGTATCGTGAAATCCGTTGACAAATTCAAAAGCACAGGCAGCAAACAAGCAAAAGAATAATAGGAAAAATAGGGTTGGGTCAAGTCCAAACATGTGTTAAATTTATTAAGGTATTATATATACTTACTAAAGATGGTTAATATAGATGTAAGAGTTTTTATAAAGATATTAAGGAATTGTTAAATATTTTATTTTCGCTTTCTTCTCGCTTTTTTCGCTTCGGCCAATAACTTTTTCGCCTCTGTATGTTGGGACGATTTCCGATCTGCTTTATCTATTACCTCTTTGCAATAATCAACCGCCTGGTCGTAATTTAATTCTTGATATGCGATTCTAGCTAAGCCTAAAACGGATGCCCAATAATAGCCAGAATCCATGGAATCCGTTTGTTTGGAAAAAGATAGGCATTCATTAAAATATTTTTTTGCCTCGATTGGATTTTTAAACACGTACAGATAATAATAGCCCAAAATATAACTAGCATACCTTCCGGAAGTAGCCTCATAGCCAATTTGATGTTGGTTTATTTTTAATAAAATATCTTTTGATAGTTCCATGGCCTGATCTAATTTCCCAGTCATAAAGGCAGATCTTGCCAAAGATCGATGAAAATATGGATTATCAGGGAAATTATCATGTGTATATTTAGCCAAATCATAGGCCTTATCCGACATATTTTCCATCCCATAAATTTGAAGTAGAAAATAGCGGGCTTCTGTGCGTGTATAAAATGCCTGGTAGCTTACTTTTTCGAGTTGTTGGATGCCCATCAACTTATTTGCCTTTGGAAAAAGCCACAATACAGGTCTTAGAAGCGGAAAATTTTGTTTGATAAAATGATAGTAGTAATTGTAAAGCCCATCGCCAAACATTAATTCAGGACTAAAATCTGCGAATTGCCGTGAATATTCTAAATATTTTAACGCATTTTTCGCTGCTAATGTCGCGCGGGTCCAGTTCTTTCTTTCGGCATGAAGTCGGCCTTTAAATCCATAAGCAGCCGCCATAAAGAATGCAGCCTCTGGGTTCTCCGTTTCATCCCAAATTTTCTCCGCTTTTTCGATGCTCTTGTCCATGTATTCAACAAGTCGATCATCAAAAACTTCATTACCAGTGTTGGGAACAATTTTCCACCATTGCATTAATCCGAGTAGAAAATCAGGAAGTGGATGGTTGGGGTATTTGACTTTTAAATAATTAAATTCCCTTTCAGCTTCAGGAAACTTAAAATTATACATTTGATTGATTGCTTGAGTAGCCTCAATCTGCACTTCAGAGGTTAGAAGTAACATTCCTTTGGAACGTTCTTTTTCCGCTTCTTCTGTCTTTTTCCACCATTGGCCTGGAGATGAGAAGGCCAATGGGAGAAAAAATAATATTAAAGCTGCATGTCTAAGATGATATTTCAATTTCATCTCCATTTTGGTTTAAGAATTTAAATTCCGTTATTCCAAATGAGGAGTCTTCTGTAATTGAAATCCATGTTTTATATTTCATAAACCAAGACATACGAACAGAAGGAAAACCTTTGGTAAAATACGCATGTAAAAACGGGTGTACCAACAAAGTCAGCTTTTTCTCATTTTGTTTAAAAACTAAATGTTCCACATGCTGTGCAATGGTATCTGATACGGCAATGCTCGCTGTGATGGTACCCGAACCGCCGCAACTAGGACACGTTTCATGCGTAGCCACATTCATTTCTGGACGTACTCGCTGGCGCGTGATCTGCATTAATCCAAATTTCGTCAAGGGTAGAATCGTGTACTTTGATCGATCTGTTTTCATTTCATCACGCATGATGTCTTGAATCAGTTTCCGATTATCCGCCTTCTTCATGTCGATGAAATCGATCACGATAATACCACCCATATCCCTTAAACGCAATTGGCGCGCAATTTCTTTAGCTGCCTCACGATTAACACTTAAGGCAGTCGCCTCTTGGTCATCTTCTGAATTGGATTTATTTCCAGAGTTCACGTCGATCACGTGCAATGCCTCCGTGTGTTCCACGATTAAATAGCCACCACCTGGCAAGGAAACAGACCTTCCAAAAAGCATTTTTAATTGCTTCTCGATACCTACTTGTTCAAATAATTTAATTTTGCCTGTATGAAGCTTAACGATTTTTTCCTTTTCGGGAGCCACCGTATGCACATATTCTTTGGCCTCATTATATAAATCGGGGTTGTCTACGATGACATTATCAAAATCATTGTTCAATAAATCGCGCAACATGGAAGTGGCCCGACTCATTTCACCGATAATCCTATCGGTCGATTTTGCTTCTGCTAATTTCTTAATTCCTTCTTCCCATTTAGAGATAGAGTCTTTTAAGTCGCGCTCCATTTCCTCAATGGCCTTTCCCTCCGCTACCGTTCTCACGATAACACCGTAATTTTTTGGTTTAACGGAAGACATCAATTTTTGAAGTCGGTTGCGCTCAGAACGAGAGGTGATTTTTTTCGATATATTAACCCCATTCGCAAATGGAACCAACACCAAAAATCTTCCAGCAATGGAAATATCACAGGAAAGTCTAGGGCCTTTTGTCGAGATAGGTTCTTTGATTACTTGAACTAAAATCTGTTGGCCTTTCGTTAAAGCTTTTTCGATTTTACCTAGTTTATCGATTTCCTCGTCAAGCTTATAATTTTCGATTCGGACATTTTTGCCTTTTTTAGTAAGGACATCCCGAGTGAATTTTTGAACGGTATTTAAGTTTGGGCCTAAGTCATGATAGTGCAAAAATGCATCTTTTTCATAACCTATATCAATGAAAGCAGCATTAAGCCCTGAAACTAATTTTTTAACTGTACCTAAATAGATGTCTCCGACAGAGAATTTTGGCTCAGATTGTTCAATATGGTATTCTACGATTCTTTTGTCATGCAAAAGAGCAATTCTATCGCCCGTTGGGGTAGAATTTATGATTAATTCATTACTCACAAGTTTATTTGAGAAGAATGTGTGGCAGAGCTATAAGCCCTTTAAAATATACAACAAATTTAACGCCAAAAGCAGGCTCTTTATCCGAGGATAAAAGGCCTGTTCTTGCGCAACCTAATTACATTTCCATCTGGAAAAGCAATTAATACACTACTTCTTCTTGTGACGATTTTTACGTAGACGTTTCTTTCTCTTGTGAGTTGAAATCTTATGACGTTTTCTTTTTTTTCCGCAAGGCATACCTTTTAGCGTTTAATGTTTAAATAATGTGTAAAGTTGATTTTCAACTTTATTTTTTTTTCAGACAATTATTGTCTATACTATTTTTGCAGCATTTCTGCCAGCAATTCTTTAGCGGCTTTTGTTTCTTCAGGGTTCTTGCTTTTCGCAACAACTTCTTTGAGAACTTTTTTAGCCTCTTCTTTTTTATCTAACTGTGCCAAACAAAAACCGAGATTTAATGCGGCTTTATAATTGGTTGGATCCAGCTTCAATATCTGTGCAAACCTTTCTTGGCCTTTGCCAAATTGATTTGACTTAATTGACAGTATTCCTAAATTAAACAAAGCCGGAATGTACGTTGGCTCCTGTTCAATCACCTCCCTAAGCAACGTTATGCCTTTCATGGGAGTAGGTGTGTCCACATATGTCATAGCAAGATTTGTTTTAACCAACAGGTTATTTGGATCTTGTGTCAATGCTTTTTCAAAATAAATTCTAGCCTTTTCTCCCATTAAGCTAGCTTTTTTGGGGTTAATGGCATAAGCCTGCGCTTCAAAATAAGCTTGGCCTGCTCTTAAAATATGCGTAATTCCAGGGTGTGAATCTGAAAATTGGCCTGCATAAATCGCAGCACTATCATATTTAGAAAACTCCATAAAAGCCCGCATCAATTTTTCCAAAGCAAGCGCTTGGCTAGCTTCAGTTTTTGCCGACTTTAAGGAAGATTTTAACCCAGCAATTTGCTTTTGTTGACCTGGGGTCAACGGCTCAGCATGCGTTTCTTCCGTTTTAGACGAATCTATTTCCGTATTTTTACCATTCGCGTCTCGATTGGCACCCCCATTCGCGGTGGTTTCCGTTTTTGCACTTACATTTCCCTTTGGTAATTGAGAAATAAGGGCAATTAACCCTAGTCCAATAAATAAAATAATCGCAAGCGTTTTATTCATTTTAAAAGACCTTAAAAAGAGTATTCTCCTTATTTAGCAGGGTCAGTGCTCGTTTTAATTTGTTCTACAAAAACCTTAGCTGGTTTAAAGCTAGGTACATAGTGCTCCTCAATGGTGATCGAAGTATTTTTTGAAATATTTCGAGCAATTTTCCTAGCCCTTTTTTTATTGATAAAACTTCCAAACCCACGAACATAAATGTTTTCTTGGTTGGCCAAATTATCTTTTACTACTTGGAAGAAATTTTCTAACGTTTCAGAAACATCTTTTTTGTCAATCCCTGTTTTGCTGGAAATCTCAGCAATTACATCTGCCTTAGTCACGGTAATTAATGCGTTAAATTCAAAATAATTAAATCCTTCTCTTGTAAAAGGGACACAAAAGTAATGCTTTTCTTTAAGAGAGACAAGTGTTTTGTTGGAATAAAATGATTTTTTTCAATCTAGCTATATAATAGCAAAATGAGGAAATCTTGTATCTTTGATTTTTACATGTCAAAGCTTTTGCAACACCCTTTTTCAGAAACGATCATTGCCTGGTATTCCCAAAATGCCCGGGAGTTGCCGTGGAGAAAAACAAAAGACCCATATGTGATCTGGTTGTCGGAGATTATACTCCAACAAACCCGCGTGGCACAAGGATTGCCCTATTTTCATCGACTTTTAGAAGCATTTCCTACCGTTTTAGATTTGGCTAACGCAGATGAAGATTATTTATTTAGGTTATGGCAAGGTTTAGGGTACTATAGTCGGGCTAGAAACTTACACAAAACAGCAAAATTTGTTGCTGAGGCGGGGGGTAAATTTCCATCTACTTATGCTGAATTGATAAAATTACCTGGAATTGGGCCATATACGGCTGCTGCTATTGCATCTTTTGCATTTGATGAACCTAAGCCGGTGGTTGATGGCAATGTCTTTCGAATCCTTGCGCGGTATTTTGGTGTGGAGGTTGATATTTTACATGCATCTGCTCGAAAAACGTTTACGGATTTAGCGGATGAGTTGATTCCAAAAAATCAACCGGCTATTTTTAATCAAGCCATTATGGAATTTGGGAGCTTGCAATGTTCACCTTCACCTAATTGTCCAACTTGTCCTTTACAATTCACCTGTGTTGCATTCTCAGAAAATCGAGTACAATCATTGCCCGTTAAGTCAAAGAAAAAGAGTCAAAAAGAACGATTTTTTGCTTATTTCATCATTGAAAAAAATGGGAAAATATGGGTGCGCCAACGAGCCACTAAAGACATTTGGCAAGGACTTTGGGAGTTTTACCTGAATGAGTTACCTCATTTTCAATCATTAGAGGAAATATTACAACAAGACAATGGGCTGGCAGAACTAAGTAAGCAAAGTTTAATAACTTCTTTGGTTTCTCCCCCGACACATTTATTAAGCCATCAGAAAATATTTTGCCAGGCTTGGCATGTCCAAGTTAATGATCATTTTAATGTCACAGAAAATGATCAGTTTCGATGGATAGAGCCTCAGGACTTTACTAATTTGGGCAAACCTGTATTGATTTTAAATCTAATAACTGATAATTTAGAATTGAAGAATTTGTTTTAACTTAAACAAAATTACCTTTATAGCGGACAAGGTTTTTTGTCTACCTAACTCAAAAAAATCAATATTATGGCAGGTGTAAACAAAGTAATTATTCTAGGTAATTTAGGAGGAGATCCTGAAGTAAGAGCGCTTCCTAGTGGCGTAAAAGTGGCTAATATCAACATTGCCACTTCCGAATCATATACGGGTAAGGATGGTCAGCGAGTGGAACAAACGGAATGGCACCGAGTAGAATTATGGGATAATTTAGCCACCATCGCTGAGCAATATTTAAAGAAAGGAAATCAAGTATACATTGAAGGTAAAATTCGTTCGGAAGAATGGCAAGATAAATCGGGGGCTACCATGCGGGGTTACCGCATCCGGGCTACCTCCATGAATTTGATTGGCAGTAAAAATGATCGGCCATTAGGCGATTCTCCAGAACCTAGGCCTAAGCCAGAGAGTTTTTCTTTAGGTGAATCTTCTAATAACGGGAATGCTTTTCCACCTATGATGGCAGAAGGAGACGATCTTCCATTTTAAATTTTTATTAAAAAAGGGAATCTGATCAAAACATATTCCCTTTTTTGTAAATTTGTTTAATTAGTACCTAATTAATATGGACCCCGACCCCTATCCCATACCCTTATTATTATCGATTAATCCTGCAGCTAATGCAAGTACCTATGTTCTTATAGGGGCAATTTTGATCATTTTGTTATTGCTTTCGGCCTTATTGGCTGGCTCTGAAGTGGCCTTTTTTTCATTAAATGCGGAGCAAAGAGCTAGTTTAAGAGAGAGTGATGGAACTTCAGAAAAAGCCGTAAGTCATCTATTAGAAAGACCACAGCAGCTTCTAGCTACTTTATTAATCGCTATTAATTTTGTCAATATCATTTTCATTACTTTGGCAAATTACTTGACCGAATTAGTTCTAGGACCTCAGTCCATGGGAACATTATTGGTGACTTTGTTTTTATTGTTTGGGGTTACTTTTATCATTACGTTTTTTGGGGAATTAATTCCTAAAGTGTGGGCCCAACAAAATAACCTGAATTTTGCCAGATACACGGCTCCATTAATCCATTTTTTCACGTTCATTTTTTCCCCTTTATCCAAGGTCTTGTTGGGCTTATCAGGCTTGATTGAGAAAAAAATTAAACGAAAGTCTTACACGCTGACGACCCACGAATTAAATCAGGCGCTGGAAATTACCACGGATGAAAATACTTCCGAAATGGAAAAGGACATTCTTCGGGGGATATTGAATTTTGGAAACACGTCAGTAAAATCAGTTATGAAAGCGCGTAGGGATATCATGGCATTGGATACCGAAATGGATTTTCATGAACTGATGGATAAGGTGAATAAAAATGGCTATTCAAGAATTCCCGTTTATACAGAAACCATTGATAAAATTGAAGGTATTTTGTACATCAAAGATTTATTAAAAGATATAGATCAAGATGAAAATTTTAATTGGGTTTCTTTATTGCATCAGCCATTTTTTGTTCCAGAGAATAAAAAAATTGACGACTTGTTGTATGATTTTCAAGAAAAGAGGGTTCACATGGCTATCGTTGTAAATGAATATGGCGAGACAGAAGGTTTAGTGACCATGGAGGATATTATTGAAGAGATTTTAGGAGAGATTAATGACGAATTTGATGACGAGGAAGTAGACTACAAAAAATTAGATGAGCATAATTATATCTTTGAGGCGAAGACTTCCTTAAATGATTTCTCAAAAATATTTGATGTTGATGTGACCCATTTTGAAGATAAGAAGGGGGAAAGCGAAACATTGGGAGGATTTTTAATTGAATTATTTGGTCGAATTCCTAACGCCAATGAAGAAATGATATTTGAACCTTTTATCTTTAAAGTCCAATCGGTGGACACGCGAAGAATTAAAAAGATCAAGGCGACCATAAAAATTGAAAAGCCAATCGTAGAGACCGAGAATCTTGATGATGAAAAATAAGGTATTTTTTTTATTGGGTTTTTACTTTTTGTTGGTCTCCTGCGAACCTATTCAAACACCTACGCCTGATCCAGGAGTTACCACAACCGAATCGAATTATGCTGAATTTGAAGATAGGGGCGTTATTGAAAATCCCTCGTTAAAGGAGGCTTCAGGCCTTGTGGCAAGTAGAAAGAATGCAGGTTCTTTGTGGGCTCATAATGATTCTGGAGACGAAAATAGAATTTTTCTGATCGATAGTTATGGCAAAGGGAAGAAGGAATTTAAATTGCAAGGAGCGGAAAATCGAGATTGGGAGGATATGGGAATTGTAAGTGAGACGGATGGTTCGGCGACTATTTTTCTGGCTGATTTCGGAGATAATAATGCCAATTATTCCTCATACGCTTTGTACTGGTGCAAGGAACCTATCGTGGATGCAAATACTCCAATATCGAATACAATTTCGCAGGTTAGTAAATTAACTTTTACATTATCGGATGGGGCAAGAGACATGGAATGTTTATTGGTGGACCAAAAAACCAAAGACGTTTTTATCATCAGCAAAAGAGAAACCAGTAAACGGCTATATAAAATTGCTGCTTCTAGCGTCGTTGCTGGAGGAACGACAAAAGCTGAGTTCATTCGCGAGTTGAACTTTTCAAAACCAATTTCTACGGATTCAAGGCTAATAACTGCAGCTTATATTACTGGGGGGTCAGTTTCGGCCGACAACTCGGAAATATTGATTAAAAATTATTTAGAAGTTTACTATTGGAAAAGAAAGATTGGAGAAAGTATTTCTGATGCTCTATCACGAACTCCTAAAACAGTTCCTTATAAAATGGAACCCCAAGGGGAGGGAATAGCTTTCGCCTCCGATGGAAATGGTTATTTTACGATTTCTGAATTAGATGCGTCTGGGCCCGTTCGATTATATTTTTACAAGAAAAAATAGTTATTCAATCACCATTAGTTTTGCGAAACTAAGTAAGAGTACTTTTTCGCCTATTCCTTTTTCGAATAGGATGTGAGCTTTTCTCTCTGCTCCATTAATTTCTAATTTTTTAATAAGTCCAAATCCAAATTTTTGATGTTCCACTCGTTGGCCTTCCGTCAACTGCATCGCATCTGTTTGTTTAAAATCCGGGGATGGGACATGTTGGTAATTGGTATTTTGTCGGGGTTTTTGAATGAGTTGCGCTGCGGAAGGCGAGGTTGACTTTTCAACAAAACCCGTTTTTTGTACAGGTCTAAAGGAGCTGACCTCTTTTTTGCCTGGGGTCTTTGCCATTTTTAGGTAAGTAGAATCTAATTCATCTAAGAATCTACTGGGCTCACAACTTTTTAATCGGCCAAACTGATACCTCGATTCAGCATACGAAATCATCAACTTCTTTTCTGCTCGGGTGATGGCCACGTAAAACAACCTTCGTTCTTCTTCCAGGTCGGCTTGACTTTGAAGCATCATTTGGCTAGGGAATAAATCCTCCTCTAGGCCGACCAAAAATACATTTTTAAATTCAAGACCTTTGGCGGAGTGCACCGTCATGAGGGTTACTTTATCACGATCATTGGGGTCTTCGTTGGTATCTGCGTTCGTCAACAGGGATACCGACTGCAGGAAAGTACTGAGTGATTTGTCTTCATTTTCTTCTGAGTCGACAAATTGCTTGATGGCATTGAGGAGTTCTTGGACGTTTTGATAGCGGGCAAGTCCTTCTACCGTTTTATCCTCATACAATTCTCGAACTAAACCTGAGGCTTTGGCCACATGGGATGCCACTTCATAGGCATCTTTTTGCTCAACTTCCACCTGAAGCTTAAAGGATTTTATGAGGTCAGCAAAATTTTCGATGGATGCGCCCCCTCTTGCCCCTTGATATTGATTGATATTACTAACTACTTCCCAAACAGAGACTTTGTGTTCCGCTGCCGTGACCGATATTTTGGCGATCGTCGTATCGCCGATACCTCTTTTGGGGAGGTTGATGATTCGCTTAAAGGCTTCTTCGTCGTTTTGGTTCACGACAAAACGCAGGTAAGCCAAGACGTCCTTGATTTCTTTTCTTTGGTAAAAAGATAGGCCTCCAATAATTCTATAATTGATATTTAAGCGACGGAGAGATTCTTCAAAGGAACGTGATTGTGCATTCGTACGATATAAAATAGCGAAGTCAGACCATTTAAGTCCGTCCTTTTGCCGAGCCTCAAAAATGGTGGAGGCTATAATTCTACCTTCGTCATTATCAGAACCTGCTCGTATAATTTCTATTTGTTCCCCTTCTTCATTGGAGGTAAATACATCCTTTTTTAATTGGCTTTTATTTCGGGCAATGATGGAATTGGCAACGGCCACAATTGCTTTGGTAGACCGATAATTTTCTTCCAGCTTGATGGTTTTCAAATCGGAATAATCGCGTTCAAAATTTAGAATATTTTGGATGTCGGCTCCACGAAATGCGTAAATACTTTGCGCATCGTCGCCTACCACACAAATATTTCGGTTGACAGCGGCTAGTTTTTTTGTAATTAAATATTGGGAAACGTTCGTGTCTTGAAACTCATCCACCATCACATGTTTAAATTTATGTTGGTACTTGTTCAAAACATCTAAATGATCTCTAAAAAGTATGTTGGTTTGGTATAATAGGTCATCGAAATCCATGGCATTTGCTTGAAAGCAGCGCAAACAATAGGATTTATATAATTGTCCCATCATGGGAATTTTCGCATATCGATCTTCCTGTTCTACGATGGAGGAGGCTAGGTATTGCTCGGGACTAATAAGCCGATTTTTGGCATTTGAAATCCGATTTAAAACCAGATTGACCTTATAAACTTTATCGTCTAAGTTTTGCTCTTTGACCAATGCCCGAATCAGGGATTTTGAGTCATCGGTATCATAAATGGAGAAGTTGGAGCTATAGCCTAATTTCTCTCCTTCGAAACGCAATATTTTAGCAAAGATGGAGTGAAAAGTTCCCATCCAAATGTTTTTTGCTTGGCCGCCAATGACCGTTTCGATCCGGTGGCGCATTTCCCCAGCCGCTTTATTGGTGAAAGTCAGGAGCAAAATAGAAAATGGATCAACCCCTTTTTGGATTAAGTAAGCTGTCCGATAGGTGAGCACTCTCGTTTTGCCAGATCCTGCGCCGGCAATAATCATGAGGGGTCCTTCTATGTACTCAACAGCTTGTCGTTGGGGCTCATTTAAGCCATCCAAAAAATCCATATTTTCTTTTTTATTGCGTGTAATTGGGCTACGAAAATACGGAAAAAGGCGCAGAATCTCTGCGCCTTTTTAACCTTAATTTTTCACTGATATTATTGAATCGCAACTAAGTCGCGTTTCACTTCAGTTTGGATATTAAATGATTTTGACTGAATTAATTTCTTTCGTGAATTAAGGATGTCCATCCGATATTTTCCATCAGAAAGGTCGGAAAAGCTGAATAATTTTTGCGTTGAAATGACTTCGTTGAAAAGAATATTATTTTCTTGATCATAGATAATGACAATTAAAGAAGATTTCGGTTCAGAACGAACAAGAAATTTCATTTTACCCACTTGTTCGATGTTGACAGGTGAAATTAATTCTGATGCGTTAGCCGCAGCAGAGACAGACATGATCGCGACGAACATAAAAGCTGCGATGGATTTTTTGTTAATGGAATTTCTCATAAACCTATTTAAATAAACTTAGGCGGAATTATTTCCGTTTCTTGAGTCAAAACTAGTGTTCTCAAATTATCTACCAATTAAATCCGCATAAAATTTAAATTATCCAAGAAAGTTCTTCTTTAAAAAATTATATTTCTTTGAATTGTACAAAATTAACCTATGAATCAAAGAAAAAATAATTGCAATCATGGTGGTGAAAATTGACAGGAAAAATGATGTTAAGAAATTGTTAATAAATCTAAAACTTTTTAACAATTTGTTAATAGTCCACTAACGGTACCGTAATAAGTAAGGACTTTCATTAAGTTAATTTTGTAGCACTGAAATGTAAATTTTTTTGAAACAATACACCAATTAACCATACAACATGACTTTCATTATGAATCGCACCTATTATTATTTAATCGCATTCTTATTTCTTTCATTCACGACTCTTGCTCAACAAACAGGGGTTATCAGAGGAACAATTAAAGATGTAAAGTCTAAAGAAGATATTATTGGAGCTACTGTTCTAATACAAGGAAGCACTAAAGGAGCGGCCACAGACATTAATGGTTTTTTCACTTTTGGAAAATTGGCCGTTGGCACCTATTCGTTAAAGATCTCTTTTGTAGGATATCAATCTAAAATTTATGAAAATGTTAAAGTAGAGGCAGACCAAGTGACTGACTTGAATTTAACGATGGCAGAGGAATCTTCTACTTTAGCAGAGGTAAAAGTGGTTGCTCAACGTTTAACGAATACTGAAGTATCTGTTATTACAGAAATTAAGGCAGCTCAATTAGTTGTGAGTGGAATTTCAGCAGCACAGATCACGAAGACTTTGGACCGTACGGCTGCTGAAGTTGTGAAGCGTGTTCCTGGAGTTACTATTTTTGGCGAACGTTTTATTAATATTCGCGGCTTAAATGAGCGCTATAATACAGTTCAGTTAAATAATGCATTTGCTCCTTCGATGGAGACTGATGTGCGTTCTTTTTCTTTTGATATCATTCCTGCAGGTCAAATCGATCGAATCTTAGTTTTCAAATCGCCTTCCGCGGAAATTCCTGGTGAGTTTGCTGGTGGGGTGGTCAAAGTTTTTACTAAATCAATTCCGGAGAATAACTTTTTAACATTAGATATTTCAAGTGCTTATCGAGAAGGAACTACAGGAGCACAATTTTTTGCGACAAAAAATAGCAATCTTGCTTGGACTGGATTCGATCAAGGCTATTTTGATTTACCTAAATCTTTTCCAGCTAGTCGTGCTGCACTTCTTAATTCAGGACCTGCGGGTTTAGATGCTATAGGAGCATCATTGAAAAATAATTGGACTCCAGTAGAGTCTAATGCAATGCCCGACATGCGTGCCTCGCTTTCAGGAGGATTCAAATTTGATTTAGGGTCTACTAAATTCGGAAATGTAACAGCCATCAATTACTCTAATACGCGCTCAACTTTTGAAATGGCTCGGAATGACTGGGGGTATAGTAACATTGGCCCTAATTTTACTGGCGAGCCCGATGCCGTTTTTAATTTTGTGGATAATCAATATACAAATGCGTTGCGTTTGGGTGTTTCTACCAACTGGTCTGCTCGTTTCGCTGGGGGATCAGTGATTGAATTTAAGAATTTATTTAATCAATTAGCTAATACCCAATACATTCAGCGTGATGGTTTTGAGAATGGTTCCAATTGGGATATTCGTTCATTTGATCAAGTATATCGTGGAATTTACACGGGTCAATTGACCGGACGCCATGATTTACAATCAGGTAGTCTGAAAATTGATTGGATGGCGGGATATAATTCTGCATATCGCGACCAACCCGATTATAAGCGTTTTCGCTATAATGTAGATGGAAGTTCATCTAGTTTATTTATACCAAATGGTGCTGCCCAAACGACTGTTCTTGGTAGAACTTATATAAATATGGATGAATCATCTTACACAGCTGCATTTAATGCTGTGAAGAAAATAGATTTACAAGATTCAAAAGAACTTGAATTAAAAGCAGGTTTGTTTTATGAAGATAAGGTTCGTGATTTTGGTGCGCGAAATATTGGATATGTGAAGTCCGCGCCAACTTTCCAAACGACTTTGCCTATTGACCAATTATTGGCAGCTCAAAATTTTAATACAAGAACAGGTATTCGGTTAGATGAGCAAACGAATCCGAATGACTCCTATGATGCGAGTAATACCTTATTGGCAGGATATTTATCCGTTAATTATGCACTGGGGAAAAAGTTTAATGTCATTGCCGGTGTTCGGGCAGAGCAGAATAGCCAAAAACTGAATTCAGCTGATTTGGTTGGCAAGCTAATTAATTACGACAACACACGCTTGGATTTATTGCCATCCATGAATCTTACATATAATTTCACAGAAAAGTCACTCTTGCGTTTGGCTTACGGAAAGACCTTAAATCGTCCTGAATTCCGTGAATTAGCTCCATTCTCTTTTTATGATTTTGTGAATAACCGGACTGTGTCAGGTAATCCTTTGTTGAAAAATGCGAATATTCAGAATTTTGATTTTCGGTATGAATTTTACCCTACGCCTTCTGAGTTAATCAGTATAGCTGCTTTTTACAAGGATTTCACTAATCCAATTGAGGTTATTTTTGCCTCTGGGGCCAATCCTATTTTGAATTTCTCGAATGCGCAATCGGCATTTTCAACAGGTTTAGAAGCTGAATTTCGTAAAAATTTAAATGCATCTTCACCTAATTCGTTATTAGGTCGCACAAGTCTGGTTTTTAATGGAACCTATATTTTCAGCCGTGTAAAATTGGACGAAAAATTGGCATCCGATCAGTCAGACAATCGTCCTTTACAAGGACAGTCGCCATACATCATCAATGCCGGGATTAATTATAATGATGCACAAAAAGGCTTGCAGTTGAATATTAATTACAACGTCATCGGTAAGCGGATTTTTGCCGTAGGTAATAACTTCGGTGCTCCTTATCCTGATTGGTATGAGATTCCTAGAAATGTAATTGATTTTAACTTTTCAAAGCAGTTGACGAAAGCCATTATGATTAAGGGCGGCATTAGCGATATTTTAAATCAAGGGAATATCATTTTGCAAGATGGTAACCAAGATCAAAATTTTGATCGTAACCAAGATCAAATTATTCAGAGTTATGCGCCGGGTCGTGTAGCTTCATTAGGACTTATTATTTCTCCATTTAATTAATTTTTCAATTTAAATTCTAAAAAAAAAGTGATGAAACGCTTACAAACAAACATGTTCAAAGTTTTAGCAATGTTAACTATCGCGGTAGTAACATTAGCGGGTTGCACGAAGGAAGAAGAAGTTTTCCCAGTGCCTACAATCTCTGCGTCAGGTACACTTGCGGGTATTCCGGGTGCTACAGTTACGGTAAAGGCTTCTATTAATGCACCAGCAGGTATTAAGTCAATTACTGTTTTAAAGAATGGTGCTCCATTTGATTCGAAAATTATGGCTGGCGAAAAAACCGCTGAATATTCGAAGGATTATGTTGTTGAAGGTACTGCAGGTGCCACGGTTAACTTTACAGTTCAAGTTACAGATGTTAAGAATCAGGTTTCTTCTTTAGTTGCTATTCCTGTTACTGTTTCAGTTGTACCTCCAAAGACGATTATTGACGTACAAGGTGTAATTGAAGGAAATGTGACTTGGACAAAAGATAAGATTTATCGTTTGAAAGGTTATGTACGTGTAGGAGAAGAAGCTGTTTCTGGAACAATAACAAAAAAAGGCCAATTAACTATTCAAGCTGGTACAATTATCATTGGCGATAAGGCTACAAAAGGAACCTTAATCGTTCAACGTGAATCTAAATTGATCGCGGAAGGTACTGTATCTGAGCCGATTATCTTTACTTCTGCTGAAGGTATTGGTTCACGTTCTCCAGGTGATTGGGGTGGTGTTGTAATTTGTGGAAAAGCTCCAAACAACTTAACAGGTGTTGCGGAATTAGAAGGTGGTTACAAAGGATTCCACGGTGGTACTGTAGCTGATGATAATTCAGGTTCATTAAAGTATGTTCGTATTGAGTATGCTGGTATTCCATTGAATCCAAATCAAGAGATTAACTCATTAACGATGGGTTCAGTAGGTTCAGGAACGAAGATTGAATACATCATGGCTTCTTTTGGATTGGATGATTCATTTGAGTGGTTTGGTGGTACTGTAAATTGTAAGTATTTAGTTGCTTATAAAGGAACGGATGACGATTTCGACATGGACAATGGCTACTCAGGTACAGTTCAGTTTGGATTAGGTTACCGTGATGGTAATTTGGCTGACGTGTCTGGATCAAATGGTTTTGAAATTGATAATGATGCAGCTGGATCAAATCTTGCTCCATTTACATCGGCAACACTTGCTAACTTCTCTATCATCGGTGCCAAAGGAAAGTCGTCTGATTACTTAGATGCCAACTTCCAAAATGGAGCTCAATTGCGTCGTAATGCTAAAGTGAAAATTTACAATACATTTATCACAGGTTATCCAGCAGGATTATACATCGACAGTCAGCGTGGTGCTGCAAAGACAAATGCGGCTAATGGAGAACTAATTGTTAAGAATGTTGTTATCGCTGGTACAACGGGCTGGGGAACAACTGGATTTACGTCACTTAACTCAGGTCTTTATGGATTTGGAGTGCCAGTAGTTAATGAGGAGCAAATCGCTCGTACAGGTTCTGCTGGAACAGTAGCTACACGTCCAATTGAAATTGGTACTGTTTCTGCATCGGCGTGGTTCGCTGCGATAGCAGGAAACAAAACCTTGACTTCGACTGCAAATACAGGTATTTCATCTGCTTTATGGTCAGCTCGTCCTACGTTAACATTGACAGAAGGAGCATCTGAGTCTTTAATTGGTACTGCATTGCCTACGTTAGCGGGTACTACAGCAACTGATTTTGTTGGTGCATTCAAAGATTCTGATTGGACAGCTGGTTGGTCAGAATTCAATCCTAACTCGATTGTTTACATCAAGTAAAAAATTTATTTCCCAGGTCGCTGCCTAATGCTAGGTGGCGACCTTTTTTTAGTACACCAATGAATAAACTTAAATCCCTCCTGTTTTGTGGATTATTTTTTCTAGCTAGCTGTCATTCCAAAGATGAAGCTGCATTTTATTATTCTAAGCCTGAACAAGATACCTTGGTAACTAACATCATCAGTATCATAAGCGAAAAGCCTGCTTATGCATCAGATTCAACTAAGTTTCAGGCTCGATTTAGGTCTGAATATGTAAAACGTTTACCCGAGTTTCAGTTGATCAATCTCTCAAAAGATAGTTCTGGAACGTATACTTATTTCCTCAGTAGGCCCGTAGCAGGACGCAAAGATTT
The DNA here is from genome assembly GCA_005791165.1 of Cytophagaceae bacterium. Classification (GTDB taxonomy): domain Bacteria; phylum Bacteroidota; class Bacteroidia; order Cytophagales; family Spirosomataceae; genus Aquirufa. Next base: position 61,132 of record SXXW01000019.1, read on the forward strand.
GAGAAGGGGTGTTTTAGGGACTTTTACACTAAAGCCCAATACGCTTGAAATAGACCAGTTTGAGGAGGTGGCGAATACCCCACATTTTGATGAAGAAACGGTCAAACAGCGTGGAGGCTTTTTATTTAATGCATTAGTCAAGCAAGGCAATATTACTGAATATTTGAAAATGAAACATTATGTTGAGTGGCCTGACGCATCACTCATTTATGATAAGAAAAAGAGATCTTGGGTGTCTACCATTGGTCTCAATTAATTTTATATTGGTGTATTAAAGTTAATGCCGCGGGGTTTCCTCTCGGCATTACTTGTTTTTATTGGCTACTCTATTTGTAGGAATTGATTCAAATCATGATGAATTAGATTCTCTTTTAATTTGTTCGACTTTTGCTTGAAATATTTCATTTCTATAAATTACATTCTAAGCAATAGGCTAATATTATTTCAATCTTCTGTAAAAATAAAGGCTCGATAAGCTACTGATCATAAGACCTGCAATTCCCATTATCACAATCCAAGTGAAGAATAGGGACGGCAGATTTAAATTGGGTAATATGAAACCTGTGAAAAGCAACAACACATTATAGCCCAAGTATCCAATAGAGTCCACGATATACATTAAAAAGCCTATGTTGGCCTTGTGTCTAGTGATGGCAATCATCCGCTCAAAAACCGAGGTGGTTATCGTTAAATAAGGCAAATAGATACCAAACCCTGTTAACACAATTAACCAGAATGGATCTAGTTGATTCACTCCCCACAATCCTGCGATAAGTAAAAATAGGTAGCCTGTTGCGATCGCTGACATACTGATAAAAAAGGCGATGTGGTTTTTCTTAATTAAAACCAGGCTACCGTTGATGACTAATATTCCTACCGTAACCCAAATTTCCGTTTGTGAATAGATGGATGCCTCGCCTACAAAACCTAAATATTTCCATATTTCAGGGGCAAAATCAGAACGAATTCCTCTTAAAAGTGAAGCAAATAGATACAATAAGCTAATGCATAGAATTCCAGGCCACAGCTCTTTAACTAGTGCGATGCGATCTTTCTGAGTCATGGCCGACCTTTCCGCTCGGTCTTCCTTGTCCTGCTCGGTGGGCCTAGGAATTTTTGTCAGCATCCATACAAAAAACACGAAAGGCAAAGTATAGATCAAGCCTGCCAACGAAGGCATCCAATGTTCAGCGATGGATATATTTAATAGCCAGGTGCCTACAGATTTAGAAACACCATCTGCTAATATAAAGCTGCTTCCCAATGCCGCTATAAATAATTCGGTGTTTTTTTTGCCCTCCAAAAAGCCTTGAATGTAGCCAAAAATCATACCCAATGGCAACCCATTGATTACTAAAAAAACAATGCTGTAAGGCCTTGGAACTAGGCCAAATCCTACCAAGGCAAGCTCTGCAATGAGAATACTAATCAAAATAGCACGCGTCCTCTTTTCCCACGAAATCCCTGAAACGATGAATATTCCACACCATTTGGATAACATGTAACCGGCAATCTGAGAAGATATCAAAATTGATTTCCATGGAATTCCTATCCAATATTGGTCTGTGTATAATCCCGCTGTAAAAGGTTTTCTAAATCCATATACGCAAAAATAACAGCCAAAAGCCGCTATCATGGACCATAATGGATGGGTAAATATTAGTTTGCCAGAAAAATTTACTCGACTTTTAATGGAGTTCATTTAACAAAAGACTCCATGTAGGGAACGTAAAACGATAATTCTTTTACTTGTAAATTGGCTATTTTGGCTTGATCATCGAATCGCCTTAATTTAACCGCATCTGCGTAATATGGATTCTTTTCAAATTCTTTACATTCATCGGCCGACATAGGACCTCCTTGTAAACCTAAGCTGATTATAGAAGGCTCACTTAAAATATCTAGATATTCCGGCTCTACGGTACATAAATATCTTTTTGCCGCCACATGCAATCGCACGGGCTCCACTACTTCTGGCGTAAAATATTGTTGGAGAAAGTCATTGGCTAAGTTCTCGTGTAAATCATCGATCCCATTTTCTGGGGCATCATCAGGTAAATGATGCAATAAATGTCCAATATCATGTAGAATGCCTGCGACGATAATATTCGTTTTTTCACCTGCCTCATCGGCAAAATGTGCTGCTTGTAACGCATGTTCCAATTGGCTTACGGCCTCTCCTCCGTATTGAGAATCCCCATGATTTTCAAATAAATGAATTACTTTTTCTATTATCTCAGACATATTATTCAAAATTTTGCTTGTAAATTAGCAAGCATTAGTCTGGGAAAGAAGGGTTCTAAGATTTATTTTACTTTTGTTTACGCGCCCTTAACAATTTCATAAAATGAAAGCAGTTTTCAACATTCGAAAAGTTATTGAAACCGATGAAAATGCTATTCGAACCTTATTGGATGAACTAGAAAATCGTATTTCAGACCCTACTGTTTTTCAGCATATTTTCAAGCATTACCTAATTAGAGAAAATGCGCTATTTTTTGCAGCTGAAAATGACCAAAAAGAAATCATTGGTTTTATTACCTGCTTGGGCCAACTATTATTGCACCACGAAGGATTAGTGTATGAGATTGAGGAATTAATCGTCACTCAAACGTATCATGGAAAGGGGATAGGCCGATTATTAATCAACCAAGTTCGAGAAGAATTAAAGCCTTACGATATAAAATCGATTGAGGTAACTTCCAATAAACGGAGAACACAAGCACATAAATTTTATAAAGCTGTAGGCTTCAAGAATTCGCATGAAAAATTCACTTGTTATTTCTGATAAAGTTTTTGAATATACTCAGAAGTAAATCCAGGGCTCGTTGTCATCCCTTTCCCCCCAATGCCATTGATAATGTGAATCACATCATCCACTTGTTTGGTGAATACCTCAGAGTGGGTTCCTTGTATATAAAATCCAGCCCATGTGGCGTCAACATCCCATTGAGGTAGGTCAATTATTTTTTTGGCTTCATGGAGCATCAGTTCATTGATTTCTGTAGAGATCTCAAACCCAAAGTCAGCTTGTTTGCCAGCTTGAACATATTCATGGGAATCTCCCAAAATAATGGATCCGTCATCCGCTTGTTTAAACAAAATGTGAATGCCTTTATTTTGCAAAATAGTTTGTTCTGGCGTGGATGTTAATTTTTTATGCGATGGGCAAGAATGGAAACTTTCATATCGACGAATCGTGAGTCCGGTAAGAATATTTGGTTTTAATATAGGCTTTTGCGCTGCTAAACGGAGCATTTGTAGTTTGCTGATTTTTAAATCCGAGACTGGATAATGTTCGGGCAATAAAAATTGTGTGTCTCGGCCATTGGCTATAATCACTTTTTCTGACCAAAAATTTTGGTTTGTTGTTGTGAATACCCTGGCAATTCCTCTTTTTTTCTCTACGCCAACCACCGCGCACAAATTTTGGTAGTGTAGATCCATGTGTTGGATCATAAATTCTCGAACTCGGTGCACCATCAATCTAGGATTTAAGGATGCTTCCTCGGATAAAAATAAGCCTCCTTTTACATAGTCCTTTTTAAAATGTGGATTTGATTTCTGACAATCATCCGCTGAATGTAATTTATTTGAATATCCTCGCTCATCAAATAGTTTCTGAATCTCTTCTAAGAGCGTTAATTCTTGGTCATCCGAAGCAAGATACCAGGATCCGTTGGGAACCAAGGAGATATTCGTTTCACTTTGTAAGTCCTTGTAAATCTGCAATGATTTACGGCCATAATCGAACCACTTGTCCATGGATTGTCCCGAGGGAACTGCTTGACCAAAATTCCGAAAACTTGCTTCAAAAGGTTGTGAGTCTTTCTCTAATAATAGAACTGTTTTCCCCTTTTTTAGTGCATGATATGCGCTAAAAGTGCCTATAATTCCACCGCCAACAACAATTAAATCATATTTTTTCATTTTTTAAATCTTCAATGATTTGAATGAGGTCATCTATTTTATTTAATAATCCATCATTAGGGAATGAGGCTAATTGTTCGCGGGTATGAGTTCCATTGCACACGCCTAGGGCAAGTCTCACCCCGGCATTTTTACCAAAAGCTAGGTCAACAGGCGTGTCACCCACATTGATAACTTCGGATAAGTTTGTTATCCCAATTTGCTTCATGGCAAACTGAATCATTTTAGGGGATGGTCGCCCTTCACCTGCTTCATCTGGAGTCACTGAAAGATGAATGCCTGATTTATTCCTAAGGTTAATAAAATTAGAATTTAAGGATTGGCTCCAGCCTAGTTTAGTCAAAATGATGTTCGCTACGCTTCGATAAAAACCCGTTGTGAGTGCAATGAAAATTCCGTTTTTGTGTAAATAATCAAAAAGTTCTTGGCATCCCTCCGTTTGAAATACTGGGTTTTTTCGATAGTGGTTTTCTAAAATTGTCTTAAAATCTTCGAAGGATTGTAACGCTTTTTCTGAAATAGAGGAATCTGAAGAGCCGAGCTGCTCAGCCCATAGCATTGTGAAAACTTCTAATTTGGCATAACCCTGCAAGGCCAAAATCCGTTCATCGCTGGCCCACAATTCATTTTTAATAGCAGCCTCTTTGAAGCATTTCTCAACTTCATGTTGGTCTAGTACGGTTGTTCCAGCCATATCTAAGATGACTAATTTGATTGGATTCATGATTTGAGAAATAGTTTATGTTAAAATTAACAAATTCAATCTCCCCTTTATGTTACTACAATATAAATTTTTTATTAAGGAAATAAAATTGAATTATTCCTGTATTTAATATTATGTTTTATGCGTGATAATACTTCGGTTATACTAAGAAAACAATTTGAACACATTGCCTTATTTTTCTTAATGATTTCTTATTTTTTGCTTAAGGGACATGATGAGTACTCTCTTTATTTTTGTCAAAATTTTAATAAACTAAATTATTTATGACAAAGAATTTACAAAAACAGGGATCCAAAATGACTCTTAGAAGAAGTTTTTGGTTCATTTTCACCTTGTGCCAGTTGGCCTTCTTGGGTGCCCATGCCCAAGAGCGCTCGATTACAGGGGTGGTCATCGGGAGTGATGACAATGCAGGTATTCCAGGTGTTTCCATTAAGGTTAATGGAACAAACAAGGGAACAAACTCAGGTGCAAATGGACAGTTTACAGTCTCTGCGTCAACTAACTCAATTTTGGAGTTTTCCATGATTGGTTATACAAGCAAAACTGTTACTGTGGGTAATCAATCTACATTAAAGGTTATTTTGGATGTGGATAATCGCCAATTACAAGAGGTGGTAGTAACAGCCTTAGGTATTAAAAAAGATGTTCGCCGTATTGGTGTGGCCATTCAATCGGTAGATGGTTCAAGCACAATCAAAGCACGTGAGCCAAATGCAATCAACGCATTATCTGGTCGCGTGGCTGGTTTGACCGTTGGAGCTCAACCGGAATTATTGAGAAAACCTAATATCTCATTACGTGGTAGTTCAACAATTTTATATGTAGTAGATGGTGTACCGATCAACTCTGATACTTGGAATATTTCTCCAGATGATATCGAAACCTATTCCGTTTTGAAAGGAGCTTCAGCTTCGGCTCTTTATGGTTTCCGTGGTAAGAACGGTGCGATTTTAATCACTACTAAACGTGGTTCTGCTGACAAGCGTGGTTTTTCTGTTGAGGTTAACTCATCTACCCAAATTCAAAGCGGTTTCTATGCCATTCCAGAAGTGCAAGACGAATATGGTCCTGGTGATCATGGTTCATATGCGTTTGGAGATGGTAAAGGGGGTGGATTGAATGATGGTGATTATGATGGGGGTTGGGGTCCAAAATTCAATGGCCAATTAATTCCTCAGTATGATTCACCAGTGGATCCTATTACTGGCAAGCGTTCAGGTACTCCTTGGATCGCACGTGGAAAAGATAACTTGAAGCGTTTCTTAGAAGCCGGTATTTTATCTACCAATAACATTTCAGTTGCAGCGACTGGAGACAAATACAATTTGCGTTTTTCTACGTCACATATCTATCAAAAAGGTATTGTTCCTAATACCCAATTGAACATGACGAACTTCAACGTAACAGCCGATTACAAATTCTCTAATAAATTGAAATTTGAGTCGAACTTACAGTACAACCGTCAATACACACCGAATATTCCAGACGTAAATTACGGTCCCAACTCGATCATTTATAACATCGTTTATTGGGCAGGAGCAGACTGGAACATGGATGATATGAAAAACTACTGGCAAAAAGGTAAAGAAGGTGTTCAACAAATCTATGCGGAATACCAACGTTACAATAACCCTTACTTCATGTCTTACGAGTGGTTACGTTCGCATTATAAGACGGATATCATCGGACAAGCAGCTTTGCGTTACACGTTTAATGAAAACTTGAACTTATTAGCTCGTACGCAAGTAACCACTTGGGATATGGTTCGTACAGAGAAATTCCCTTACTCTGCAGGTACGTATGGTCGTGATGAGCGTCGTGGCGATTATCGTGAGGATCGTCGTTCATTGTTTGAGAATAATACAGAATTATTATTAACGTTTGACAAGGATATCTTACCAGGCTTTAATACAAAAATTAATGCGGGTGCATCTCAACGTGTTTTTCAATACAAGTCGATGTTCGCTTCTACAAACTATTTAAACGTTCCAGGATTATATAACTTCTCGAACTCGGCTCTGCCTGTTCAAGTTGGTAATTTTGGTTCTGACATGAATGTTCTTTCTGCTTACTACTCCGCAGATTTTTCTTACAAGAAATATTTGACAGTTTTCGCTACAGGTCGTGTTGATAAATTGTCAACATTGCCAGCGGGTAAAAACTCGTTCTTCTATCCATCATTTGGAGCGGTTACCGTTTTATCTGATTATGTGAATTTACCAGAGGTAGTTTCTTTCTTGAAATTCCGTGGTTCATTTGCAAACGTTAAGGATGGTTTGACATCATCTACGATTGATAACCGCGTGGGAACTTATTCAGGTGAAAACTATAACTCACCTTATGATGGTCCTTCATACCAAAACAACACGGTATATTCAACGGGTTTCTTTTACAATAACCAAACAGGAGCAACTTATGGGAACGAATTGAGTAATCCAAACTTGAATCCATCAGAGACTTCTCAGACGGAATTTGGTATGGACTTACGCTTACTTAAAAATCGTATTGCAATCGATGCGGCTTATTTCATCTCGAATGATGGTCCTTCGATCTTCTCTTTACCTATCTCATCTACATCAGGTTACACATCCGCTTTAGTGAATGGTATCAAGACGCAGAAGAAAGGTTATGAGATCTCCGTAACAGGAACGCCAATTCAAATAGCAGACTTTAGCTGGGATGTATTAGCGAACTACTCTACTTTCCAGCAGACGTTAACTGAAATTTATCCAGGTATCACGAACTTAAATACGTTCTTAAAAGTAGGGGATCGTACGGATAGAATTTATGGTTCTGCCTTTGTTCGTACCCCTACGGGAGAAATCATTAATACTAAAGCTGGTATTCCAGAAAGATTAGCTGGAACGCAGTCGCAATACTTAGGTAATGCTAACCCGGATTTCGTTTTCGGTTTGAATAATAAGTTTACTTATAAAAATGTAAGCTTAAGCTTCTTATTTGATGGTCGTATCGGTGGTAAAATTATTAACTATACACAGCAACAAACGTACCGTGGTGGTCGTCACATTGGAACGACACAAGGTATTTTCGCTGAAGCTCGTCCACAAGATGCCTTAGGTGTGAAAGCATTCGTAGGTCAAGGTGTGGTTGTTTCGAATGGCGCTGCGATTAAATACGATGTAAACGGAAAGGTGACTAACTTTTCTGAATTACAATTCGCGCCTAACACCGTAAAGACTTTTGTACAAGATTACGTGGGTCGTTATTATAACACAAACGAAGGAAACTTAATGAGCCGTTCTTTCGGAATGTTAAAAGAAGTTGTGGTAGGTGTTAAACTTCCATCTACGTGGTTTGGTAAGTCAGTTTCTGGCGCGAACATTTCTTTCGTAGGACGTAACCTATTGTACTTCGCTGAAGCAAAAGATACTGATTTATCTCAGTACTTGACGGACGGCGCTACAGGTACTCAAACTCCATCAGTTAGAAGCTATGGTGTTAACTTAAACTTAGTATTCTAATATTCTTCATTTTAATAAATGATTCAAGCAATGAAAATCAAAAATATAATTTTAGGTATGTTGAGCTTCTCCGTAATTGCATTAAGCAGTTGTGAGAAGACCTTCGACCAGTTGGAGAAAGACTCTAACCGCGCGGTACAAGTTCCTGCATCATTAGTATTACAGTCGATCGAATTAAACGTCATGAACGACAATGGTCGTCCATTCTCTGGGGAGATGCGTTACAATCAATTTTATTGCTCTAACTATAATTATTATGCAAATAATGAATATAACTTTGGTCAAATGCCAAACCAATATACTACGTTGAAAAACGTAGTAAAGATGGAAGAGGAAGCGAAGAAGTTAGGTTTAGCTGACGTGAATGGATACTCCGCTTTAGGTAAGTTCTTCCGTGCGTATTTCTTTGATCAAATGTCGAAGCGTGTAGGGGATTTACCGATGACGGAAGCCTTGAAAGGGATTCAAAACACGGCTCCTAAATATGATTCGCAAAAAGTTATCTACACACAAATCTTGAAGTGGTTAGATGATGCGAATGCTGATATGACAGTTTTGGCTGCCAAAGGAGAGACTATCTCAGGTGATTTCTATTTCAATGGAGATTTGAAAAAGTGGCAAAAAGTGGTTAACGCTTATCGTTTACGTGTGTTGATCACTTTGTCTAAGAAAGATGCAGATGCGGAATTAGGTGTTAAAGCGAAATTTGCTGAAATGCTAACTAACCCTTCGAAGTACCCCTTGTTTGGATCGAATGGTGAGTCTTTGCAATTTGTTTGGAACAACTTCAACAAGTATCCTTCTAATCCAGATAACTTCGGTTTCGATGCAACGCGTCAAAACATGGCTTCTACGTATGTAGGATTTTTATCTAAGACACAGGATCCACGTGTGATGGCTACTTGTGAACCTGCAGGTGCTGATTTGAAGGCTGGTAAATTAGCTTCAGACTTTACGGCTTACCGTGGAGCAGGTTCAGGTGATAATATTGATGATATGGCGAGAAATGCAGGTTTGTCGAATGGTGCAGGTTTTGCTCCCGGTATCTACTCTTTCCAAAACCGTGCGCGTTACTATCAAACATATACAGGTGAAAATACATTCCTCGTGGGGTATCCTGAATTATGTTTCAATATCGCGGAAGGTTATGCACGTGGATGGGCAACGGGTTCAGCGGAAGATTGGTACATTAAAGGAATCAAGGCTTCTCAGTCGTTTTATGGTATTGCTGAAGGTGCTAATACCATGACGTACTCGAAGTCAGGTGCACGTGATGCTGCCGACTTAGTAAAGTATACGGTTAACTTCAACTTCAATACGTTTTATGAGCAATCTTCAGTTAAATATGACGCGGCTACAGGAATTGAGAAAATCGTTTCTCAAAAATATGCTGCCTTCTTCATGAACTCAGGGATGGAAGCTTATTTCAACTGGAGAAGAACGGGATTCCCTGCGTTCTCTTCGGGAGTTGGTAACGGAAACTCAAATCGTATTGCTTTGCGTTGGATCTATCCAGGTACGGAAAGAACAGCTAACGCAACGAATTACAAATCAGCTATTGATAGTCAATATGCTGGTAAGGATGATATCAACGACCAAATGTGGTTGATTAAATAATTAGTATTTCATAAAATGGTTTTTTAAAGGGATAGAAATTTTTTCTATCCCTTTTTATTTTCTTAGGTATAAACTAATTCTGGAGACATCATTCGGGTAGGCTTCTCCTTGATTTTCATTGGCAGCTTGTGTAGCATTTTGTTCGTCGTCTAACCTAGTAGAATTTTTCTAGGAGTATTGTGTTCCGATTTTGCTTTTGATGTATTTACTTGCTTGAATAGTTATCAAAATTAATTTTGGATTACATATTATTTAATATTAACATAAATTTAATTTTCCGGCAATCATTAGATTATATACCCTATTTATTTTTAGTCTTAAACAAAAAAAATATGACTAAAAATCTACTTTTATTTTTTACTTTTTTTGCCTTTTGTCACTTTTCGGTAGCTCAAAATGGTAAATTAATCGGGAAGATTACTGACAATCAAGGGCTTTCGATGCCTGGAGCCACGGTCAAACTGAGTGGCGATTTGACGAAATCACAGGTTTCTGATCAATCAGGAAAATTCGTTTTTAACTCGTTAAAAAAGGGTAATTACACGGTTGCTATTAGTTACATTGGTTATGAGACGATCATTCAAAAATTAAATTTTGATGCTGAAGCAAAAGAAATGCTTTTTATTTTAAATGAGAAAGCTATTGAAGGTACCGAAGTTATCGTTGTAGGTGATAGATTAAAGGGTCAGGCAAAGGCGATAAACCAACAAAGAAATAATGGCAACATTACGAATGTAGTGTCATCCGATCAGATTGGAAGGTTTCCAGATGCAAATATTGGTGATGCCATGAAGCGTATTCCTGGAATAACGATGCAGAATGATCAAGGTGAAGCGCGAAATATCATTATAAGGGGAATGGCTGCTGGATTAAATTCAGTTACACTTAATGGAGAGAGGATTCCATCAGCAGAGGGTGACAATAGAAATGTTCAAATGGATTTAATTCCTTCTGATATGGTTCAAACTATCGAGGTACACAAAGCAGTATTACCTAACATGGATGCTGATGCGATTGGTGGTTCAGTCAACTTAATTACTAGAACTGCTCCGAATGCGCTACGTGTATCGGGAACATTGGGTGGTGGGGTTAATTTCTTAACCAATAAACCGATTACAAACCTTTCGTTTGTTGTTGGAAATAGAATATTTAATGACAAACTAGGTTTTGTATTTTCAGGGTCTTATAACGACCATATTTTTGGCTCAGATAATTTTGAGGGAGTTTGGGCAAAGACAAAAAACCCAGCATATCCAGTCGTTTTAAGTGGTTTTGACTTAAGAAAATATGATGTGCAGCGTATTAGGAGAAGTAGTTCCTTGGCACTAGACTACCAGTTGGCCAAAGGGCATACGATTTTTTTAAATGCCATGTACAATTGGAGAGACGATCGCGAGAATAGATACCGTTTTCGTGTTGACAGATTAAATACACCTATTGAAGCAACTTCATTTAAAGATATTTCAAAGAATTTATATGAAATTCAAGGTCGTGTAGCTATTCAGACAAAAGGGGGTATTGATAACGATAGAAATCAAAAAACACGGTTAGAGGACCAAAGAGTAGCTAATGTAACTTTGTCAGGAGAAGACTTTTTTGGCAAATTAAAAATGAATTGGTCGGGTACGTATGCTTACGCCCAGGAAGATAGACCCAATGAAAGATATATTACCCACCGGGGTAATGCTAGAGTGAGTGTAGATGCGCGCGATCCGTTTAAGTATATAGTAAATTTGGTTGACAAAAATAGCGCTAATTTATTGGCACTTAATACAATTTATGAGTCGAATAATTTTACTTCTGAAAGTGATTTGAATGCAAAAGTGGATTTCGAATTGCCTTTAGCAAACAAAGATAATTTTGTTAAATTTGGTGGTAGAGTAAGAAATAAGAGCAAGGAACGAATTAACACCTATGATATTTACGCGCCCATAAAAAATTTAGGAGCTACCGGAAATACGTTGGGTCAATTGCCTCTTTCAAATCAAAATGAACGTATTTTCTTAAATGGTCCACAGTATGTGCCTGGAGCTTTTGTGACAAATGAGTATTTGGGTAAATTGGATTTTTACAATTCTTCACTTTTCAAAAAAACGGATGCACTTGCAGAGTATATTACTTCCAACTTTGAGGCAACTGAAACAATAACTGCTGGTTATGCGATGGCTGATCTAAAACTTTCTTCCAAATTGTCATCAACCTTTGGTGTTAGAATGGAAAATACCTCAATTTCATATAACGGATATAGTTTTGATAACGTTAAAGGAAAAGCAAGTAAAACTGCGGATGTTTCTCAATCTTATTTAAATATTCTACCAAGTGCTCATTTAAAATATGATCTGTCTCAAAACTCAATTTTGAGAGCGGCTTGGACTAATACCCTTGCTCGTCCAGCATATTACAGCTTAGTTCCTTTTGTAAATTACAGCCCGGACAATCAAGTTTTAACTAGAGGTAATCCTAATCTTGAAGCTACCAAAGCGATGAATTTCGATTTGATGTTCGAAAATTATTTTGAGTCGATTGGTTTAGTTTCAGTAGGCGTATTCCAGAAAAATTTAAAGGATTTTATTTATGATAAAACTTCTTTGAACGTTACAGATCCTTTGTATGGTCAATTAGTAAGTTCCACAAGACCTGAAAATGGTGGTACGGCAGGTGTTAGCGGGTTTGAAACTTCCTTTCAAAGACAGCTTGACTTTTTGCCAGGAATCTGGAAAGGTTTTGGGGTATATGCAAACTATACCTATACAAATTCCACTACTACCGGAATTGAAGGGAGAGAAAATGATAAATTAGCTCTTCCTGGAACGGCGAATCACATGTTTAACAGTTCGCTATCTTTTGAAACTAAGAAGTTGGTTTTACGTGTTTCATTAAATATGACGAGTGATTACGTTGATGCCATCGGTGGAGATGCATTTAGCGATATTTTTTATGACAAACAGACATTTTTGGATGTAAATGCATCTTATGCATTTAACAAAAATCTTCGCGTATACTTTGAAGCAAATAATCTTACTAACCAACCATTGCGTTATTATCAAGGAGTTAGAGAAAGAACATTCCAAGAAGAAATGTATAATTCAAGAATTGGTTTTGGAATAAAATATGATCTTTTTGGTAAAAAGTAACGAATAGATCTTTTCATTAAACGTTTGCTATTTTTATAGCAAACGTTTTTTATTTTTACACCCTATGAAATTTCGCTTTGTTATTTTTTTGTTGGCATGTTTGCTAAATATCCACTTTAGCAGTATTTCGCAAGAACGTACCTCTAAAATTCCTACAATAGAAGTTTTCCCTGAGTTTATAAGTGATACGGTTAGGTTCGATACAGATGATCCAGCCATTTATTACAATCGAAAAAATCCTGCTAAAAGCTTAATCATGGGTACTGATAAGGGGGGTAAGATTGGTCAGGGAGGAATCTATGTATTTGATCTTTTTGGCAAAAATATTGAGGGTAAAAATCTGCTTGGCATTAATCGCCCTAACAATATTGATATAGCTTATGGGCTTTTGGGAAAAGGTAAAAGTAAAATTGATATTGCTGTATGTACCGAACGAAATACGAATAAAATTCGTGTAATAAAGTTGCCCGAAATGCAATTAATAGATGGAGGTGGTATAGATGTTTTTCAAGGCGAAATTCAGCGTTCTCCCATGGGAATTGCATTATTCACGGACGCAAAGACAAATAAAATTTATGCGATAGTAAGTCGAAAAGATGGTCCTTTGCAAGGGTATTTATTTCAGTATTTACTACAAGTAGGTGATTCGGGAATTGTTACCGCCAAGCTAGTTAGAAAGTTTGGTCAATATTCGGGTTTGAAAGAAATAGAATCCATTGCGGTAGATAATGAATTAGGTTTCGTTTACTATTCTGATGAAACTGTAGGTGTTCGAAAGTATTATGCACATCCGGATAGTTCGGGGCGCGAATTAGCTTTGTTCGCCAAAACTGGCTTCACAGAAGACCATGAAGGTATTTCAATTTACAAGACCTCAGCAAAGAAAGGTTATATTTTAGTTTCGGATCAACAAGCGAATCAATTTCACGTTTTTAGGAGGGAGGGTGAGCCAGCTGATAAGCATAAGCATGAATTGATTAAGATTATAAGGACACAAACTAATGAGAGTGATGGCAGTGAAATCACAAGTTATAAGCTTAACAGAAGATTTAGATATGGTTTGTTTGTGGCTATGTCAAATAATAAGACATTTCATTTTTATTCTGTCAAGAATTTTTTTGATGAACAATTATAATGAATTGTCTAAGAATTGATCTCATGATTAGGTTAGGTTATTGAACTTTTGGTCAATTAAGCCTTAACAATTTGCCCATTATTGAAAAGCTAATTGTAAGCCTTTTCACTCGACTAGAAAGAATTTTTATGGAATAATGATCATTAGTTTAGAAAAATGTCCTTTTGAAAATTAAATTTGACTCATGCATTCATTATAGATCAATTCCCGCGTTATTTCTTGATTAATTTCGGGACAATTTCGAAGGTATAGTTGGAGTAATTTCGTCTTTGATAAGCTTAAGTAAGATTTACCTGACGGTTCAAATCCTAAACTATGTAGAATGGAATGCATTCCTAGATTATCCGTTCTTGTGGTCGAAAATAAGTGCTCGTTTTTAAATTTATTCATTAGCTCAGCGCATAGAATGGAAGCCAACTTTTGATTTCTATATGGCGATTCGACAAACACATATCCAAGTTCAAAGATGTATTTCGAAGGATTCAAATCGGCCAGTGCTTTGTTAAAAACTTCATTGATATAATAGGTTTCTGGGATTTTAATACTGGTTGTTGCCATGATGGAATCCCCATCTTTAAAATAGGCTGTTAATGCCGAGGAATAAAGTCGGTTTTCCACTAAGCTAGCATTCGCCTCATTGCCTTTTATAATGAGCCCTTGAATCTTAATCTGATCTTTTTCTGACATTTCTCGGTAGGTGCCGATATATAAATCCATGAAGTTAAATTTTCAGCAAACATAGTGTCCTTTCAAAAGCTTTTGAATACAGAATTGTGAAATTAAAGTGAATAAAAAGTTAAGTATTTTGATTTCAATATTGGATAAATATCCTCCACATTATATTACGATTAATAAATGATTAAACATCTGAATTAACATAAATTAGTCATTGGGGTTATATTATATTTCGGGGCCAATGATTACATAGTGACCTAACTTTTAAATGAAATTCCAATGAAATATATTAGAATCAGGAAGGTGGGATTTCGAAATTATCAAGATGGTTTCGAGTTTATAAAATACGAGAGGTGTGAAAACATCTCTTTTGAGTATGTTGAAGAAAAGGAGTTGCTCTTGATTAAATTTAATTTACAAGATCCCGCTGGAGTTACGCTTGAAAATAAATTGACAAATCACGAATACAAAACGTTTATGAAAAAGTGGAAATTGTTTTTATTGAACGAAGATTATTTTTTTGATTTAGCGGATTTTAGCCGCAAATAATTTCGGATGAAGGCAAAAATAATATCAATTGCAAACCAAAAAGGCGGCGTGGGCAAAACTACCACCGCGATAAATTTGGCATATAGCTTAGCCAGTTTAGGGAAAAAAGTATTAATTATCGACATCGATCCACAGGCCAACAGTACTTCCGGTTTGGGCCTTGATCCAAGCACTTGCGAGTACACGATTTATGACATCTTATTAAGTAGAATTCAAATCAAAAGTGTCATTGTCTCTTCAGTGTTTGAAAATCTTGATTTAATTCCGGCCGATATCAATTTAGTCGGCGCTGAAATAGAACTCATTAATTCGATTAGTCGGGAAACCATTCTGAAAGAGCACCTAGAAACTATTCGTGGCCAATATGAGTACATTTTTTTGGATTGTTCTCCTTCCCTAGGCCTGTTGACTATCAATAGTCTAACCGCGTCAGACACCGTCATCATTCCTGTTCAATGTGAATATTTTGCCCTCGAGGGATTGGGGAAATTAATGAATACCATTAAAATTATTCAAACTAGGTTGAATACTAATCTGAATATTGAAGGGATTTTGTTGACCATGTTTGACACTCGGTTAAACCTATCGAACCAAGTTGTTACTGAGATCTGTAAACATTTTAAAAATTTGGTTTTTGACACCATCATTCCACGCAATATTCGATTAAGCGAATCTCCAAGTTTTGGAATTCCAGTCATGTTACATGACCCTTCAAGTATCGGATCTAAAAGTTACATCAATTTAGCTAATGAGATTTTAAAAAGGGCAGAAGTTAAAGTTTAGCCTCATGTATAGGCGAGGAGCAATAATTAATTGGTTCTTTAGGGGATATGGTTTGATTCTTGCCAACCTAAATTAACAAATCATTTTCTTATTGTTAGCAAATATTAACCCATTTGTTATATAATCATTAAATGAATTTTATCGTTCTAATCTTATCAAGATGGTGGCTAAATTTATATTAATCATTAGCGTATTTTATGTTAGGCAAAAAGAAAATTTTATTTTTAACTGGGTCGATTAATCAGACGATCCAAATGCATTCCATATCAAAATTTTTGCCTCAGTACGATTGTTACTTCAGCCAATTTTTTTCAGAAAATATTTTCATTTCAAAAGCTATTGAATGGGGTATTTTGGATACTACCATCATGGGAAATCCTTTACGAAAAAGAGCGGAAGAATATATTCATAAGCATCATTTACCGAACGATTACCAGGCTAAATTAAATACATACGAATTGGTTGTTTTTTGTTCAGATATGCTTTTCCCGAAAAAGTTTTTGAATACCAAAACTATTTGGGTGCAAGAAGGAATGATTGATCCGTATACCATGCTTAGTGCCTTTATTCAAAAAACGGGCATCCCGCGCTATTGGAGTTTTGGAACTTCTTTAAATGGAACGTCAAATCTTTGTGATGTGTATTGTGCCGCATCCGAGGGATATAAGAAGTATTTTATTAGCAAGGGGACAGATGAAAATAAGATTATCGTCACAGGTATTCCTAATTACGATCATTTGATCCAACATGTTCAAAATGACTTTGAACACCATGGATATGTGATGGTCGCCACCACGGATATGCGAGAGACTTATCGCTATGAAAATCGTCCAAAATTTCTAAAAAAATGTGTCGAAATCGCGGCGGGTAGAAAGCTGCTTTTTAAGTTACACCCTAATGAAAAAAAGGATCGAGCGATTCAAGAAATTAAAGATAATTGCCCTGCTGATACGTTGATCTTTACGGAAGGGCCAACGAATGAAATGATTGCCAACTGTGACGAATTAATTACCCAGTATTCAACGGTTGTTTATACCGGAATTGCCTTGGGAAAAAAAGTGCATTCATATTTTGACCTTGATGATTTATTGAAAAAAATGCCCATTCAGAATGGGGGAGAATCCGCTCAAAGAATTGCTAAAATATGCGAGATGTATCTTGAATTTACAGGTTCAAAAGAAGCGTTTTTAAATCAATTGCCCACGAGTATTCATAAGGAAACCTATGTCTAATCCATTACTTATTTTGGTTCAGGCACGTATGAATTCCTCGCGTTTTCCTGGTAAAATAATGAAGGAGGTCTTGGGAATTCCTTTGTTGATTCATCAACTCAATCGCATTGCTAGAATTAAAACAGTAGCTAAAATAGTGGTGATCACTTCAGGCCAACCGTCAGACGATGTTATTGAATCGACGTCTATAAAATATGGATATGAAGTTTTTAGGGGATCATTGTTAGACTTATTAGATCGCCACTATCAAGCAGCTGTTTTTTATCAAGCGTCGACGATAGTGAAAATTCCTTCTGATTGTCCATTGATTGACACCGCTGTCATCGACCGAGTTTTAAGCTATTACCTTAAAAATGAGCAATCTTTTGATTATGTAAGTAACCTACATCCCGCTTCTTATCCCGATGGAAATGATGTGGAAATTATGTCTTATAAGGCATTGCAAAGGGCTTGGAAAGAAGCCGTCAGGCCGTTAGAGCGAGAGCATACCACTCCTTATTTTTGGGAAAATCCAGACCTTTTTTCGATAGGTAATGTGGTTTGGGAAACCGGTTTTACCTATGATATGTCGCATCGATTCACTTTAGATTATCCAGAAGATTACGAATTTATAAACAAAGTGTATGAAAAATTATATCCAATAAATCCCCGATTTACGTTAAAGGATATCTTGGATCTACTTGTTTTTGAACCAGAGATTTTTCAGATCAACCAATCTCTTGCGGGGGTAAATTGGTATCGAAATCATTTAGAGGAATTAAAAACTATTCTGCCCAGTCAAACCAAGTTATAATCATGAATGAAGAAAAAATTATAAAGCTTCAGCAGTTTGCAAAACGCGTTAGAAATCACATCGTGCCTATGGCATCTGATGGAGGCTGTTTTTTAGGGGCCTCTCTATCAGCGGTTGATTTATTAACTTATTTATATGTGGATCATTTAAATCTGCATAAAGGAAATTTAAAGGATGAAAATAGGGATTATCTATTTTTATCGAAGGGGCATGATGTGCCTGCCTTATATGGAATATTTGCTGAGCTTGGTTGGATCGAAGCGGACCGATTAAAAAATCATTTATCCACTGAAGATCATATATATTGGCATCCCAATCGGAATATTCCGGGAGTGGAATTCCATTCAGGTTCATTAGGCCAATTGCCTTCTGTGTCTATCGGGGTTGCAATGGACATCATCATTCGAGGAGGAGAAAATCGAGTTTATTGCGTCATGGGTGATGGCGAGCTGAACGAGGGCTCATGTTGGGAAGCTTTTTTAGTTGCCAACGCATACAAACTAGATAATCTTACATTTATCATCGACCGTAATAATTTCCAAGCCAACATGGCCACGGAAGATTTAATCCCACTCGAGTCTTTAGTTGAAAAATTTGAGTCTTTTGGAATGATGACTCAAAGAATTGACGGACATGATTTCAATGCTTTAGAAAAAGCATTCTCCAACATTAAGGGGCAAACGGGTGCGCAAGTTATAATATGTGATACGGTGCGTGGAAAGGGATTGCCTTCGATAGAGGCACGCGCGGATCGTTGGTTTTGTAATTTTTCTCAACCCGAAATCCAAGAATTATTAGTGGAATTAAATGAAGGATTTGGGGCCAATTTAGTAGCTGAAACATTGGTTGTACGATAAATAATTAGATGATGACTTACGAAAAATTATTAGAAAAAACAGCCCTTGAGGATGATCGTTTTATTGTAATGACCGCTGAAAATCGCGCCTTAGTTCGAAATTTGCCTACGTCTTTAGGAAACCGATTTATTGATACTGGAATTACTGAGCAAACGATGTTAGGAGTTGCTGCCGGTTTAGCTTTGCGTGGTAGAAAACCTGTGGTTCATGCCTTATCTGCTTTCCTAACCATGAGAGCTTTTGAGTTTACTAGGACTTCTGTTGGAATTGCCAATTTACCTGTCAAATTAAGCAGTTTTATTCCTGGAGTTTTATCGGATGGGAATGGACCTACTCACCAAGCGATTGAAGATATTTCCATCATGCGAGGAATTCCTGGCATGGAGGTTTTCGCTCCTGCTGACGAAGAGGATTTGATTGAAATGTTGCCACAGATTTGGGCTACCGAAAATCCAAGCTATGTCCGAATTAATACTCGGCCAGCATTACTTAAGCATAAACCTTATGTTTTTGGTAAAGCCGAACAAATATTTGAAGGAAAAGATTGCACGATTTTAACGTACGGTTTTATGCTGGAAGAAAGCATCAAGGCTCATCAATTATTAAGTGATTTGGGGTTTCAAGTGGGCCTAGTTAATATACGAAATTTAAAGCCTTTCGACGGGGATTTAATTTCAAAATTGGCTAGCCAAACATCCTGTTTTATTACGATCGAAGATCATTTTTTAACCGGCGGTTTATTCAGCATTTTAGCGGAACATTTAGTTAAAAACCAAATTCTCATTCCTACTCATTCGATCGCTTTTGAGGATCGTTGGTTTAAACCAGGCCGACTTGCCGAAGTGCTTGTTCATGAAGGGTTGGATGCTAAAAGTTTAGTCGAAAAAATACAAAATTTCATTCAAAAATAATTTACCATATGTCTAATTCTGTTCAATTTAACGAAGCCTTACCTAACATTTCAAAATCACTAGAAATGTATCAAAGGGGCTTGCAAGTTCAATCACCCATCACTCAAACATTGGCCAAAGGACCAGGGCAATTTTCTAAGGGTGTGGCACCGGTCTATTTGAAAAAAGGGAAAGGCGCACGTGTTTGGGATGTGGATGGGAATGAATACATCGACTTTAATATGGGCATAGGTCCGTTGTCCCTTGGCTATTGTATCCCAGAAATTGACGATGCGATTCAAGCCCAACTAAAAGACGGAATTACCTTTTCATTAATGCACCCATTAGAGGTGGAATTAGCTGAAATACTTCACGGAATTATTCCCAATGCCGAGGTGGTCAAATATAGTAAAACGGGTGCCGACGTAACCTCTGCCGCGGTAAGAATTGCAAGAGCTTTTACGGGTCGCGATAAAGTTTTTTGCTGCGGCTATCACGGTTGGCACGACTGGTATATCGGTATCACTTCCCGCAGTGGAGGCATCCCTGAAGGAATAAAAAATTTGAGTTTCACCTTTCCGTTTAATGATATTGAATCAATAAAAAATGCCTTAGACGAAACGGTTGCTTGCGTCATTTTGGAGCCTTTTATTTTCGAAAAACCACAAAATAATTTTCTTCAAGAACTAGCTGAAATATGCAAGGCCAATGGAACCTTATTGATTTTTGACGAAATGTGGACAGGTTTCAGAATTGCGTTAGGAGGTGCACAGGAGTATTTTGGAGTAAGGGCAGATTTAGCTACTTTTTCCAAAGCTTGCGCGAATGGAATGCCATTAGCTATTTTAACAGGAAGGAAAGATGTGATGTCGCTTTTTGAAAAAGACGTTTTTTCTTATACGACTTTTGGCGGAGAAGCCTTATCCTTAGCGGCTTGTAAGGCGACGATTGAATACATGCAAAAACATGATGTGATCGCGGCGCTCAATAGCAAAGGGGAATGGATACAAAATGAATATAATAAGTTAGCCTCCTACCTAGGAATGTCAGAAATTACTTCATGTGTCGGGTATGCTTGTCGGTCTATGCTTACCTACCAAGCAGAGGGTCAAAATCCTTTGGCATTAAAAACATTTATGCAACAAGAGCTCTTGCAAAAGGGAATTCTTTGGGGAGGGTTTCATAACATCTCATATAGCCACTCAAAAGAAGATTTAGAATATACCATCAAAGCATACGCAGAGATTTTACCTAGACTTAAAATCGCTATAGAAAATAACCAGGTGGAATCGCTGTTGAAAGGTGAATTATTAGAAGCGGTATTTAGAAAGATCAATGAACATAATATTAAACCCAAAAATGCATAGTCAAGACATGTTTAATTTAACGGGTAAAATTGCTTTAGTTACGGGTGCTTTAGGGCTCATTGGCAAGGAACATTGTAAGGCTTTGGCCCAGGCAGGCGCAACGGTTATTGTAGCTGATTTGTCTATGGATGCGTGTGTAAATTTTGCATCTACGCTTGGGAATAATTCGAAAGGTTTTGCCCTTGAAATAACGGTGGAAAGCGAAGTAGAAAAATGTGCAGATTGGGTAGAAAAGGAATTTGGCCGATTGGATATTTTGGTCAATAATGCAGCTATCAATGATCATTTTCAGACCTCAGCGGATTTGCTACGCTTATCTTCTTTCGAGAATTATCCGGTCGACATGTTTCAAAAATCATGGGAAGTAAACGTGAAAGGATTATTTCTATGTGCCCAAAAATTTGGAAAAATCATGTTGAAAAATAAGCAAGGTAGCATCATTAATATTGCGTCTACTTATGGTATAGTTGGGCCAGATCAGTCTTTGTATCAAGATGAAAAAGGCCAACAATTATTTTTTAAGACACCGGCTTATCCAACGACCAAGGGAGCCGTTATAAACTTCACCCGATATTTAGCGGCCTATTGGGGAGAACAGGGGATTCGAGTAAATACCCTGTCTCCTGGGGGAGTGGAAAATGGACAAACAGATTTTTTTATGCAACAATATTCAGCAAAAACACTTTTAAAGCGCATGGCTAAACCGGATGATTATGCGGGTGCTTTAGTGTTTTTAGCCAGTGACGCTTCCGCCTACATGACAGGAGCTAATCTGGTAGTCGACGGAGGATTTACAGCAATTTAAGATGGAAGATTTACAGATAAAACTAGCTAAAATAAAATGGGTATTGACTGACTGTGACGGAGTCCTTACCGATGGTGGAGTATATTACGGAGAAGAAGGAGAATACCTGAAAAAGTTTAACATTCGAGATGGAATGGGGGTAGAAAGATTGAGGACTTTAGTTCAAGTGCCAACGGGCATTATTACGGGAGAATCTTCTCCATCAGTAGTTAAAAGGGCAGAAAAATTAGGTATCACTGAGTTGAATTTAGGGGTTAAGGAAAAGAAGGGAGTCGTAAATCGGATCCTAAAAAGATATTATTTAAAAACAGAAGAGCTAGCGTACATTGGGGACGATGTAAACGACTTGGTCGTAAGATCCTTAGTAGGTATGTTTTTTTGTCCTGCAGATGCTTTGCCCCAAGTTAAAGCGGAAGCGGATGTAATATTAACGCTTAACGGAGGAAAAGGGTGTTTTCGTGAAATGGCAGAAATGATTATTCAAGCCAAATTAAAAGATTAATTAGCGCTGTAATTTTTTAGGCCTATAATGCCCACGATAATTAATGTCATAAAAAAAAATTCCATTAGTGACGTGGATGTTTTAAAGATAAAAATATCGCAAATTTTAATCATTACTAGTGAAAATGCAGTCCAAACCGCAATGGCGGTGGATGTAGGAATATCTTTTAAGGCCAACGATAAAAAGTAAATGTTGCCACCTCCTGAAATGATGTAAGCTAAAAATGGAACTAGTTCCGTTCCTACCGATTTACTCATAAGCGAATCTGCTTGGTAGGCGTTTTTCAATTGGTTGAAATTCATGTACTTCAAAGCATAGGTCCAACCCGTTTCGAAAATCGCCGCGATCAGTATATTAATCCAAGGTTTTATCATCTAATTTATTTTCTTTTAAATCCTCGAAATACCAACGGTAGATCGCATAAATATGTTGGCGAATATAATCCTTCGGATACTTATAATACAAACCCCAAAAGCGTGGTTTTTCATTAGTCTCATAAAGAGTTCCAAACATGACATCCCAAATACTGAACTTAGTTGCAAAGTTAGCATGAAATACTTCTTTGTGGTTCGCGTGATGCCACAAATGAAATTCAGGGCCATTTAAAATGTATTTTAATCGACCAAAAGTGAAATTGACATTCGCATGAATGTACATGCCCCACAAACCGTCAATGAGTCCTTTGATAGGAATCACCACAGGGTCAGCCCCTAATAGGAAAATGGGCAAAAATTCAATGGTTTGATTAATTAAGATTTCAACGGAATGTGACCTAGCACCTGCAATCCAATCAATGTATTTATTGGAATGATGCGCTTCATGTGTGCGCCATAGAAGTTTATTGGCATGCTGCCAGCGATGAAACCAATAGATATATAAATCATGCGTGATGAGAAAAAATAGGACTTGCCAGCCAATCGGCCAGTTACTTACTTTCGGGAAATCACCCCAAGAAATGGAGGCATGTATGGGAGCAATGATGTAATCAAAAATGAGTATTTTCAAAAAAAAGCTTTGGACTAGTGTATAGCCAATAAAATCAGTCCAAAAGCCTTCTCTAAAAAAAGGAATTCCCCTTCGGTAGGGGAATTTCCTTTCTAAATAGATAAGCACGGCACTTCCAATGACGAGAAGTATGGTGCAGATTTCTACTGCATTCAATTGCATAAGCTTATGCTTTTTCCATTAACCTGTTCTCGGTAATGTTGACACGTAGCTTTTTCATAGGACCTACTTCGCTCTCGTATACTTTTTTGATTCCATCACCTAATCCTAATTCTGTGTCACGGATGTCTTTCACAAGTTTAACAAATCCTTGTGGCTCAACTGATGCAGCATGATCAGAACCCCACATGGCACGGTCTAACGTGAAATGTCTTTCAACAAATTCAGCTCCTAAAGCTACGGCAGAAACCGTCGGACTTAATCCAGTTTCATGTCCTGAATATCCAATGATGTATTCTGGATACAAATCCTTTAGCGTTTGAATCATCTTCAAATTCAATTCTTCTGGTTTACAAGGGTATGCTGATGTCGAATGAGCGATCATCAAAGGATAATCTCCATATTCCCGAATCAATTCCACCGCAAAAATGATTTCATCTACGCGAGACATTCCCGTAGAAATCATGATAGGTCTACCTGTCTCACAAATCTTTCTGATTAATTGGTCATCAGTTAAAGAAGCGGACGCTAATTTATACATAACAGGCTCAAAGTTCTCCATAAAATCTACCGATGGCTCGTCCCATGCAGATGCAAACCAATCGATTCCCAAGGATTTGCAATAGGCGTCAATTTCAGAATATTCTAAAGCACCAAATTCGGTTTTTCTCTTGTAATCAATGTAAGTCATCGGACCCCAAGGAGTCTCTCTCATGATTTCCCATTGATCTTTAGGAACACAAATTTCAGGGGTACGCTTTTGGAATTTTACAGCGTCCACTTTGGCCTCAACCGCCGCGTCGATTAATAATTTAGCAGTTTCTAAAGAACCATTATGATTGATTCCAATTTCTGCAATGATGTAACATGGGGAACCATTCCCTATTTCTTTTCCAGTGTTTAGTGTAATTTTTTTCATTGCTTATGTTGTATATGTATGGTAATTATTTTTGAAAGTTCCGTCTGAGAATAAATCAATAATGGCGTAACCGGGTTGGGTTTGTTGGTAATTTCCACCCCACCATGCGCCACTGACTGCACCATTGCAGCAATATGCGATTCCATTATATTCTACTCGATCTAATAAGTGGATGTGTCCACTGATGGCCAATTTTACATTGGGGTATTTGAGAAATAAATCTTTTAATTCCGTGGCATCTTCATGCATCCATTTTCCTGGAATATTCCATTGGTTTTTTTCAAAACGCTTCCCATCGAAAAATATACATGCGGATAAAATTGGAATGTGAGAGACAATCATGGTGGGTTTATTAGCTGGAATTTTAGCCAGCTCATTTTTCAACCAGTCCATTTGCTCCTCATCTATTTTTCCGGTATACCAGCGACCTTCTTTATCAGGACTAATGCTATCTAAACTGATTAGATGCCAGAAGCCTAAATCTTTTGAATAATATCTGTGGGATTCTTTCAACTCGTCAAGTGCCCATTTTTTTCCATCCTCGATGCTCGCGATATTTTCTGATTTGCACCAGATGTCATGATTTCCTAAGGACTGAACAATGGGAACTGATAGCTCATTTTTCAATACATCATGCCATAGTCTCCATTGTTTTTCTGCTACTGCGCGACCACCTCGATGTGCATCCATGATGGAATCGCCACTATTTAAAATTAAGTCAGGCTGCTGTTCTAAATTCTGAATGTGATGCAAGCACTTCGCAAATCCTTTTGATGCGCCTATCAAGGGCATCATGTGTACATCAGTAATATGCGCAATTCGGAAGGATTTTTTTGAAGTCGACGCTTCAGCAAAGGCACTCAATTTAGGGACAGTTATTGCACTTGCAATTAAACCCAAAGATCTTAATATAGAAGATCGTCTATTCATCTTGAGAGATTTAAATCTCTACAAATTTCTAAATCAAATATTAACTAATGATCGTTTAAAATTTAAGAAAATGTTATGAATTGATGGGTAATAGATACCAAATATTAACGCGCTGTAAAGAGAATATTAAGCGCTTTTTAAGGGACTGATTTGAAGCAATTTGGCTATTCTTTTTAAGAAAAAATCAGAGATTTCTAATTTATTTTTCTGGGTTTTGGTTTTAATTAAGCTCTCCAATTGTTCACTAATTTTTAAACTTGTCTTTTGCGCCCACACCTCATATTCATTATTTTCCAACCTATTGTGGATTAAATAATCTTTAAAAATTTCTAGATCAAAACTTTTAGCCGCAATTCCAGCCCCAGAAATCTCCCCATCATAGGCATTGATCATCTGCTCAATGTGGTTAGGTACCGGAACCATCATGACAGGTTTTTTAAGGTACATGGCTTCAGCCACCGACTCAAAACCAGCTGTTGAAATTAGGCCCGCACAAGTGGACATTTTCGCCAAATATTTCTCGGCGTCAATTGGATGGAAGGTTAGATTTTTACTAGGGCTAAATACCTCCTTTTTCTCCGGGTGATCCCAAAAACAATCCAAGGTAATTTCTTTGTTCTCTTCTGCCCAAGAAATAATTTGATCCGCTAACTTATAATGCGTTACGTACATGAGCCAAGATTTACCAGCTACGGGGACAATCTTTTTTACCTCTTGGCGCAATAAAGGAGGTACCACATAAATATTTTTTTCCAAATCATCAGGCATTTCTCTAAATGAGAGTCCTAGAAATTTTTTAGATCCAATGGCCGTAACTTTGGTATTTAGATTTAATAAAAACTGATCAAATCTCTTTTCAGGGATGGACGTAAAATGCCGATTTAATAATAAGTATTGATGGCCTATCGACATGCACGGGACCTTAGACCCTGTCTTAAGGAAATATAAACCTGTAATGGATTCGTAAAAATTAACGATGCCGTCTGGTTGAAGATCGTCCACAAATTTTTCTAAGGAGGAGGCACTTTTACAATAAGTATTAAATTTTGTAATGGCCTGCATCGCCGTTTTACCCAATTGCACCGAATTCCCATTGCCATAGCTAATGGAAGGGCTTTCATATTTTATCAAAGGAACATCTCCAATAAATTCAGTGAAAAATGCCGGAATTTTACGGCCCTCAAAGGATCCTACTGCATACCCCACGACCTCATGCCCCGCTTCACGCGCGATCTGCGTCATGGAAATAGCTTGTGTTAAATGACCCCTTCCTTCTCCCTGAACTGTGAAAATAAATTTTCCCATGGAGTTATAACTTAATTTCTTCGGTTGTTTGGTCATCCCATATCTCCTCGAGTTCTTTCTCTAAATTGTAATTTGGATATTGGATAATGGACCATTCCCCTTCATGTGTTTCAACTAAAGCCGTTAGAGACTCGACCCAATCCCCAGAATTCATGTATATGATTCCATTGATTTCCTTGATTTCAGCTTTATGGATATGACCACAAATAATTCCATCTGCCTGCTTTGCCTTCGCTAATTCAGCTAATTTCTCTTCAAAATCGGAAATGAAATTGACCGCCGCTTTTACTTTTTGTTTGATGGTTTGTGATAGCGAGAAATAGGGGAGACCTCTCCAATTGCGATACTGGTTGTACCATTTATTTAACCATAATAAAAAGGTATATCCAATGTCACCCAAATACGCTAACCACTTCATTTGACTCGTGATACTATCAAAAATATCTCCATGCGTGATGAAGAATTTTTTTCCAAAACTCTTCAACATATAATCTTGACGGATTGAAAATTGCTTTCCAATTTTTAAAGGTAATACCTGCTCTAAAAAATCATCGTGATTACCCCTTAAGTAAATGACCTCGGTATCCCAAGAATCCATCATTTTAAGGACAGCTCTAAAAAAGGAAGTGTGCTTCTTTTTCCATGACCCACCTTTCTTTAATTGCCAGCCGTCAATGATGTCTCCATTGAGAATTAATTGATGACAAGAATTTGCTTTGAGGAATTGGTTGACTTCCGCAGCCTTAGCTCCCTTGCTACCCAAATGCAAGTCGGAAACAACAATCGTTTTGTAAGTGGGTTGTACATTGCGACCCATATGTTCGAATTTGGTAGCCCAAAGCTATAAACTCAAAATAAACGAATGGTTAACAAAACGTTAAGAGTGGGTAAATAAACCAAAACAAAAAACGAGGCTTTACTAAATTATCAATTTAGTAAAGCCTCAGTAGGTAAATTTAAAATGACTGAATATCAACTAGTCGATATTCGCTATTTCTAATTTGGGAGCAAGGGTATAAATGATCGCCCAGGCGATGATATAGGCACTTCCGCACATCAAAAAGATGATGTTGTAACCATCATTGATGTTGCCTAATAACTTATATTTATCTAATAAAATACCGACAATAAAAGGAAAGAAAATACCTCCTACAGAACCCGCCATGCCTCCAATACCAATAATTGAACTAACCGCTTTCTTAGGAAACATGTCTGTCGCTATAGAGTATATGTTGGCACTCCAAGCCTGATGTGACGCTGCCGCCAACGAAATTAATGCTACGGCTTGCCAGATGTTATCACAATAACGAGCCAACATAATCGGCACCACGGCAAGAGCAAATCCCAACATGGTAAATTTACGGGCCTTAAATGAAGGCCAACCTTTATTAATTAAATAACCTGAAAGCCATCCTCCCCCAATACTACCAATCGTAGTTGCAGTATACACAATGATTAATTCTAAACTCGGCTTTTTTAAATCCAACTGGAAGCGCTCCGAGAAATAGGAAGGCAACCAAAATAGGAAAAACCACCAGATGGGATCCGTAAACATTTTGCCAAAAACGAAGGCCCAAGTTTGTCTAAACCCAAATAATTTGGCCCATTTAACGGGCTCTTGGTTCTCATCTTTTTCTTCTTTATCCGCATGGATATAATCAAATTCTTCTTTTGATAAAGACTTGTGTTTGGATGGCACCTCATAATAAAACCACCAGAAAATCAACCAAACAAAACCAATAGCTCCCGTAGCGATGAACGCCATTTCCCAACCATAGGCACCTAGAATCCAAGGCACTAAAATTGGTGCGGCAACAGCGCCAATGTTGGCCCCAGAATTAAATATTCCAGTCGCCAGCGCACGTTCGTTTTTAGGAAACCATTCTGCGGTTGTTTTGATAGCAGCAGGAAAGTTACCTGCCTCACCTAAACCTAATAAACCTCTCATAAATGCAAAACTCATCGTACCCGTAGCCATGGCATGTAACATCGCAGCGATACTCCAAACGATGATGGAAATAGTGTAACCTAATTTGGTCCCGATGCGATCAATGATCCCGCCAAATCCTAAAAGGCTGATGGCATAAGCCGCTTGAAATGTAATAACGATGTTAGAATAATCGGACTCTGACCAATTAAACTGATCTTCCAATACAGGTTTTAATAATCCGATAACCTGTCGATCCAGATAATTGATTGTGGTAGCGAAAAAAAGCAATGCGCAAATTCGCCAGCGATAAGTTCCTATTTTATTCATGGTTTAGAGTGTTTTGAGGCTAATGTTATAAGCCTCGATAAATTTTGATTAAGTCAGAAATAGTATTTGAAATCGATTGATAATCTTTTTTGGCAATTAAATCAGCAGGAAATAATTGAGAACCCATCCCTACAGCTGCAGCCCCAGCTCCAAACCAAGAGGATAAACTTTCTTTGTTGGGTTCAACACCGCCGGTCACCATAATTTTGGTTTTTGGCATTGGCCCCTTGATCGCTTTCACAAATCCAGGACCGACCACATTCCCAGGGAATATTTTCACATATTTGGCGCCTAAGATTTCCGCGTTTCTAATTTCGGTCAGAGTCATGGTGCCTGGCATCCAAGGAATATCATGTTTGGCACACACCTCGCCCACTTCTGGAGTCGTAAAAGGTTGCAACATAAAATCAGCGCCCATGGCAATGAATTCATTCGCTTGTTTAGCATCGTAAATCGTACCAATACCCAAAACTAAATCTGGACATTCCTTCTCACAATAGTCAATCAACTTAGCAAAAATGGCAGGAGCTTCAGCACCCCGATTCGTAAATTCAAATACTCGAATGCCCCCGTCATAACAAGCCTTTAAAACCTGTTGGGCCACCGTTAAATCTGCATTGAAAAACAATGGGACGATTGGAGTTTCCTCTATCCGACTATATACTATACTTGACGCATTTCTTGCCATAATTATCTTTTTAATCGACCCGTTAAATCACCATTCATCACAGTTTCTATCTCATCTAAATTTGCTAAATTAATATCACCCTCAATCGTATGTTTTAATGCTGAGGCAGCCACCCCAAAAGAGAGAGATTTAGCTTCATCAAAATAAATTAAGTTTCCATAAATATACCCAGCCATAAAGGCATCCCCTCCACCAATTCGGTCAACGATCTGGCTGATTTCCACCGTTTCAGATTTAATGGATTTTGTGCCATTAAATGAAGCGGCTGAAAGCGTATTTTGTGAGGCTGATATTTGACCTCTTTTAGTATTAATGATTTTTTTAAGTCGAGGAAAACGCGTCATAATTTGCTTACATACGGACTCCCAACCACTTTTTGTTGACCCATCAGGAACGATGTCTAATATATCTTCCGCATCGCCTTTGCCACAAACAATGATATCACAACCTTCAATCAATTCAGGCATTACCTCCTGAACTGTTTTTCCATACTGCCATAAGTTTTTTCGGTAGTTGACATCCGCAGAAACCGTAATGCCCATTTCATTGGCCACCGCAATTGCATCACGTACGGCCTGAGCTGCTGATTCAGAGATCGCTGGGGATATTCCTGTCCAGTGAAACCAACAAGCATCTTTGAAAATTTCGTGCCAATTAAAATCAGCCGGATCTAAATTAGCAAAGGCTGAATCAGCCCGATCATAAGTTACTTGAATAGGGCGCATCGCAGCGCCAAATTCGACAAAATATAGGCCCAAACGACCTTCGCCAAATTGAATTTCTGAGGTGTCAACACCCACTCGAGCATAATACCCAGCGGCTGCCTTCCCTAATTCATTGGCAGGAAATTTTGTAACATGCGTGGCCGGTATACCTAAATGCGCTAAACCTCCGGCTACATTGGCTTCACCGCCACCAAAAGTAAGATTTAAACTTTGAGATTGTATGATTTTTCCATATCCCGGAGGACTGAATCGACCCATAATTTCCCCAAACGTAACAACTTTTTTCATGCTTTATTCAAAGTTAAAAAATTCAGACGCATTCGTATATGAAATGTCTTTGACCAATTTGCCCAACCACTCAATATCTGCAGGCAATTCGCCATTCTCCACATCTTGGCCCATTAAATTACAAAGGATTCTTCTAAAATACTCATGTCTAGGGAAAGAAAGGAAACTTCGCGAGTCGGTCAACATCCCTACAAAATGACTCAACAAGCCCATATTGGATAAGGCATTAATCTGTCTTTCCATGCCGTCTTTTTGATCCAAAAAACACCAACCAGAACCAAATTGCATCTTTCCTACAATGGTTCCATCCTGAAAATTACCCGTCATGGTCGCTAATAATTCATTATCGCCCGGATTTAAATTATATAAAATAGTTTTAGCTAACTGGTTCGTTGAATCTAAATGATTTAAAAATTTGGACAAGGGTTTGGCTTGTTCAAAATCTCCTATCGAGTCAAATCCTGTATCCGGTCCCAAAGAACCTAAAAGTCTCGCATTGTTATTTCTCAAGGCACCCAAATGGAACTGTTGCGTCCATCCTTTGGCATGATCTAAATGAGCAAAATAAACGAGCATCGCCGATTTAAACTGCCATTTTTCATAATCTGAAACGTTGGCCCCAGAAACTAATTGACCAAAAATCTTCGCGATCTGCTCTTCTGTATAATCTTCTGCATAAATATGTTCCAATCCATGATCACTTAATCTTCCTCCACAAGCATGGAAATAATCATGGCGCTCCCCAATGGCCTTTTTATACGTAGATAAATCCTGGATACCATAACCAACGACCTGCGCCAATGATTTAACATAGGCATTGAACGTGGCCACATCATCCACAGCCATCGCCTTGTCAGGACGAAAAGTAGGCAGCACTTTAATTGCATAGCCACTCGCTTTTATTTGTTTATGATAGCCTAAATCATCAATTGGATCATCGGTTGTGCATAAAACTTTTACATTCATTTTAAGCAATAAGTTTTTGACCGAGTATTCTGGCGTTTTCAACAAAGCGGCACAATGGTCATAAATTCGTTTGGCTGAGGCAGAATTTAAAACTTCAGTTACCCCAAAATACCTTTGCAATTCCAAATGCGTCCAATGGTACAAGGGATTTCGCATGGTATATGGAACGGTTTCAGCCCATTTCATAAATTTTTCTTCGTCGCTTGCATTTCCTGTGATGTATTTCTCATCCACTCCATGTGCTCGCATCGCCCGCCATTTGTAATGATCGCCATATAGCCAAGCTTGCGTTATATTATCAAACTGATGATCATCCGCAATTTGCTGGGGCACTAAATGATTATGGTAATCAATGATGGGCATCTCGGCCGCATATTGATGATATAAAGTCTGGGCTGTTGCCGATTGCAACAAAAAATCTTGATCTAAAAATGCTTTCATCTTGTTTGGTTAACCTCAATAAATTTATAAATACTTCGTTACTGCTGCCTCAAATCCTGGCAATGCACTTAAATCCTCTCCCCACAATGTTTTGTCGGCTAAAACTTTTGTCAAATTGAAATCCTTCCATGCTTCGTGGAAATATCCTGCGTAGTCGCATTGAATCGGATATAATTCCCCGTTGGAGTCCCCATAATACTTGCCATTTTCTTCCTTAACCGAATGCATAAACTGTAAATATGCGGCAAATCCCATACAAAATAATTCAGGTGCTTTGCCAAATATTTGATAATAATTCAGCAATAATGGGACATTTCTCATCCGCATTTTGGTCGTATATTGAACCGTAATATCGATGAGTTTATGTTGGATAAATGGATTTCTAAAACGATCTAATACCGCTCTTCCAAATCGGTCAGCGACTTTAAAATCCATTTTATAAGGGATGGCTAAGGCTAATTCACTGAGCATCAAATTCATAATTAATTTGCTTAGGTAGCTATTGGCCATCACTTCTTTAACCAATCTGAAACCCAATAAATAGGACATGCCACACATAAATGTGTGAGTTCCATTTAACAAACGTAGCTTCAGTTCGCGGTAGATTTCAATGTCTTCCGCAATCACCACACCTTTGTCGGCCGCCGCAAATCCCAAGATTTTCTTAACTTCAGCTCCACCTTGGATCGCCCATAAACTATATACTTCTGAAATAATCATCAGCGAGTCATCATAACCCAATTGGCCCAAAATGGCTGTTGACGTAGCTGAATCAGGACTTCCCGGTACGATTCGATCCACTAATGAGTTGCAAAAATGATTAGACTCCGTAAGCCAAGAAACAAATTCCGGCGGCAATGAATGATCAGCTGCTAAGTGTAAAACAATGCCCTTTAATACATCTCCATTATTGATAATTAATTCAGTGGGAATAATAACCATTCCGGCTGAGCTTGCACCGGCAAAATGTTGCCATCGCGCATGCAAGAATGCTAAAAGCTTTGCTGGGAACGAGCTAGGACATGCTGCAGTAATTGAGTCGTTGGCTACATATTGAATGCCGACCTCAGTTGTATTTGAAAATATGATTTGCATATCAGCGCTTGTTGCGCAAGCCATAATCGAATCCCATTCTTTCGAAGCAGTTAGCGTTCTAGAAATGGAGGAATTGATAATATACTCTTCTATTTCTTTGCCTTCGTCGATTCCTTTAATGCAATGGGTAAATAATCCATCTTGTGTCTCAAAAGCATCTGCATCTCCCTTGGATGTCGATTTAACTACAACGATCCGGCCTTTAAATTGGCCCGAACGATTTGCCTTATCTACAAAATAATCACAAAGTCCGCGAAGCAAAACTCCGGTACCAAATTGTAATATTTTTTCAGGGTAATCGAATACTTCAGCTTTTGGAAGTGCGATGGGTGTTTTGGTGTTGATGTCACCAGAATGAATCAAAGATTTATTTAAAATAGGCATGGCCATTATGTAAATTGGAAAATGAATTGCTTTATCATAGGTAAAGCAATCTAAAGGTAATCTTTACCTATAAATTAGCAAAAAAATAAAGCTTTTTGATGAAATAAAAACCTAAAACGTTTACGCTTCGCCTATAGGCCCGTTGTAATTCATCGGAAATTGGTACCCTGAATCTTCTCCTTCCTTCATGATAGCTCCATGGTTCTCTTCGAACTTTGAAATATTTTCTTGCAACGCTAACATCAGTCGGTAAGCGTGATCCGGTGTCATCACCACACGCGACTTAACTTTTGCTTTTGGAATTCCGGGCAATATCCGAATGAAGTCGATGACAAATTCAGAGGGAGAATGAGCGATGAGCGCTAGGTTTACATAGGAACCCTCCGCCATTTCTTCAGGTAATTCTATGTTTAATTGGTTTTCTTCTTGTGGATTATTCATGTCAAATAATAGGTTTAAAAAATAAACCCCCGAACTTATTAAAAGCCGGGGGTCTATTCAAATAAATCGTCAATTAGTTTTCAACAGAAGCGCGATATGCTTCAGTAGCTGCCTCTGTTTCAGCGGCTACTTTTTTCGCTTCTAATTGCCTTAATTCATCAACCGAAGTCACTAAGATGTCTTTGTAACGACGAAGACCAGTTCCCGCAGGGATTAAATGTCCTACGATTACGTTCTCTTTCAAGCCATCCAACGTATCTACTTTTGCACGAATCGAAGCCTCAGAAAGTACTTTCGTAGTTTCTTGGAACGATGCCGCAGAGATGAATGATTCTGTTCCTAAGGACGCTTGTGTGATACCTTGCAAGTTAGCAGATGATACCGCCGCAGCTGCATCACGCACTTTCATGATTTTCATATCACGACGTTTTAGAGATGAATTCTCATCACGTAATGCACGTGCTGACAAAATCATTCCCGCCTTATACTTCTCAGAATCTCCCGCTTCTATAATGACTTTCTTATCTAAGATCAAATCATTTTCCTCACGGAATACGAAACGATCTACATTTTGTCCTTGTAAGAATTGAGTATCACCTGGTTCTAAAATTTCAACTTTCTGCATCATTTGACGTACAATACATTCAATATGCTTATCATTGATTTTTACACCCTGTAGACGATATACATCTTGGATTTCATTCACTAAATATTCCTGAACGGCTGTTGGCCCTTTAATTTTCAAGATATCTGAAGGCGTAATCGCACCATCAGAAAGTGGAGTACCCGCACGTACGAAGTCATTGTTTTGTACCAAAATAAATCGAGTCAATGGCACTAAATAATGACGCTCAGTTCCTTCTTTTGGCGTTACGATAATTTCACGGTTACCACGTTTGATGATACCATATGAAATTACACCGTCAATTTCAGAAACAACCGCAGGATTAGATGGGTTACGCGCCTCAAACAATTCCGTTACACGAGGAAGACCTCCTGTAATATCACGCGTTTTACCGGCAGCCCGAGGAATCTTAGCGATAATTTGACCCGCCTTAATTTTATCCCCAATACTAATCGCTAAACGCGCTCCTACGGGTACGTTATACACTAAATCTTCTTTGCCTTTTGATACAACAAGTACAGATGGATTTTTAGTCTTATCCTTAGATTCGATAATTACCTTCTCACGCATACCTGTTTGCTCATCCGCCTCTTCTTTGTAGGTATTGTTTTCTTCAATAGCCTCAAATTCGATTTTACCTTCAGCTTCAGAAAGAATTACCGCATTGTATGGATCCCAAGCACAAATCTCGTCTCCCTTCTTCACCGTTTGGCCTTCCTTCACACGTAAGAATGAACCATATGGAATATTAGAAGAAATTAATATTTGCTTATTTGCTGGATTTAAGATTTGAATCTCACCTGAACGACCCATCACGATTTCCACTGGATTTCCTTCCGCGTCAGTCGAACTTACCGAACGAACTTCTTCAAAATTCAAAACTCCATCAAATTTCGCTTTCACACTCGCATCTAATGAAACGTTTTGTGCAGTACCCCCCACGTGGAATGTACGTAATGTCAACTGTGTTCCTGGCTCACCAATGGACTGAGATGCAATTACACCTACAGCCTCACCTAAATTAACCATGGCCGCTGTAGCTAAGTTACGTCCGTAACATTTAGCACAAACACCACTTCTCGTTTCACACGTTAATACCGAACGAATTTCAACCGACTCAATCGAAGTCTCATCGATGTGATTCGCCACTATTTCAGTGATTTCGTCGCCTGAAGCAACAATCAATTCTCCTGTAAGTGGATCATACACATCATGAATCGAAACACGACCTAAGATACGCTCGGATAATGGTTCGATGATTTCCTCATTATCTTTCAATGGGAACACTTCGATACCACGTAAGGTACCACAATCATCTTCATTCACAATCACATCTTGAGCCACATCATGTAAACGACGAGTCAAGTAACCAGCATCCGCAGTTTTTAAAGCAGTATCTGCCAAACCTTTACGCGCACCGTGTGTTGAAATAAAGTATTCTAATACGTCAAGACCTTCTTTAAAGTTAGAAAGGATTGGGTTTTCAATGATTTCGCCAATCGAACCTTGTAAGTTCTTTTGAGGTTTTGCCATCAAACCACGCATACCACCTAATTGACGAATCTGCTCACGAGAACCACGAGCTCCCGAGTGCATCATCATGTAGATGGCATTAAATCCTTGGTTATCCTCCTCCATTTGCTTCATTAACGTCTCAGTGATCTTCGAGTTAACTTTAGTCCAAATGTCAATAACCGCATTGTAACGCTCGTTATCTGTGATTAAACCCATTAAATAGTTATCCCAAACCGCTTGAACATCTGCCTGCGCCTTCTTCACTAATGAAGCTTTTTCAGCAGGAATTTGAACGTCACCTATACCCATCGATAAACCACCATGGAAGGCTTGTTGGAATCCTAATTCTTTAATATCATCCAAGAATTGTGCCGTACGAGCCATTCCGCAAATCTTATGAACTTGTGAAATGATTTGTTGCAATTTCTTCTTAGTCAACAATTCATTGATATATCCTACAGCTTCTGGAACACATAAGTTGAACAATACACGGCCAGCCACAGTTTCCACCATTTCTTGCGCTAATGTACCATCGTCCTTACGAACCGTAGCTTTCACCACGATGTTCGCATGCTTAGATAATTTCTTCTCATTTAAGGCGATAACAACCTCCTCAAAACCATAGAAACGTGATCCTTCTCCGTCCACTTTATGGTCTGGAGTAGACTTACGTCCTTTGGTTACGTAATATAATCCCAAAACCATGTCTTGTGATGGTACCGTAATAGGAGCACCATTCGCAGGGTTCAAGATATTATGAGACGCAAGCATCAACAAAGAGGCTTCCAAAATCGCTTCATGTCCCAATGGAACGTGAACCGCCATCTGGTCACCGTCAAAGTCAGCATTAAATGCCGTACATGTCAATGGATGCAA
Organism: Cytophagaceae bacterium; assembly: GCA_005791165.1. GTDB lineage: Bacteria > Bacteroidota > Bacteroidia > Cytophagales > Spirosomataceae > Aquirufa. The sequence continues at coordinate 98,229 of SXXW01000019.1, forward strand.
TTGGATTGCTTTTCCTTCAATTAATTTCGGTTGGAATGCTTGGATACCCAAACGGTGCAACGTAGGAGCACGGTTCAAAAGTACCGGATGTCCTTTCATGACATTTTCCAAAATATCCCAAACGACAGGATCTTTGCGATCAACAATTTTCTTCGCCGACTTAACCGTTTTCACGATACCACGCTCGATCAACTTACGAATAACAAATGGCTTGAATAATTCAGCCGCCATATCTTTTGGAAGACCACACTCGTGCATTTTCAATTCTGGACCTACGACGATAACCGAACGACCTGAATAATCGACACGCTTACCTAATAAGTTTTGACGGAAACGACCTTGCTTTCCTTTCAACATATCAGAAAGAGATTTCAAGGCACGGTTACCCTCAGAACGAACCGCATTTACTTTACGTGAGTTGTCAAACAAACTGTCAACAGCCTCTTGCAACATACGCTTCTCATTACGCAAGATTACTTCTGGTGCTTTGATTTCGATCAAACGCTTCAAACGGTTGTTGCGGATAATCACACGACGGTATAAATCATTTAAGTCAGATGTCGCAAAACGACCTCCATCCAATGGCACCAATGGACGTAATTCTGGTGGAATTACTGGAACCATTTTAATGATCATCCACTCAGGACGATTATCAATACGACCTATCGACTCGCGGAAAGCTTCTACCACCTTCAAACGCTTTAAAGCCTCAGCTTTACGTTGTTGAGATGATTCAGTATCAGCAGAGTGACGTAAATCAGCAGATAAACTATCTAATTCGATGCGTGTCAACAACATATTTAATGCGTCAGCACCCATTTTGGCGATAAATTTCTGTGGATCCTCATCTGGAAGATGTTGGTTCTCACGAGGTAATTTATCTAAGATATCTAAGTATTCGTCTTCTGTAAGGAAATCAAGGTATTGACTACCGATTTTCCCCTCTTCAGCATACATACCTGCTTGAACGACTACATATCGCTCATAATAAATGATTTGATCTAATTTCTTAGTTGACAAACCCAGCATATAACCGATTTTGTTCGGTAAACTACGGAAGTACCAAATGTGAGCTACTGGAACCACCAATTCGATGTGTCCCATACGTTCACGACGTACTTTTTTCTCCGTAACCTCCACACCGCAACGGTCGCAGATGATTCCTTTGTATCGGATTCTTTTATATTTCCCACAATGACATTCCCAGTCTTTTGTAGGTCCAAAGATACGCTCACAAAATAAACCGCCCATTTCTGGTTTGTAAGTACGGTAATTGATCGTCTCTGGTTGGGTTACTTCCCCATTTGAACTTTCTAGAATTGACTCCGGCGAGGCCAATGAGATGGTCACTTTTTGGAAATCGCTATTCAGTTTTCTCGTCTTTTTAAATGACATTTTCTTTGTATTTTATTGGAAAATGAACTCTTTATAAGGGCCTAAGCCCTATTTTTATTACTCAAGGGTGATTTCAAGGGCTAAACCTCTCAATTCATGAATCAATACATTGAATGATTCTGGAATGTTTGGTTTAGGCATGTTCTCACCTTTTACGATTGCTTCGTATGCCTTAGCACGACCGATGACATCATCCGATTTCACCGTTAAAATCTCTTGCAAGATATTAGCAGCTCCAAATGCCTCCAATGCCCAAACCTCCATCTCACCAAAACGCTGACCTCCAAATTGAGCTTTACCTCCTAATGGTTGTTGCGTAATTAATGAATATGGTCCGATTGAACGTGCGTGCATTTTATCATCTACCAAGTGGCCTAATTTCAACATGTAGATAATACCAACGGTCACTGGTTGGTCAAATTTATCTCCCGTCAAACCATTGTACAAATACGTACGGCCCCAATCTGGTAAGCCAGCTAATGTTAATTCAGCCGCTACCTCAGCTTCAGTTCCACCGTCAAAAATAGGTGTCGCATAACGCTTGCCTAATTTTTGTCCAGCCCATCCTAATACTGTTTCGTAGATTTGACCTAAGTTCATACGAGAAGGTACTCCCAATGGATTCAATACGATATCTACTGGTGTTCCATCTTCTAAGAATGGCATATCTTCCTCACGAACGATACGAGCTACAACACCCTTATTTCCGTGACGACCCGCCATCTTATCGCCCACTTTCAACTTACGTTTCTTAGCGATATAAACCTTAGCTAATTTGACAATACCTGCAGGTAATTCATCTCCCACTTCTAATACAAAACGCTCACGCTTGAATTGTCCAGCGATTTCATTTCTGCGTCCGTGGAAATTTTTGATCAATTGTAAGAAATTTGCATTTACTTCCGCATCTGCAGTGGCATCTTCAACGATTAAGTCAGATAATAAGTTAGCCTCTTCAGGAACCGCATATGTTGACTCATCACGATACATATTTTTCTCAGGGAATAATAATTCCTCAATATTCTTAGCAGTGAATTTTACACCTTTCTCTACAATCACTGTTCCAAACTTATGGCGAATACCACCACATGTTTTTCCCGCTAATAAAGCAGTTGTCTTTTCGATCATGATGCGGCGAATTTCCAATAGGTCCTTGCCATATAATTTCATCACTTTCTTTAATTCAGCCTTCGACTTATCACGCTCTTCTTTGTCCTTTTTAGGGCGAGCAAATAATTTAGTGTCGATGACCACACCTTTTAACGATGGTGGCGCTTTCTTAGAAGCATCTTTTACATCACCCGCTTTGTCACCAAAGATGGCACGTAATAATTTCTCTTCTGGCGTTGGATCAGACTCTCCTTTTGGCGTAATTTTACCAATTAAGATATCTCCCTCTTTTACATCAGAACCCACACGTACCACTCCATTTTCATCAAGGTTACGTACAGTTTCTTCTGAAACGTTTGGAATTTCAGACGTTAATTCTTCCTCACCACGTTTTGTATCACGTACCTCTAATTCAAATTCCTCAATGTGGATTGAAGTAAAGATGTCATCGCGAACCACTTTCTCTGAAATTACAATCGCATCCTCAAAGTTATATCCTTGCCATGGCATGAACGCCACTTTCATATTACGTCCTAAGGCTAATTCACCCGCTTGAGTTGCATAACCCTCGCAAAGCGCTTGTCCTTTTGATACCTTATCTCCTTTGAAAACAATCGGTTTTAAGTTGATCGTCGTATCCTGATTCGTTCTACGGAATTTAATCAAATTGTATTCCTTTTTAGAACCACTGAAACTGATTAATTTTTCAGATTCAGTTTGATCATAATTAACGACGATTCGTAAAGCATCTACATATTCCACAACTCCTGTTCCTTCAGCAACCACCAAAGTACGTGAGTCAATCGCCACGCGATGTTCTAAACCTGTTCCAACAATCGGAGCTTCTGGGCGCAACAATGGCACCGCTTGGCGCTGCATGTTGGATCCCATCAAAGCACGGTTCGCATCATCATGCTCCAAGAATGGAATCATAGAAGCCGCTACCGAAACAATTTGGTTAGGCGCTACGTCCATGAATTGTGCATCTGCTGGATTTACCAAAGGAAAATCTCCCTCAAAACGCGCCTTAACGCGGTCTGATAAGAATTTACCCGTTTTGTCAATCATGGCATTTGCCTGAACGATATTTTTACCATCTTCTTCCTCAGCCGTTAAATATTCAACGTGCGTCGTAATATCTACTTTTCCTCCGTCAATAATACGGTATGGAGTTTCGATGAATCCCATGGAGTTTACTTTCGCATGCACACAAAGAGAAGAAATCAAACCGATGTTCGGTCCCTCTGGTGTTTCAATCGTACAAAGACGACCGTAGTGCGTGTAGTGAACGTCACGAACCTCGAATCCAGCTCTTTCACGTGAAAGTCCACCGGGTCCTAGGGCCGACATACGGCGCTTGTGGGTAATCTCAGCCAGTGGATTCGTTTGATCCATGAATTGAGATAACTGATTTGTTCCAAAGAACGAGTTGATAACAGACGATAAAGTACGGGCATTGATCAAATCCACCGGCTTAAAGTCCTCATTATCACGTACGTTCATACGCTCCTTAATGGTACGAGCCATACGCGCTAGTCCAACTCCGAACTGAGCATATAATTGCTCACCCACCGTACGAACACGACGATTAGATAAGTGGTCAATATCATCCACCACCGCACGAGAATTGATCAAACCGATCAAGTATTTTACGATGGATATGATGTCCTCTTTGGTTAAAACTTTAACCTCCATCGGTATATCATGACCTAATTTTTTGTTGATACGGTAACGACCAACTTCCCCTAAATCATAACGCTTGTCCGAGAAGAACAAGTTTTGAATGATGTCACGAGCCGTTTGCTCATCGGGAGCATCCGTATTACGTAATTGCTTGTAGATAACTTCTACCGCCTCTTTCTCAGAGTTTGAAGTATCTTTTTGCAATGTATTATATATGATATTATAATCAGATACGTTGACATCGTCTTTGTGAAGAATGATTGTGCTTGAACCCGAATCTAAAATCGTTTCAATTTCGTTCTCCGTAATAACTGTATCACGCTCGATTAAAATTTCATTTCTGTCAATGGAAACTACCTCACCAGTATCCTCATCCACGAAGTCTTCTTGCCATGTTTTTAAAACCCTAGCAGCAAGTCGGCGACCTACAGTCGACTTCAATGTTTTCTTATCCACATTTAATTCCTCAGCTAAGCCGAAAAGATCTAAAATGTCTTTGTCATTTCCATATCCAATCGCACGAAGCAACACGGTTACTGGGAACTTTTTCTTACGGTCAATGTATGCATACATGACGTTGTTAACGTCTGTAGCAAATTCAATCCAAGATCCTTTGAACGGAATAATACGTGCCGAATACAATTTAGTTCCGTTCGTGTGCTTTGATTGTGCAAAGAACACACCCGGCGAACGATGTAGTTGGGATACAATTACACGCTCAGCGCCATTGATCACGAATGATCCACGCTCAGTCATATAAGGGATGTTACCCAAGAACACTTCTTGTTCAATGGTTTGGAAATCCTCGTTGTCCGTGTCATTACAGATCAAACGCAACTTGGCTTTTAAAGGTACCGAATACGTCAATCCTCGGTCGATACATTCATCTACCGAATATTTCGGCGGATCTACTGAATAATCAACAAAAGAAAGCACGAAGTTCTCACGCGAATCCGCGATCGGAAAATTTTCGGCAAATACTTTAAATAAACCTTCGTCGGTCCGATTCTCTGCAGCTGTTTCTAACTGGAAAAAATCCTGGAAGGATTTGATTTGGATATCCAGAAAATCTGGATAATTGATCACAGATTGCGTTTTCGCAAAGCTATGTCTTCCGGTGGCAGTGATGTTACTCAAGGCTTTATACGTTTTAAATTAAATTGAAAAAAGGCCCAACTGGGCACAATTTCTCGCTTTTTCAAGCGAAAATTAAAAGCTGAATGCCTCGTAGATGAAAAAAATGAATTCCCTTTGCGCCTCCCCTACGATAAGAGATTTGTGTTTCAGAAATCATTTCACGGATAGTCCCGAAGGTTTGTATCCTAAAATAGCCTGCAAAATTACTTATAATTTTTTGAAAGTCAACTATATGTAAAAAAAAATATCCAAATTGGATTTGTGTCTTTCAAAAAGACATATAAACCTAACCATTCATACCATGCGCGCTAAAATTCACTATTATTTGAGATTTGTTTTTGGCTTTTCTCAACGTGATGTTAATGGAATGTATTCATTGTTTTTGCTTATATTACTATATGTGTTGGCTTACTTCGGGTATCGTTACATGGAAGAGGATAGATTGGTTAGTTCTTTTGAACCTAAGGTTTGGAATTCTGCTTTGGTTAAAATGCCTAAGCCGAGAGAATGGGTTAAATATCCTGTTCATAAAAAATGGGAGCGGAGGGCTGGGCCGAAGAGCAATTTCAATAGGAGGATTTTTCCAGGGTACGTGAGGAAGTCAGTCCATAATCAACATTGGACTTTGGATATCAATATGGCAGATTCGGTTGCTTGGGTGGGCTTAAAAGGAATTGGTCCGGGCTTTGCTAAACGTATTTTAGCATATCGCCAACGATTAGGCGGGTTTAATGCGGTTTTGCAGCTCAAAGAGGTATATGGCCTAGATTCGGTTTGGGTGGATGAAAACAAATCTCATTTGAAAATTGGCACAGGAGTTTTTCGAACGCTTAAAATTAACCGCTTGGCATGGAACGAGTTCAGGCATCCTTATCTAACTTATGCCCAAGTTAAATTATTTTTAACCTACAGAAAGCAGCATCCTTATATAGCTAGTTTTGAAGAATTGGAGAAGATTCATGGCTTGGATATGGGGGTTTGGATTCGTTTAAAACCATACCTTTCATATGAACCTTGAAAATTACTTTAAAAGGTTTAATTTGGCGTTACATTTCAACAAACAAAAAATAATATGTCAACTGGTTTTTTCAATAACCCTGTCCCAATAAATGAGCCTATATATTCCTATATAAATGGTAGTGCTGAGCGAATTCGTTTACAAGAAACGATCGCGGAATTAAGGGGCCAACAAATTGATATTTCCATGCGGATCGGTGGGAAGGACGTTCGGGGTTCTCGAAAAACTTCGATGACTTGCCCACATGACCATCAGCATATTTTAGGATATTATTATGAGGGGGGAAAGAAAGAAGTTTCGGCGGCGATTGATGCCGCTTTGAATGCGCATGCGGCCTGGTCGGCTATGCCATGGGAAAGGAGGGCAGCGATCTTTTTAAAAGCGGCGGAGCTTTCGGCGACTAAATATCGAATGCAATTGAACGCGAGAACGATGTTGGGGCAATCGAAAAATGTATATCAAGCTGAGATTGACGCAGCTTGTGAGTGGGTGGATTTCTTACGATTCAATGTGCATTTTGCTTCTCAGGTTTATTCAGATCAGCCGATTTCTTCGGCGGGTGTGTGGAATCGAGTGGAATACAGGGCCTTGGAGGGATTTGTGTATGCGTTGACACCCTTTAATTTTACGGCTATTGCCGGAAATTTACCGGCGGCTCCAGCATTGATGGGGAATACCGTTGTATGGAAGCCTTCGCCTTCGCAGGTTTATTCGGCGGGATTATTGATGGAAATTTTGGAGGAGGCAGGATTGCCGGCTGGGGTGATTAATTTGGTTTTTGCGGATGGGCCGGAAGCTGGGGAGGTAGTATTTTCTCATCGAGATTTTGCCGGGGTTCATTTTACGGGATCAACGGCCGTATTTCAAACGATTTGGAAGAATATTGGAAATAATATTTCTATGTATAAATCGTATCCTAGGATTGTGGGTGAAACGGGCGGGAAAGATTTTGTGGTCGCACATGCATCGGCTGACCCGAAAGCCTTGGCTGTGGGTTTAATCAGAGGAGCATTTGAGTATCAGGGTCAAAAATGTTCTGCGGCATCGCGGGCATATGTGCCTAAATCGATATGGCATGAGTTAGCGGAATATTTGCGGGAGGATTTGGCTGCGATTCAAATGGGCGGGACTGAGGACTTTGGTAATTTTGTGAATGCCGTGATTGATGCCAAAGCCTTTGCTAAGATTACTTCTTTTATAGATGATGCTAAAAAAGATTCGGCTATTAGCATTTTTGCTGGGGGTGGGAGTGATGATGCGAAAGGGTACTTTGTGGAGCCAACGATCTTGTTGACGACTGATCCAAAATCGAGAACTATGGTGGAGGAAATTTTTGGTCCTGTGTTAACTATATATATATATGAAGATTCAGATTGGGCGAATACTTTGAAATTGGTTGATGAGACATCGGCCTATGCTTTAACAGGTGCGATTTTTGCTCGGGATTCCTATGCGATGGAGGTGGCGAAATTGGCCTTAATGCATGCGGCGGGAAATTTATATTTAAATGATAAGTGTACGGGGGCGGTGGTGGGCCAACAACCTTTTGGTGGTGCGCGGGCATCTGGCACGAATGATAAAGCGGGGTCATACTTGAATTTATTGCGTTGGGTTTCTCCTCGAACGATCAAAGAAGTCTTTGTTTCACCGACGGATTTCCGTTATCCATTCTTAGAAAAATAGCCATTAGACTTATTTTTAAAAGAAATCCTTAATTTTTTTCAATTTATTTTCGTTTTTTATTCTTTGATATTCAGTTGATTAGCTGCTTCATTTACTAATCAAGTGGAAATTATTAGAAAAAGATTAGGCCTACGTTTGCTATTTTAAATTTAATCCTACATCTTTGCACTCCCAATTGCTAGCTAAACGCAGCTAGCGCATAGACGAGAGGATTAAGTGGTTAGAAATAATCTGAATTTAACTTCGAGTTTACAGAGTTCTTTGACGTGTTGATAGAAATAAAGAAGAGGTGCCATGTT
>SXXW01000020.1 GCA_005791165.1 Cytophagaceae bacterium
ACTGATTCCAAACGTACATGGTGTTTTTAATAAGCTGGGGTTTATTCCCTTTAATGTTGTAACACTGAACGCCAATGGGCTTTTTATATTTGATTGTTTTGACCATGTATTTCAACAAGTCATATGTGTCAAAGCTGCCTGCGCCTAGGGGTAAAATGTAATCGTCAAATATGGTTTTTTTCTGAGAAATGATGTCGTTTGCACCAGAAATGGTTATCATTTTTAAGTAAGGGTTTATTTCCTTCAAATGATTTTTCAAATAAGCGCGTTCAGCCAAACTAGTTGTTGCCAGCCAATGACATAGGTTAAAAGCTAATCCTACATTTTTGCGATTTATTTTTTGGGCCAATTGTAACGCATGATCCGTTCGCTCAACATAAAAACCCAAATGTGGATAAATGGCTACCTGCAATCCAGACTTTTTTGACCACATGGAAATGAGCTGCAAAAGCTTTATGGCCTCCGAATCACCCTCAGGAGAATTTGGTTTAAAACGTTTGGTATCCGCCAGAATATAAGGAGCAACGATGGTATTTGTGCCTTTCAGTTTGTTGATGGCACTTTCCAATCGATTGTCAATGGGGTCGCCCAATTGGAGTTTTACATAAAAATAGGACCCCTTGAATTGGAACTGGTCAAGAGCTGATTTCATGCCATCAAAGCTTTCAATTTGATTGATTTCAATCCCATCAAAACCCGCATTTTTCACTAATTCAACTTGCTTGTCAAAAGTATTATACGTGCTATCGCCTCTGATAATATTGTGTAAGGCAAAAAACTCATTTTTAACTTTTTGAGCGAAAAGACTATTGGAACAAATCAAAATCAATAAGAGGTATGTACGCATGGTTTAATGTGATTATTTGATTTTTACAAGGATCTATCATTTAAAATCATAGAAGTTTTATGTCTATTTCGACCAGTCGATGAAATCCCTACAACCATTTATCTCTCAAAATAGGCGCTGCTAAAAGCGCATTTGCGACATTATTACCAACAAAAAGCTCTTTTTCTGGCTGCCATATTAGTTTTTCACCGATTTGGCAAGCGATTAAACCGATTTGAGAAATCGTAATGCCCCGATGGCCGACTTCAATAGGTATAAGTGTTTCTTGCTGGTTGCGAACCCCTTGAATAAAATCATTTTTGTCCCACAAAACACCTGATAAATCCATTTCCTCCTTTTTAGGTTTAAGATCCAATATGGCGGGATTACTGCTCGTTGCCTTTCCCGGATAGCCATCTATTTTCACCCATTCCTTTGAACCGAAATACGTAATCGAAGGCGCGCTGGTGGGCGATTGTTCGCAAGTCATTTCAACCCCATTGGCATATGTATACTGAACCTTGAAGTTGATCATCGAATTCCAAAGACTTTTAGGAAAAACGCCCGATCCCTCAACCTCTACAGGTCCTGAATGCTCACTATTATTGGCCCACTGCGCCATATCAAAATAATGCGCACCCCAATTGGAAATCATACCTTGCGCATAGGTGTCAATTCGCATCCAATTTGGCCGTTTATTGGTTTGATTTAGGTCATGTACCCGCATTTGCGTATAAGGCACAAAAGGAGCGGGTCCTAGCCACATATCATAATTTAATCCAGTAGGAACGGGCATATCTGCTTGCGTTGCCACTGGTGTTGGGTCCGAAGGAAATGTAATCTCGATGCGCTTTAAATCCCCTAAATATCCGTTACGAACTAATTCTACGGCAAAATTTTGTTTACGAACAGATCTAAATTCACTATCAGTCCGAGCAATAACACCGTATTTTTTGACCGCATCGGCCAGCTGTCTTCCTTGTTGGACACTTAAACTCAATGGTTTTTCGATCGCAAAATGTTTTTTAGCTTTTGCAGCCAGTAAGCCCATTGGAATGTGCCAATGGTCAGGAGTAGAAATCATCAGGGCATCAATTTTGTTATCGTTAATGACATCCCGATAATCGCCAACCGTTTGGCAACCCTTGTAAGCATTTACGCCATTTTTTTTGGTGTAAAATTCATTGACAAATTTTTGGGCCTCAGTTTGTCGCCAGATGTCCACATCACAAACAGTCGTCACTTGGACGCCCTCTACTGCCAACATTTGAGGTAAATTAGAGGAAAAAACTTGTCGGCCTGTGCCAATAAAACCCACTGTAATTCGATTAGATGGTGCATTTTTACCAAAGACAGAAGAAGGAACAATGGAGGGAATACCAATCGCAGCGGTTGTCAATGCTGTATTTTTCAAAAAATCTCGACGCTTCATAGTTCTTTTATTTTAATATTTTTAAATGCGATGCGATGTCCATGATCTTGCAATAAAATATGCCCCTCAGTAATTGCAGCGAAATTTGGATAGTCGTTATATTTGCTATTTAAAACCCCATTTTTGAAAACATCTGATGATCTGTTGACCGCCAACACTTGTTTGCCATCGAGCCAATGTTCAATGTAATTATCTTTAACTAGGATGCGGGAGGAATGCCAAATGTCAACTTTTGCATCGGGTTTATCTGCAGCAATAACATCATAAATGGAGGCTGTTTTTAGATCTTGAGGCAAATGCTTGTTATTGTAAATGTATTCGGCATCGTCAATTAATTGATATTCATATCCAGCTTGAGATCCCTGAGGTTTGGGCAGAAGTTCTTCGATAAAATATTTGACACCTGAATTACCCCCTTGGCCTAATTTCCATTCAAAAACCAATTCGAAATTTCGGTATTTTTTCAGCGTCACAATATCACCTGCATCGCTGGATTCTACGCCTGCTGATAATTCGCCGCGAAGTTCTCCATCTTGTACAACCCAACCGTTTTTAGGAAAATCTGTTCTGTATGCCCCGCGCCAACCTTTTGTCGTTTTGCCATCAAAGAGTAAAACCCATTTCCCTTTTTGATTAGGTTTTGCTATGGCATTGGGAAGAAAAAAACTTGTTAATAATAGGGCAAAACTGATTTTTTTAAAATATGTAAACATTGAATCTTATCTTTTAAAAATTTATACGAATTAAAATGTAAATATTAATATTAAACCGATCAATAGTACAAAAATATGGAATAATTTCATCCTTTTTTTTATGAAAATTTGCTAAAACTTTAGATATATTTGCAATTGTATTAATAAAAAAGCAAATGATTAGGCCTAAGTTGTTGAAAGTTGTAGAGAATATTGCAGCTTCGTTCGATATAAGAAATGAAAAAGTGCCTTATTTTGATAATCCTTGGCACTATCACCCTGAAATAGAACTAACATTAATAACTAAAAGCAAAGGTACCCGATTTGTTGGTGACCATGTAGAACGATTTAAGGAAGGGGATTTAGTTTTATTAGGTTCCAATTTGCCACATTATTGGCGAAATGATGCATTGTATTATAAGCCCAATTCAACTGAAAAGGCAGAGGCAATGATCCTCCGTTTTCGCCTCGATTTTTTAGGAAAGCCATTGTTGTTGATTCCCGAAATGCAAGAGATAAAGCGATTAATTGAGGAGGCATCACATGGTATTTCATTTGGCCAAATAACCTCAGATCGAGTTAAATCATTTTTACAAAAAATGCATTTGGCAAAAGGGATTGATCCATTAATTAATTTTTTGCAAATATTTAAAATTCTGTCGCTGGCCAAAGATGGTCGGCCCCTTTCTAAGAAATTTTTTGGAGAGTCAAATCCAATTAATGATTCTGATCGAATGAATCAAGTTTTGAATTATATTCATTTGCATTTACAGGAGAATATTACCCTTGAAACAGTATCAAATCTATCAAATATGAATGCAATAGCATTTTGTAGATACATAAAGGCTAAAACCAATAAGACTTTTATTGAATTGCTCAATGACTTTCGCATTGCATATGCATGCCGATTACTTATTGATGGCCCACGAAATATTTCAGAAATTTGTTACGATTGTGGCTTCAACAATCTCACGCATTTTAACTATATTTTTAAAAAAATTACGGGGACAAATCCTTCCAATTATCGAAAATCAAAAGGTGAGATTATGAATAAAGTGTTTGTTTAAATTAATACTTTAACTCAAAAGCTCAATAGATCACATAAGAGATTAACTTTTGATTCATTTGAATTGAATATACCAATATTCTTGAATTGTAAAATTTGGGTTTCGTCTTGATTCATAATCCAATCGTATAATGATCGACTCGACCTTTGGGTACAAAAAAAATCCATCTCAAATGGGTGAATTCTTTTATTTTACGGGAGTGGTAGTAAATCGGATAGCAGGAGTGGGGTTTTCGACCCAAATGTGACTTTGTTTAATTTTAAACGCTACTAGAATTAAACTTTATCGGTCCAATTTTTGCTGAGGATTTACAAGCTAGCCATTGAAGCTTTTATAAATCATAATGCATAAAAACATGTTTAATCTAGCGCTTGTTTTGGCTTTAAAAATAAGAGTTGGACCGCAATAACTGCCGCCACAATAAAGGCTAGAGCAGCAAAATCTTGATTTAAATTTCCAGCATCCGAAGATCTTCCCAAATAATCGGTAATGAAAGCTCCTGCAAAAATGCCTGCCGTATTTAAAAATCCATAGGCCGTCGCCCGTTTATTCACCGGAACGAATTGACAAAGGATAGGCATATTATTCGTATCAAACATACCAAATCCAAAACCAAAAAGAGACGCAGCCACAAAAACAAGGCCTATTGAATTACTATAACCCAACAATAATAATGCCGGAATCATGAGTGATAAACCCATGGCGCCAATATAAATCCGACCACGTACATTTTTTTATACCCAAGTATCTGAAAAATATCCGCCAATGATTACCCCACATATTGAAGACATGGATATGGATATCGTCGTGAGAGGACCCGCCAAGGACATGTCAATGTGTAATTTATTGGCAATTAACGTAGGCGCCCAATTTTTAATTGCCCAGCCCGGAAAACTAGGCACCGCGAAATATAAAATGATAATCCAAAAAGAAAAGGAAGAAAGTAAGCTTGACACACTAGTAAAAACAGATTGATATCCTTTTTGCGCATTTTTCGGCAGATTTCTCTTAATCCTGTCCTGCAGAAACACAATCAATACCACGGCATACAACATCCCAAACCCACCAAAAAACATAAAAGTATATTGCCATGAATATAGTTTGGCAACAGTAGCGCCAAATCCCCCCAAGGCCTGTCCTATATATATGCCAGACATATGTAGTCCTACCGCCAAAGACCTCGTTTTATCAGAATGATAATCTGCAATCAACGATAAACCCGCAGGTATATAAAGTGCCTCGCTTAAACCCATAATGGCTCTTAGCCAATATAAGGCATTAAAATTTGTCGCAAAGCCCATCGCAAAAGTTACCATGGACCACACAAATAGACTTCCAATAATGAGCCCTTTTCTGTTTATCCGATCTGCAATCAAGCCAGAAAAAGAACTCACAGATCCATATACCCACAAAAATACAGCCATTAAATACCCATAATTAGTGGCTTGCTTTAATTCAACAATATCTATTTGCATAGACGGACGCATTGTAGCAATCATTTGTCGGTCCATGTAATTTAAGAGCGCTACCACAAATAATAAACCAACAACAACCCATGAATATTTTTTTGAAGCCATCATCCTTATTTATTTACTAAACCTACCCATATTTTATGGGTTCGAATTCCTGGTTTAATTTCGCCAGTTGGCAGAAATAGTCTATTATTCCACTTAATTGCATGGGTTGTCACAGGTACCAAAAATTTCATGTGCGATGTGAGTTCCCACCTATTTGGAATTGCCTGATAGCGCAACACATCTCTACTAAATCCTAGATGGTTTTTTTGCAAGTTATTTTTCTGAGTCGTTAATTCCTTGATCACAGCAGTATCCGTAGAAGACGAAATTTTTGCAGTGAGCAATTCTACCTCATGAAAAATTGACATATTGTCTCCCCCGATCAATAAAAATTCCGCATCTCCTATGCAAAGAGCCGTGGTCGCTGAAAGCGTTTCGGGTAATTCCGCCTTTTCAAACCAAGTATTGCTAGCTATATTCCAAGCATACACCTGCTTGTACATTTTACTAATTCCATCCTTACCTTTACATCGGCCTCCTATCACATAGATTTGATTCCTTAATAAGGCTGAAGCGGCAAAAGCGGTCGGTTGAGGCATAGTGGAAACGAATTTCCAGCCAGCTTTTATTTTGTCAAAATAAAGTGCCCATACTTTATCCGATACCCCTTCTTTATAGGCTCCTCCAAATACATAGACCGCATTATTGGTGGCCATCGCAACTGCATTTGTAACTGCCTCCGGTAAATTAGGCCATTTGATTATTTCAAAACGATTTGCATTTGCACTTTTTTTAATACAATACACGTGATTCACGGGGCCTGTTTCATTTTCGCCGCCCGCATAAAAAATCGCATCTTTTAACTGTGCAACGGCAGCATAGGCTACTTTGGAAGGAAGTGAAAATTTGAAAATAGGATTGACAACTAGGGTGTCTTTTTTGATATCATAAATAAATACATCCTTATAATATTTTTTGGAGCCACCTTCCCAAGGCAAGCCCATCGGAAAATTATTACCTCCTGCAAGGATACATTTATCGCCAATGAAGCCTGAAATTAAGCCTGATAAACCCAGATGGGGCTGTTCTTGGGTAGTAACTGGCAATAAACCAGCCTCGCGCCACGATATATTAGGGACGGAATTGGTTTGGGCCATCGAAAAGGTAGAAAGGAAAATCACAAATAATCCAATTTTATATTTTTTCCAACGAAGCAAATTCATTAAACAGGCATTTTTGAGGCATATGTACTAAATCCTAAAGCATCAACATCTTTACAAAATACATCAAACTGGGCTGTTGACATATTCGAAACAGGAAGCCTAAAAGCCCCACAATCTAAACCTATTTTTTTCATATAGGCCTTGCCTGTTGCAATACCCCCATATTTTCCTAATAATTGAATCATATCAATGGATTGTTGCTGTAACTTTCTTGCCTTTATTAAATCATTCGTAGTATAAGCGTCAATTAATGCATGATATAGGGGTGCTGCATAATTATAGGTACTGCCGACAGCGCTTTTAGCACCAAGCACGAGTGCCGATAACATATTTTCATCTCTGCCCCATAGCATATCATAAGCCCCCTCGGCAAAATTAAGACACGATAAATAGTCCATAAAATCTTCATGGGTATATTTAATACCGGCAAAGTTTTCGAGTTTCCCATGAATCGCTTGAAGCAAATCATACATTGGAATGTGGACCCCGGTTAAAACAGGTAAATGATAATAATAAAAGGCTAAATCAGGAATCAATTCACCAATTTCAATACAAGCCTTTGCTATTACCTCCGCATTGGTAGGTTTAAAATAAAAGGGCGTTGTAAAGGCGACAGCTTTTAATCCAATATGCTTCGCATAGAGCGCCAACTCTTTGCAATCTTCTATACAAGTGCCTCCTAAAAATGGAATGACGGTGAAATTTGGATTAGCCCCTACTGCAGTAGCCCAAGCTTGCATGACTAATTTTTTTTCTTTTTGGGTCAAAGAAACCCCCTCCCCGGTAGTACCACAAATAAAGGCACCGGCAACTTGATTGTTTTTTAGCATTTGGTAATAGGCTGGAATTTGCTCCAGATGTAAAGAGCTATCTCGATGAAATGGCGTAAAGGGTGCCGCAATTAATCCTTCTAAATGTTTCATACAATAATTTTTTAATTACTTATAAATTAAATATACTTATTAAATCATAATGGAATGCTAGGAATGGGTTTATTTAAAATAACGACCTAATCCTTAATGCAACAGAATGACCATGGTAAACTAAATTGATCGTCCTGTTTTTAGGCCATTCGACCAACATTTCTGCTTTGATTTTTTCCAAGTAATTGGCCTTCAAAGCAATTTCTTGTCCATTCAATTGGGACACAGCAAACATCAGAAAGGTAAAAATCAAGTATCGGAATTTCATGATCATTAATTTAAAAAGATTTCATCTACTAGAAGTAATGCTCTTTTATCTTTAGCCACAGCACGAGTACGTACTCTTGCTTTATCTTTAGAAGCATTCAATTCTGGGATTTTTTCAAGTGGTTTTGCGATGATTTTCATTTCGCTAAATAGGGTTGGCTTGAATTTTACATCGATCGCATATAACTCGTGGAATCTCGTTTCCTTAGGAACGGGAACTTTAAATACATGAATTCGCTTGAATGTGCCATTCACGCTTGTTTTCCCCCATATCTCAATGGATTGAGGTGGGAAAATTCCGGTGGTCAACTCTTCCATAATCCGCAAAGAAACAATGGAAATGGTTTTTAGAGTTTTGAAATTTAAATTTAACTCCATGTCATTATTTCGTACGCCGGTCCAAAAATTAGCCCATGCAGGAGCATTGGCACTAAAGGTTCCTAGGTTCCGGTCGAAAAATGATTTTGGCCCATTGGCTTTATGCACCCGATTTAAAGGCAATACGACCGTTACACTATCAGGCGTAATCGCACATTTATAATATTCGAAAACCGCTTCATCACTTCCGATCCAGCCTGCTTTAAACGCTCTCGCTCTAATTCTTGTGTTTGAATTAATTAAAATATTTCCATTAAAAATAGGAGATTTAGAACTGTCGATAGGTGTTCCATCCATCGTATACCGTATCTCAACGCCCTTAATCGTATGGAATAAGGTGAGCGGCGCCTTCGTGTCAAAAATGGTCGATGTATTTTTTAACTCAGGTGGATTAAGCTTTATGGGGCTTTTACCATCATCTTTAAATCCGCCTATAATTTGGACCGATTTAAATTTAGCCGATAAAACTTTGAGGTCATCTGTAGTGAGTGGTGTATCCCAAAGATAAATGGCCTGAAGTTTTTTCAATCCTTGCATGGCTATTTGTAAATCTGGGTAATTCATCTGCGTTCCCGAAAGCGAAATGCTTTTTAAATGGGTTAACTTATTTAGCGCCAAAAGACCTTTAGCCGTAATATTGCTAAAGTTTAATTCCAATCGTTCTAAGTTTTCAAATTGGGCGATGGTCAACAAATCCGAATCTTTGACAGGCATTTTAGCTACACTTAGAAAAACGATTTGTTTTTTTATGGCCACTAATTCCTCCAGCTTTTTAGAATTAAATTCATTTTTATTGAAGATATGAACACGCAAAGCCGGTGAGTTTTTGGCCAGCTTGGCAATCGTTCGGTATTCGTTGGTTAATTCGTCGATGGTTTCCTGACTCGCTTCTGAAAAGTCATAATTTGTGGCCTCGTCGAGAACAGAATTGAATAAGGTGTTCCCCATGATTCGGAGTGAATCTGTTGCAGGTAATTCTAATACTTTTTTAGTAAATGTTGCGTTTCCTTTGATCCAAAGCGATAAAATCATTTTCTCTTCATCGGTCAACTGTGGTTGGCCTGAGACAGGCATGTGTTTTTTGTCTTCTAAAGGAAGGTGAATTCGCTCTAATAATAGGCTTATTTCAGGTTTCCCAGTGACAAATAATTTGCCAGATTTACCCCCTTTTAAAATACCTTGAATAGTAGACAAATCAAGCTCCCCTTTTTTCTTTTCAGGGTTATGGCAGCTCATGCATTTTTTTTCAAAAATAGGCTTGACCATATGATCAAAAACAATGGCATCTTCTAGGTAGATCTGTTTTCCTTGTTGGAAAGGCTCCAAAACAAAACCATCTCCATGTGTAAGCTCTGATCCAAAATGGCCGGTCGAGATCAGTAAAATGGACATGAAGCCTATCAACAATCTCGAGTTCAGCTTTTGGTAAAAGGATAAATTTCTGAGCCAATAGGTTCCACTAAAGACGATAAATAAAGTAACGGCTGCCCACTTATGCCAGAACAAAGTGTCTCCCGAATAACCAGATTCCTTCGAAAGAAATAAGCCAAAAATAGTAGTTATTCCTGTGAGGGCCGCGCCTACAATCCAAGCATCAGAAACCCATTGCTCCGCGGTGTTAATCCAAGGGCTAGTTTCTCGGGTAAATCTGAAAAACTCCCAAGCCATTAACAAAATCAATAAAACGATTGGGAAATGTAGGACTAGTGGGTGTAATCGTCCAAAAGACTGCAGCCAGTTAGGAACAACGATTTGATCCTCAAAGGCCAATAAAAACACTAGAAATACTGCAGATATGAGTACAAATTGTTCAACAATCCCCCTCCATTTTTTATTCATACTCAACCTAGCTTAAGATATCTCGCACCACTTTTCCTGAAATATCCGTTAATCGATATCTCCTTCCCAAATGCTTGAAGATTAATTTTTATGTTTCATTAGGTCAAAAGATCTTGTACTGCTTTTCCTTTTCCATCCGGCGTGGTATAGAAAGGTCGTTTTTCAATTTCATATTGAGTATCCGGTTTGATACCTAGGGCATGGTAAATGGTTTGATGAATTCCGTCGATTTTGACTGGGTTTATAATGGTCTTGCATGGACGCTCATCGGCTGTTTTGCCATACACGTGACCTTTCTTGATACCCCCACCCCACATTAAAATCGAGCATCCATCCGTAAAGTGACGATGCATTCCGTAAAACTTAATGTCATTCAGGATTTCAGGTTGTTTCACTTGTTCCTGAACTTTAAGGTCTGGTCGGCCTTCCACCATCATATCCCGACTAAATTCACTGGCTAAAATCACCAATGTACGATCCAAATGGCCCGTTTTATCTAAGTCTTTGATCAATTGGGCAATGGGTCCGTCAATCATCCGCTTCATTCCTTCTAACCTGGTATGGCCATTTTCATGGGTATCCCAACCGAAAAATGGTTCGTATTCTGTCGTTACACTAATGAATCTCGCTCCTTTTTCAGTCAATCTACGCGCTAATAAACATCCAAGCCCAAAACGACCAGTGTTATAAACATCATAAATTTCTTTTGGCTCAGTGCTCAAATTGAAAGCCTTTGACTCAGGTGAATTCAATAAAATGTAGGCCTGCTCCATGGAACGACGTAAGGATTCTTTTTGGTAATCACTTCCAAATTCTCCATGCGCGCTTTGCGAGATTAAATTATTGTATAATTGATTCCGACTTTCAAATCGCTTCATGTCCATTCCCACCGGTGGACGCACACTTTCTAAACCTTGACTAGGATCCGGAATCAAAAATGGTCCATGCTCATTGCCTAGAAATCCTGCTGTATGAAATGCTTTTAATTCTTCGGCCTCGCCAACGGTAAAGCGTTGACCTATGTCGATAAAGGAAGGAATAACAGGATTTTTAGGTCCCAATTCTTTTGAAATCCATGCTCCAATGTGAGGTGCGGCTACAGATTGTGGGGGTTCGTAACTGGTATGCCAGTGATACTGATGACGAGAGTGAAGTATATGGCCTAAATCTGCAGCCACATAAGACCTAATCACGGTCCCTTTATCCATCACACTTCCTACCGACTGAAGGCCTTCTGAAAAGTTAACCCCATCGATGGCCGTTGGCATAGATTTGAAGGTACTTAATACCCGATTACCCTCCATTCCTTTTTCATAAGGAGTATATCTTTTCGGGTCAAAGGTTTCTGTATGCGCCATACCACCGGCCATCCACAACAAAATAACGGTATCTGCTGTGGCCGCTTTTTTGGCTAATGGGCTCGTTGGGTCCGCCATTAAACTCGCAATAGGAGAGCCCAAACCCAAAGCTGCTATGGTAGCAGTGCTGGTATTTTGTAAAAACTCTCTTCTATTCCATTGATTTTTCATCGCAATAAAAATTAAATAATTAATTGAAATTCAGGGAGTAAAGTTACTGCCCACACTAAATCTTGTATCCCTTCCACACTTGGCTTTTTCCCGATATATTTAACCGCTAAGGTCATTTCTTTAAGACTAGGCTCTCTTCCTAAAGCCTTCAAATATAAGGCTTTAACAAGAGATTCTCCTGTTTGATATTTTTGTGCCCAAATCTCTGCTCCCTTTCGCAAGGATAAATTGAATTTGTTGCCATTAGTCAATTCCAGCGCCTGAAGTAAATTGGCCTGTGAAATACGGCTAGTGGAAACATTCTCTCTATTGGGTCTTCCTAAGGCAGTTAAAAAAGGATCGTTTTTGACTAAGGACGCTCGGGCAAATGGAATGTCATTTTTAATATCGGCAGGCAACATTTTTTTAACTAGAGCCGAATCCGTGTAAAGTGGAAAGAAGGATTGACTTACTGCATCTGCAAATTGTTCTGCTGTAATTCTGCGTTTCATAATTCCTTTGAACACAAAGTTTGAAGCGGTCAGCATTTGTGATTCTTTAAGACCCATCGCTGGTGTTTGATAGGTTTTAGATATCAAAATTTGTCTCATTAATCGCTTCATGTCATATCCATTCGCTGTAAAGTCAGAAGCTAGCCAATCTAATAAATCTTGACTCCAAGGTTCGTTATCCATCATATCGACTGGCTCCACAATTCCTCTTCCCATTAATTGGGCCCACACACGGTTAACCAACGTTCTGTATAAACGTCCATTTTTCTTTTGAACTAAAATATCAGCTAAAGACACTAAGCGCTCTGCGGTGATGGTTGTTTCTTTTATTTTGCCTAGTGAACTATACAACACCCCATATCCAGCCATGCGGCCTGTTGGCAAATCACAGCGGTGAATTTCTAAGGTTTTGCTTGAGAATACGTTGGCAAATGCATAGGCGTCGTCCAACTTCCAATCACTGATAAAACTATCATGGCATGAAGTACATTTTAAATTCAATCCTAAAAGGACTTGGGATACGTTTTGTGCCGCTTGCATCTCAGTGCTTTGACTCGAATTAATGGTTCCTCTCCATTGGATACCTCGTATAAAACCTTCTGATTCTTTGGTCGGACTTATTAATTCTTTAACAAAAGTATCATATGGTTTATTGTTTTTTAATGAACCATAAAGCCATTTGGTTATTCCAAAGCGGCCATTCGTAATATACCCCGTTCCTGAATAATCATTGCGAAGGGCATCATTCCAGAAAGTCAACCAATGTTGGGCATACCCTTCATTGTTGGCTAGGAGTTTGTCAACTAAAACTTCTCTTTTATTCGGTCGAGTATCACTGACAAAAGCGCTGATGCTTTCTGGGCTAGGTAATAAACCAGTAACATCTAAATAAACCCGTCGAATATACGTTTTGTCATCCACGGACTTTTGCCAAGAAATTTTATTCTTCTTGAAATAGTCATTGACAAACAAGTCAATTGGCTGATTTAATCCTGACATAGCTTTAGGAATAGTCGGCATCCGCGGCTCTAATGCAGCCACTCGATACAAACTTTTTTCTGGACCTGAAGGCCAAGGAGCACCTTGTTGAATCCAGTATTCCAACATAGCTACATCCTCTTTACTAAGACGCTTGCCTTTGGTTGGCATCGCATCATCATGGCCAAAAGGAAGTTTAACTCGGCGGATCATATCACTTTTTTCAGGATTTCCAGCAACTAAAATCGGTCCATTTTCCCCACCTTTAAATATAAATTCTTTTTTGTCTAAGCGTAATCCCCCTTTGGTTTTGGTAGCATTGTGGCAAGCATAACAGTTGTGGGCCAATATCGATCTTACGTTGATATTTAATTCTTGTAATTGGTTCGCGTTTAAAACCTCTGGTGCCTTAGTTGGCATTTCAGATGTATTCATGATTCGATCTTCTGAAGAAGCTGATTTTTTAACCACACTACTATTTTCTTCAATTTTCTCTTCTTGATCGATAGCGGCTGTTGGCGGTGCGGATTTCAAAGCTACACCAGGCCAAGGAGCCCCTTGTTTCACCCACAATTCTAATATTTCAATTTCTTTTTTGCTTAACCTTTTACCTTTGGTAGGCATGGCGTCATCATCACTTGCAGGAAGTTTAATCCGACGAATCATTTCACTTTTTTCAGGACGGCCAACGACCAAGGCAGGACCTTCTTTACCCCCTTTTAAAACATATTCTAAAGCATCTAAGCGTAATTTCCCTTTTGATTTTTTGATGCTGTGGCAATCATAGCAGTGATTTGCTAGGATATTTCTAGCTTCAATACCTAAATCTTGCTTTTGATTAAGGTCAATTTCACCTTGTAATTTCTCCTCATGGAGTGAAGGATTCAAAGCAATTTTTTGAGTTTTTTCTTCTTTGGTTAGATCTAAATAGTCTTCTCCGTGGGTTAACATGGCGCCATAATGCCCCGCAAAACTTACCCCTAAAACAGTTAGAAATAAGAGTAACCGGTAGCTTTTTGTTTCTTTAGAGATGAATGCATACAGCGTTAATCCCGAAAAAATAGCGGTTACAATGCCAGACCATTGGTGTATGGTGATGGTTTTTCCTGTGTATTCGTCTTGATTAATTAAAATAAAACCTAGGCCAACGGCCAAAGCTGCGGTGATGGTACCCACCCATAATATAATGCCAATGGCAGATTGAAATTGGTCTGATTTTTTTCTCCATGCAATGCATTCAAGCAATAGACCTACCCAAAGCAAACTAATGGGAAAATGAACGACCAAAGGATGTAGCCGGCCTGAAATTTGCCAAAGTTCGTTAAGTAAATTATTTTGCACTGCTATGTAATTGTTTAATTAGGCTTTGAAAAGGTAATTAATCGATGTTTCAATGACGATTTACAGTTACTATGAATTTATTTTTTTTTAAGGAAGGTAAAACAATTCAATTAAAGGATGCTCTAGTGGATAATTATCAGGATCTACCTCCATGATATCAGCCATATAATCCAACCATTTGCGAACGACCGGATTATTTGGGTTTTCTAGGTTCGGAAGATTCCCGGTTTGCTTCTGATAGGCAAAAAGAAGGTTTGTTTCCCTGTCCAGAAAGATTGAATAATCAGAAACTCCCGAATCTTTTAACAGTTTAAGTAATTCAGGCCAGATTTCATCATGACGTCTTTTATACTCTTCTTCGAAACCATCTTTTAACTTCCATCTAATAGCAATGCGTTTTGTTTCCATGTGTATTTTGTTTTTGACTCGCCGTTATTTACGATTATTATTCGTTTTGAAGTGGTATTCCCCCGACCCTGTATCGAATGTAACATAGTCGACTTCCTGTTTTCCTCCTGATATTCCTTCAACTCCACTGACATAGGCACCATCTTTCCAAACGACTTTGCCGCTCTCGGTGATGGTTATGTTCTTCAACCCCATTACCTGAACACTCACCTTGACAGTTGCGTTTGCTGGTATTATAACATCCAGAGTTAATGATTTATCTGTCTTTTTCCAGCTTGAAGATATGATACCTCTAATCGTTTTTATTGAGGTATTGGCATAGGTCAGATCACCAAGTATGTGCGGCTTGATGCCGATTCGGCTGTAACCCGGAGCGAACTCTCGGGTTCCATAGAAATTTGGTTCCTGTATACCGGCAAGACTCTCATAGAAAAACCTGCTGACACCGGTCAGCATAGTCATGCTCTCTTCTGCCTGGTAAGTACCATTAGCCAGACTCCAGCCTTCCCACACCGTAGTAGCTCCCCGGGAAACCATATATCCCCATCCAGGAAATTCTGTGGTGTTTACCGCGTTGTAAACCACCTCACCTAGTCCGTGGTCAACCAGCGACTCCATAAAACCTGGCAGACCAAGATGGCCAACCCTTAATTTGCCCCCATTTTCTCTGATAGTCCTAGCAATATTGTCGATCACCTGTTGACGGCTTTCCTGCTGAACAACCCCAAGGGCGAGTGGCAGGATATCAGACGTTTGTGAGCCGGTGGCATAATGCCCGGTAGTGGTATTGAACCATTCCCG
This sequence comes from Cytophagaceae bacterium, assembly GCA_005791165.1. Lineage (GTDB taxonomy): Bacteria > Bacteroidota > Bacteroidia > Cytophagales > Spirosomataceae > Aquirufa. The sequence continues at coordinate 15,713 of SXXW01000020.1, forward strand.
GTTAATTGTCGCTCTGATCGTTTCAGCCAGTGCCATATATCTGTTCGCCTCTTCTTTACTGCCTAATACCCTACCCATATCAGCAAGTATTCTGATGTTTTGATAATATAAGCAGGTCCAGAGGAAATCCTTTGGTGTTTCTTTACTGATAAAATCCCAGCCAAGCAGGCCTCCTGGCTTCGGTAACATGTGCTCACCTAGCCAGCCCTTCCTAACTATATGATTAGAATCGCCCATTTCACGTCCTATGAAATCGACCCATGCCTTAACCGTCCCGTAATGCTGCTCCAACAGTTGAGTACTGCCGTAACATTCGTACAAATACCAGATTAGCATAGGATAAGCAGCATTCTGAGAAACATCACTTGATCTTTTCATACCCGGAAGAACAGGAACGATATCAGAAAGGTCGCCGTTACTAGAACTTCCAAGTTGGATATTGCGGGCCTCCCTTAGCCACAAATCTGGCATAAATTTACGGGTCGCTAGGGATCCGAAAAGACTAGCCGGCTCATTATAGGTAATTGGCTCCCTATGAATGCAGTCAAGGATGAAGCCCTTCAGTCCAACCTTCAGCGAACGCTGAATATTTTCATGTATCCGGTTCAAAAGCTCGTTGGAACAATTGAAACTTCCATACAGATCGACGTTGGTGTAGACTTCCCTTCCTTCAAGTGTCTCAAGTGTTGGCTCTTTTTCGAGTCCCTCCACATACACAAACCTCACGGGATGAAAAGTGAAACGTGGTTCATAGGTTTCCCCATCAGGGGCGCCTTTGAGAATATAAGTATCCCTTTCACCTCCATGAGAAACTATCCTGCCTTTTTCATAGGTCAAGGTGATCTTAGTACCAGCCTTGCCCTTGACATTCAGCCGTACCCAGCCTGAGAAAAAATGGTCAAACTCAAAAACCCAGCCACCCTTGCCATCTTTAGTCACCTTTATTGGTCGTATGGTATCGAGAACTTTCATTGGAGGGATGGTCTGACTAATCAAACGACCTTTTGGAGCTGGAAAAACCGAAACAGGGCGCCAACTACCATCATCGCAGTCCACTATATTCCAATTTGGCTTCTCAAGCCTTGCGTCGTACTCTTCGCCGGGCCTCTTCTCATTTGAGCCAATTGGTCCACGGGCTGCTTTCCAGGTCTGGTCCGTTAAAAATTGTTTCTCTATTCCGTCATCATAGGTAACTATCATCTGAAGAATTGCTTGTGGCCGGTCTGCCCATCCATCCAAATTTTCAAATACGTCTGTAGTACTAAACCAGCCATTGCCCAGCATAATGCCGACAGCATTCGATCCCTTTTTGAGTAAGGAGGTCACATCGTAAGTGCAATAGAAGACCTCATGATCATAATCCGTAAAAGCAGGCGATAGCACATCATTAGAGACCTTCGTCCCATTAATGTAAAGTTCACTCCATCCAATCCCGGACATATACACCCTGGCAGACCTTACCTTCCTGGTGACCTCTATCTCTTTACGCAGAAGCGGCGAAATCTTTTCGTCTGTTTGCAGCCCGATCCATTCAGCATTCCAGTCCGACTTTGCGAGCAAAGCCATCTCAAACCGGGAAGGCTTACTCCACTCGCTAACCGATCCCTTTGCATCCCAAGCACGAACCTTCCAATAGCAAATCTGCCGACTTTGAAGAGGTTTTCCATGATACTGTATACTAAAAGATTGGTCAGAATCAATTTTATCAGAATTCCATAGATCGCCATTGTTCTTATTGAGCTCTGTTAAGCTGCTTGAAACAAGCACCTGATATGCCGACTGACGCTGCCCACGTTTATTAGTCTCGAACTGCCAGCCAAATTCCGGGGTATCTGATTGTATGCCAACAGGTTCCGACTGATACTCTGTTGTTAACCCGGATGGTACAAGTAGACCTTTTTTATCATTCTTCGAAAAGCCAGAAATAACAGTTAAAGCTAAGAAGCTCAAGAAATAGACTCGAACCATTAAAAAATTTCTGTAAATTTTCATACTATTTAATTTTAACGCGGACTATTTATCAATTTCAAATAAAAACCAAAATTTTAAATTCTTACGGTTTTAAAATTCATCGCCTCGGCAAAAGTCTCAATTGATTCTGAATGATCCCCTATTCCAAGTGCCATATGATGAGAGGGACCCTGCTGGCACCAATCATTGAAGAATTCATGAATTGGCCTGTTAATCTTTACCCTGCAATTCGGATTACCTATGTTTAATACATCACCGGGCACAATTTCGCCGAGGGTATAAACAAGTTTAAAGGTATCACCTGCGTCAAACTGACTTAAATTCAAGATTGTTACAGGACCTTTGATGACATCAAAGTCAATTCCAAGGCCATGACCTGATTTGCCATGATGAACTTCAAGATGCTGAATTTTGGGTTTACCCTCACTCATATTAATATTGCAAGGGCCGTCATGTCCCATTAGGAGGAAATCTTTATCGTAATCAACGGCAAAAATTTCAACGAACATACCACCTCCTCCTAATAGATCAAGTATTTTCATGCCCATAGCAGTTCTTACATCACCCTCTGTGACGCCGGGCCGGCCTAAGGCAGCAAGCCTTGATACCGCCAGGCTCGATTGTGCCCTCAGTTGGGTGATTATTTCTTTCTCTCCCCACCAATAATACCCAAAAGCATGGATATTATGTTTGAGTATTATCTCTTCATAGGCAATAGCCAGTTGTGCTGATATCGTCAGGTCCTCATCGGTGACGGTCTTATCAACATCATACATCTCACGGAATTGTTTATACATATCCTGAAGTTGTGCTGGTTTAACCCGGTGAAATGCTTCTTCAATCTCCTCTATCTCGGGACGAATGATAAGATTTCCAGTAGCTTTCAGCCAGCGGTGTTCATCCGTAGGCATATCTACCATGCCGGTATATGTATTCCCTATTATGCCAATATTCATTAATCTAAAAGCCCGGGCGGTTGCAGCACCACTACAATCAGCATTAATTTCATTCCAGAGCCTTTCAGAGTTAAATGGTCCTGTGCGAATTTTGAATTTTTTACCAATGCTGATCAACCCTGCTGCATATTCGGGAATACAACAGGGTCCTTCGTGATACAGATAAACAGTTGTATCCGCCGTCTTATAGTCATACGAAGTATCAAGATGTGTATTGAGTATCCGAATCGGAACGTCTAGTTGTCTGACACAGGGAATTACTACCATACCGGTTGTATATCCAAGGGGGAGAACAAATAAAATGTCTACTTTTTCATTTTTAAAAAAGGCACCGGCGTTTATAGCTTTTTCGCTGGTATCTACCAGTCCGGGAGATACAACCTCCCCTATTTGACCAAGTCTCTCAACCATCTTATCATGCATATTCATGCACATGTCCTTCAGACCCGGGAACTGATCCCAGTAAAATAAATGCCCCGTTGGTATTAATCCAATTTTAGGACGGGGTTTCCTTGATTTTAAATCATTTTTGTAAATCATTAATTATTATTTTTTATGAACAGAAGTTAAAAATGGCAAATGGAGAATAGTTAATAATAAAATCAGCATTATACCAGATATACTATTAATTAATTCAAGGTTATTTGGGAAAGTTTTCTTGTTATTGGGCTTGACCAGATAGCTGGAACAGATAATTACCTGAACCAACGTCAAAGGTTACATAATCTTCAGTTTCACTGCCACCGTTTATCCCCAATACTTTACCAACATATAATCCATCCTTCCACAACGTATTGCCGCTCTCTGTTATGGTGACATTTTTAAGCTGTATCTTGGGAATACTCACCTTGCCCTTGCTGTTTGTAGGAAGGGTTACTTGCATATCGAGCAAATGATCAGCTACCTTCCAATCGACAGCAATCACCCCTCGGACAGTCTTCAGTGACGCTTTGGCATATGTCAAATCACCGACTATACATGGCCGGATAATGATCTGTTTGAAGCCAATGTCGCCCCGGCCAATACCGGCCAGGTCTCTGAAGAAAAATATTTCGGTACTGCCGAACATTTTCATATTCAAACTGACGGTATATGGCTTTTTGCTTTCAATTTCGAAAGCTTCCCAGACCGTAGTAGCTCCTTTTGAAATGGTATAACCCCAGCTTGGATACGTAGTTTGAGTAGCAATTTTAAACATTACATCAGCTCTGCCCAACTTTCCAAGAACCTGCTCTAGGGCATTTGTTCCTAAAATTCCCGTGGAAAGATGACCTTCGTTTTTAATCATAATGTCGTCAACCAGATTTGCAAGCACAGCTTTCTCCCTTTCTTTCGGAACTAGACCAAGCTGGAGTGACATGGCATTTGAGGTCTGACTACCAGTCGAATATTGATTCGTTTCTTTGTTGAGGAATTTCTCGTTGTAGGCTTTTTTGATATTTTCAGCCAGTAAGGAGTAACGTTTGTAATCTTCAGTCTTACCGAGAACCTTAGCTACCTGAGCAAGAATCCAGGCGTCGAAATAATAGAATCCGGTTGCAGTAATCTCAGGCGGCGTTCGTTTCGGAGCAAAATTACTATAGCCTGCTGCACGGTCAGGTTCCATATGGTCACCGAGATCTTTGGCAATTATGTAATTATCTGCCTGTTTACCCAGGAATTCTATCAATTTAGCAATTCCATCATAATGGGTTTCTAAAACACGCTCGTCACCATAATACTGATACAAATACCAGGCTACTAGCGGATAAGTACTTTTCCAAGTAGGCCACATATCATATGTTTTCCGCCAATGTAGCGGGCTAACAACCGGAAGATCACCATCGGTCTTCTGGGAATCCTTAATATCATCAAGCCATTTGGACCAAAAAGACGCGGTATTTAGAACAAACAGGTAATCTTCCAAATTAAAGCCTGTATCTCCTAGCCAGGCAACGCGTTCACTCCGCTCGGCCGCATCCTGGGGTATGCCTTGAAGACTACTCTTAAATGTCCATAAAACATTGCTATGAATCTGATTTATTAATTTATTGGAACTCTCAAAACTGCCGCTTGTCTCAACTGCGTTATATACAAAACGCCCTTCGAGGTTCTTTAAAGTTGGCGTACCAGGGAATCCAGTTACCTCAACATATCGAAATCCGTGAAGTGTAAATCTAGGCTCCCACACCTCTGTACCTTTCCCATTTAGCGTATAAGTATCAGTCTGTGTTGCAACACGCTGGTTTCTTGTGTCGAGACGCCCGTCATCATACAGTATCCCTGCATATCTCATCTTTACTTTAGTACCTTCGGGGCCGCCCACACTTAGTTTGGTCCAACCTGAAAAATGCTGACCGAAATCATAAATGTATACCCCCTTTTCTATCTCTGTGATCTTAATAGGCTTCATATTCTTAATAACTTTGACAGCGGGCAATATCTGGGCAACCATTTTACCCGATGGAGGAGCAACAACACCAGCATTAGCCCATTTTGAATCATTATAGCCAGGACTATCCCATCCAGTCATTTCTAGCCGGGCATCGTAATCTTCACCAAGGCATATCTCATTAGCTCTGATAGGACCATCGGAAACCTTCCATTTATCTTCAGAAACGATGCTCTCTATTCTTCCATCAGTGTATTCTATATCCATTTGCAAACGAAGAATTGGAGTCTTTCCAAATGACTGCCTTCCAATTAATTCCTTTCCTAATACTCCTTCATCATTACTGTACCATCCATTTCCCAGCATAACACCCAGTGCATTTTGACCCTTTTGCAAATATTCTGTTACATCATGGGTAACGTATAATACCCGGGTACCTAATTCAAATGGCTGGTCATTATTGTAGTAGCTTGTCGCCGGATCTAGAACATGGTCGCTTACCTTTTTACCGTTAATATAAAATTCGTTCCAGCCAAGACCTGATATATACGCCTTGGCTCGCTTTATACTTCCGGAGATGGCAAACTCCCTGCGTAAAAGAGGAGAGGAAATGGAGGAGTCGGCTCCAATCCATTGCCCCCGCCAGTCACTTTGTTTCAATAGTCCCATTTCAAATGTAGCCGGCTCACTGAATGCTCCCGCCTTACCATTCTTATCCCAAACGCGTACCTTCCACCAGCATTTTTCACCACTCTTTAGTTCCTTGCCCTGATAGACCACGGTGACCGATTGGTCGGAGGCCAGCTTTTTACTGTCCCACTTGTCACCTTTCCCTTTAGAGAGGTTCTCTAGACTGCTCGCAACAAGGATTTGATAAGCCGTCTGCATCTGTCCACGCTGGGAAGATGTCAGGATCCAACTGAATCTTGGCCGTTGCGTTTCCAATCCTAGAGGATTTTCAGTATACTCACATCTGATCTCAAATGGAAAAAGAACTTGACTTTTTTTCACTACCTGAGCAAGAGATGCTACCTGAGTAAGCATCAGCAGGATTAATACATTTTTGAATTTCATAAGTTTATTATTTATTATTTGTATTTACTATTTGTGGTGGAGAAGAGTTTCGGATCGACTTTCATAACAATAATTCAAAGTCGAGCTTCCTCTATCAATTTTGCAAATTAAGGATTTTCAATAGTTCATTCGCTCCAATTTAAAAGATTTTTATTCCCTTTTATTCATTTTTTAAAAGACTCATCTGATAAAAAATTTTCTACCTTTTCGTCCGAATTTTGTTTCCTCATCTGCATTGTTTTTCAAATATGGAGAGGCCAAGAATTAATTTTGGTACTCAATAAATTGTACTTTTTTTTAAAATTTGTACGATGTACAATCAATAGTGAATTTCTATTCATAAGACTATGGATTGAATGTAGGTATCATCTTTATATTTATATTTCAGTATCACGTTTTGATATTATCACTCCACTTAAGCAATAAATGATAGATAATTGCCGTAAGCCATCACCACGACAGAAAGTATAAGTACAAGAATGCCAATAATGATCATTGTTACAGTACGCTTGCTGCTTCCTTTGAACTCAAGAGTAATCCATCCCCACATGGTACTGAAAATAATTATAAATACCAGGTGGATGCTAAAACTTACGAAATCATTTTTACCCATTTTAGTTATTCCCATCCCATAGAACAGGAACTCAAGGTAAGCGATAATACCAGCCTCCGCACAAAAAAGGTAATTGATCCAAATTGAGGCATCTCCGCCATGCCAATAATTACTTATACTCTTATTCTTGATGTTCATTGCCAAACATAAAATCGCATTGGAAATAAAACTACCTGCCGTTATGAAAACGAGACCAACATTGTTTTTCCATAATTCAGAGATGCCATGTTTCACCGCAACATCAGCTATTGGCTTACTGGCGTCAAAAGCAAATGTAAAACAAGCACTCAATATTCCAGAGAGGACTGTAACAATGATTCCTTTTTTGAAATTATATTCTTTTATATATTTCTGTTTATTGTCGGGGGATGAATCGTTCTCTTTTAATATCCCAGCAAATCCGGCTAAAAAAGTTCCGATTATACAAACAACCAGGCCCGCCATTATAACCTGACCGGAGAGACTCCGTATCAGGCTCTGAAATGTTCCCATAAAAATTGGTGGAGCAAGTGTACCAGCAATATGCGTCATACCCAAAGCAATTGCCATGCCGAGAGACATTCCCAGGTAGCGAAGAGAAAGCCCAAAGCTGTGGCCTCCTATCCCCCATAGCATTCCAAAAATAAATGTCCATAGAATACTGAGGGGAGGAGACTCCCTAATGATAATCAAAAGATTGGGTATGGTAAAAGCAGCAATCAAGCAAGGCAGGATGACCCAAGTAAAAAAACCAGCAACAATCCAATAGCTTTCCCACGACCAATTTCTTACCTTCCTGAAAGGCAAATAGAAACTAGCTCCTGCAAAACTCCCAATAATATTTAAAAAGATTCCTAAGACATACTCCATAAAATATTTTTCCCCACCATTAAATCCAGTTTACTTCAATATCAAGTTGACGAGCAAACCATGAAAGCTGCTTTCCAATATGGCCTGGAATGGCAATCGCATGATGACTGAAACCGTAGTGCATCAATTCAGTTAAAAATTGCTTTACAGGTTTATCGATCTTTACAATCAATGTACATTCATTGATTTTCAAAGGAGGTGAATCAACCAATTCTCCTTCACTGATCAGTAACCGCCAGCCTTTGGCATCTTGAATGAAATGCGTCATCGTAAGCGGGCCAGTTGAATAGGTTGCTTCAAACCCAACTGAATTGCCTGTAAAGCCCCAGTTTTCACAAGCCGGCTTAACATATACCGGGCGGTCAGGGCGGCATTCACGGGCGTCAATAAAACCATGGCCCAACAGCATAAGCGTATTCTTAGATGTATCAAATTCCTGCCATTCTCCGAAAAATGGACTACGCCCAGTAAAGTCCTTGACTATTTTGCTCATGATACACCCAAGCACATCGCCTTCAGTCACTACCGCAGCAAGATCATTTTTCAAAATTTCGGAGAGGCCAAGGTGACAAGTAGAGCCTGCCTTGGCTTCAATCAGATGTTGCCCAAGCACAACGAGCCCATTGAGTTTATAACGTTCGATCAGATCTTGGAAGGCAATAGCAAGTTGGGCTGCTTTCGTGATTTCTTCATCTTTCAGACCAACAATAGTATATTCCGATTTAGCTGAATTTAAAAGTTTCTTAATCCGTGGATCGGTAGTCCCGTTTTCTTCATGAATACTCATCAGGTGATCGATATTGATATCCATGATATGAGGTCCCAACTTACCCGTTACAGCAGTTTTTTCATATTCGAAATCATACATACCCCTAAATACATGCCCAACAAGACCAAAAGTCATATGCTTCAAGTTCTTTATCGTTGTAAAAACCTGAATCATCTGGTCGAACGTATCATATACCTCATCGTCCTCGATACCGCCAATAATAACCTCGTATTTAGAATGCTTGTTCATTTTTTTGAAGCCGGCGGTTAATTGGACCAAGCCCATCATACCGCTATTTCGAAGACTTATTTGATAGTCACTGTCGAAGTCGATTTTACCCGTAAGGGACGTTCCATAGCAAATAATAGGTATATCATCAGGCAAATTGTTGAGCGTCTGATGCATAAAATAATCAGGACAATAGGTTCCTTCGGCAAAAATCAGCAGATCAATATGATTGTTACTGAATAACTTGCCCGCCTCATCCGATGCATCCAGGGTTTCAATCATCCCCGGATAAATAATATCATGATTCTTACTTAGTCTGTTGGCAATAATTTTCATGTCAGCAATTACTTGATCTCTGAGACCTTCATACATCCGCCAGTATTCAAAATAGCCATAGGCTGCAAAACCGATTTTAAGTTTTTTTTCTTGACGCAGTTCACTTAAAAGGTCACCACTTTTGCGACCCTTTGTTACTTCGAATGATTCAATCTGTTGATTCATCAAATTTATATTTTTGATTTAGTTTTTGTTTTTTGATAGCACTAAAAAATCTGCTTTGAACTGATGCTAAGTAATGAGGCAAGCTTGTTTTAACTGCAATACAACAGCCACTCATTTACAAAATTCATTGCACCAATTTGTCTTTTGAAAAAGCCTCAAGGGTTAATTCAGTCTCTGTCAATTTTCTGTAACGCTCACCTTTACGAGATTCTTGTCGTGTTTGAGTTTGAGTAAAAGTAGTCCGTCAGCATTCGCTTTCCAGCCCTCCTGGACAGTGTCAAGATTATCAGCCCGGGCAAGAACACGACCGGCTTTTCTGACCTCGGTGTTGGGTCCAAGGCCGGCGACCGTCGCATAGCTAGTTTCGCCGATGGGATATTCCAGCTCAAATGAAGCGCCACGGCCCTGACTGGCTAGTATGGTGGATTTGAGAATGGCGGCAGTGCTGACATGAATGCGTTTGCTGTCTGTCTGCAAAACTTTGCTATTGATATCTACTCCCTGGCCGCGCATTAGAAAGATTCCCTTCATATACAATTCCGGCTCCCACCCAGGGCCAGCTAATTCATTCGTTATAAGATCTAGAGCATCCGCTACCAATCCCTTTCTCTCGCCGCCCCCAACCATTATCATTTGCTCAATGCCGCTATCCATTATTCCTTCGCCAATGGCGCGCCACGGTAAACTCTGGTCGTATTCGGCCAGTTTGAGGATCCAGTATCCGTAGGGAAAACCGCACCATTGCACCGGCCTACCAAACCATTCAATGACGTTATACCACGTGGTTCCCAAGCAGGCGATCGTGCCGAACTTCATGACCGGTCGGTCCGGAGCTTTCCACATATACACAAATGGAACACCCGTTTTCGCCCAGTATTTGGCCTTCTCAAGATACTGCTTCTCACCGGTAATCTCATAGGCCTCCAGAGAGCACCAGACATGTAAGCCTGCAGCCTGGATATCGGGTGCGTACTTGGGAACCTCCCAGGTATTCATACCGCGGGGCACAACAAACCGATCCATATATTGCAGTCCCTTTAGTCCTGCCTCCAACGCCCGCTGATCACCCGTTATACGGGCATACATCAAAACGCTACCAACCAATTCTACCATCGTTCCATCGACAATATCATCGCCCTGCCTGATCCTTTCCGTCATGTCGCCAAGGTATGCCCAGCTGCCATCATCGCGCTGCTTATCAATGAGTTCTTCATAGACACGCTTTTTCCAAGCATCGAGGCCGTCTTCCATGTACCCGATGTAAAACGGCAACAAATGGTTGCGAACGGCACAACTGGCGGGAAATTTTGTACTAAAAGGCAAATCACGACCGTCAAGCCAGTCGGTCAGCCCCTTAACCCCTTCCCGTTCCAGCGCCTTGTTCACCATTAAGTCAACACGGTCTCTTATCATCTTCTTTTTGGCCGGATCTTTGACATCCAGAGACAAACGCCACAAAAGTGCGCTTGGGCCAGGTGCTGGATAGGCTGGAGAAATTTCCCAAAGCTTTGTACCCTGGGCCTTCGCATCGTAAAGGGTTTCCATGTAACCTATCCGCGCCGTTTCCAGCGCTTCGTCATAAGTTATTGGGAGTTTAATTTTCTCTGGCATACCATAGACAGCCAGGTAGTGGTCAATCATATTGAGCACTTTAGCGTTAGCCTCCGCTACGATATGAGCTTCAATTTCGATCTTGTTATTTGCCTTGAGGGGATAAGCCTTTTTGGTAGCCCGGGTACCGTTCTCTGGTACAAACTCAGGTATAGACGGCAGGAACAGACCCATCAAGTGGTTGTTCTGCTTAGAATCGAGATTAGGCGAGGCAAACCTGGCAGCAGTAGTCACATGTTCACCATCCCACTTTTGCAGCATATCCCACATCACGCCAATTAAGCATTTATCTGCCTCGACAGCCATAAACGGTATGGTAATTTTATATGGATGCGGCGCATAGCGATTGGCAAACTTTGGACCATTATCACGGTCGGATGACGACTTTTCGTGTGCTTCAAGATATTCCAGCCCAGGGAAAACAGCCTGATGCTTGCGAGTTCCAAAGCTGCCTTCGCCAGCATACAAGGTAGGCCCCTGAAAGTATAGCAACTGCCTGTCTTTGTTGGCCCAGGCCTGGTAGTTAGTCTTAACTGTCTGTTTTCCCGATTCAATCTCAAAAGTATAGACGAAATTCCAAATGGCATCGTCCTCATCAACCCTTTCGGCTGAGAATCGTACCTTCGCGAGAGGCCCGCCAGATTTAAGAATCTCATATTTGGTCGGAATAATGTTGGATTCAAAAGTCTTGCCGCTTGCAGTACTGTAGGCGACTTGGCCGATTGGCCGACTGACCGCCATCTGCCGCCATTGGTTGCCGTCATTAACCGAAATGACAGCAGCAGTATAGCCGGCCTTGCTTCGTTTAAAGACCATGCGGACATTCTGGTTCTCGAGGATGAGATTCTCGTCCGCATCAATCCTTACTACAGCCGCTTTCTGAGAATAGCCGGCAATGGAAAAACTAATCAAGAAAAACAGAAACCCCCCCAGATTCTTTAAAAAACGTTTGTAATCTTTCATAATACAATACTTTATTATTAGATGGATGAATCTACTTTAGCACTAAATCGTGTAGTTCAAATCCAATACAGATTCAAATTATTTAAATTAATAGCCGGGATTCTGTTTAAGTTTACCGATTTCCACTTCACGGTTAGGAACAGGGTATATCAACTTATCAGCGGTAACAGCATAACTCACGGGTGGCAGGTAGCCTAGCGAGCCATATTCCTTTTTAATATATTGTCCGTGTGCAGTCATTACCTCAATGGCTTTACCTGTTCTCAACAAATCAAACCATCTGCGATTCTCAAAAGCCAACTCGACACGCCTTTCATGAGCAATGATGCCTCTTAATGAATTCGGGTTAGTTTCAGTCACAGCAGGTAAACCTGCCCTGCTTCTTACCTGGTTCAGATAAGGTAAGGCTTCTGAAGATTTATTTTGTTCATTCAGGGCATCTGCCAACAAAAGCAGGGCATCTGAATACCGGTAAACATGAGTATTATCAGCCTGGTTGCGTTGTTGGCTATGAGCACGAAACCGCTTTTTTATATAAGCATAAGATTTTTTATTAGAAGGAGTAATATAGCCTAAAGGGCTTTTTATCGCCTCTATTTTAAAACTTCCACTACTTTGAATGGAGCCTTCGGCAATAGCTATTGAAGCATCTAGTCGTGAGTCTTTGGATTCAAAGGCTCTAATTATTTCACCTGTCGGAGTATTAAATCCGATGTCACATGGTCCATTTGACGACTTAACTCCGGTTATCAGAAAAAGATCACTAGTATAAGGTAGGAAAGCGTAAAAATTGCTTTGTTGTCCCTGATTTCCTTGGGCATATTGAACCTCAAAAATGGACTCCCGACTGTTTTTATTAGCTAAATCAAAAACTGAAGCATAATTAGGGAGTAAATTGTAACCCATCTGTGTGATGCTTTTTAATTCCTTCTCTGCCAATGGAAAATTCTTTTGAAACAAATAAACTTCAGCAAGCACCATTCTGGCAGACCCCTGTGTTGCTCTTCCATCCTGAGGAAAAGCCGGGGCTTTCAATTGGGATACGGCATTTGTTAAATCCTGAACTAAAGCTTTATAAACATCATCTACAGTTGACCGTGGAACAAAGGCATCTTTAGTACCCAATACCGGACCAAGATGAAGAGGTACACCTCCAAAATATCGGACAAGATCAAAGTAATATACCGCACGTAGAAATCTGGCTTGTCCCTCGATCATACTCTTATCCTCCGGACTCAACTGGATTAATGAAGCATTTGCAATTACATTATTGGCACGTGCTATACCCTCATAAAGGCTTCTCCACATAGCAACTACTACAGGATTAATACTTGACTCGTTAAAAAGATCAATATTATAAGGCGAACCATCCGCCCCAGGACGGCAGGTTGGATTATTCTCAAAATGAGTGTTGTCAGCCCGCATTTCGGCCATTGCATAACCCGGATATCCACCTGACTTAGTGTTTCTAAGGCTTTCGTAAGCCCCATTTAGAGCTTGTAGTAATTGATCCTTTGTTTTAAAGAAATTACCAGAAGTAAGGGAACTTTGAGGCGTGAGTTTCAAAAAGTCATCCGAACAGGAGTCTAAGAAAAAAGACGTTACTAAAATTAAAATTAAATATAATAGCTTTTTCATATCAAATTTATTTTGAAGAGGTTAAAATTTAAAATCCAGACCAATTGCGTATGTCCGTGGAACAGGATAAGCAGAATCGTCTATGCCTTCTCTAAGACCAGTCAATCCAAATTGGCTTGCCTCAGGGTTAGGACCCATATAATTGGTTAGCATCAGAGCTTGCTGAACACTTAGGAAAAGACGGACTTTATTGATGTTTTTAATCTTTGGCAGGGTATATCCTAACGTTATATTTTTTACAGCCAAATAGCTTGCCTTTTCAATCCAATCCGCTTGACCCATCGAAGACCATGCATTTGTTCCCGATAATGTCCGGCCAATTTTGCCTGCGCCAGGTTTTTCAGGCGAACGCCACCTATTAATCACATATTTTTCAACATTAAAATTTCCTTCGACTATCTCACTCCATTCATATAGTGTTCGGGCCTTATCCTGATCGTAAGCACCAGAAATAACAATATTCAAATCAAAATTTTTATAATCAAAAGTATTTGTAAAACCATAAACGAATTTAGGATTTGGGTTGCCAACATACGTTCTGTCATTTAGATCGATTTTCCCATCACCATTTAAATCCTTAAATCTTTGAGTCCCGACCTGAGAGTCCTCAGCTTTCGCCCCTTTATCAAATTCCGCTTGGGTCATATAAACGCCATCATTTAAAAACACATAAAACTGGCCTATAGGTCGACCTACTTCTGTTCTGTTAACTTGAGAAATCCAACCATCTTGAGCTCCTATCGGCTGGTCGTTAACTCCTAATTTAATTACTTTGTTACGATTTATACTGAGATTAAAGTTCGAACTCCATCTAAAAGAACCTTCTAGGTTTACCGTATTTAAATTAAACTCATGTCCCCACATATGAAACTCACCAATATTATCCTGAACATTAGCATAACCTGTAGTCCATGGAATATTTACCTGGTACAGCATACCTTTTGTCGTTTTATCATAATAATCGTAATTAAAACTCACCCTACCTTTAAAAGCAGCAATATCCAACCCAATATCCACTCCCCTTGAAGTCTCCCATGTCAGATTATTATTACCTAAGGTAGTTTGTCTACGGCCTGCAGCAAGTGACCCACCAAAAACATAATCAGTACCAGAAATATTTCCAAACTGGGTATAATTACCAATATTAAAATTACCGACCTCTCCATACTCAGCTCTTAATTTCATGAATGAAATTGCAGATAAGTTAGACATGAAAACCTCATCAGAAACAACCCAACCCGCAGACAATGATGGAAATAATCCCCACTGGTTATCCCAACCAAAACGTGAAGAACCATCTCGGCGAAATGATGCAGATAGTAAATATTTATTTTTGTAATTATAATTAAAACGGGTAAACATGGAAAGCAATGACCATTCGGCTATTGCATTCTGATTTTTCCATGAAGTTATATTATTAGCTGCAGATAGATTGCTAATCAGGTTATCTGGATATTGATTTCCATTCAAACCACTAGATTCACTATTAAATGACTGAGCTGAATAACCTATAAGGGCATTTACATTGTGGTTTGAGCCAAATGTTTTAGTAAAATCAAGGGTGTTTTCTGCCATCCATGAAGCAGAATTAGATGTTAAGTAAGATCCTGTTGCCAAGCGCGGAGGGGCATCCCAAATAGTTGGGCCGATAGTCGAGGGATAAAATGTTCTTTGGGTGGTATTGTTAACATCCGCAGAAAATGAAGTTCTGAATTTTAAATTTTTCAGAAAATCTAGTTCGGCATAAACGCTGGAAAGCAACCGAACTTGTTTCCCGACATTCTCCTGATTTCTAATTGTATTTGCCCAGTTAGGAAATACAAATAGCCCGGGACCATCAAAATATTGCTTAACTGAACCGTCGGGGTTTTTATCATTCGGTGAAAAAATAGGTGGAGTTACCGTTGCTGCATAGACAATATTATACATTCCAGTTGTATTATTCAGATTATTGTTCACCTGAAATGTTGGTGCCACACTAATGCCAATACGCAGCTTATCATTTACCTGATAATCATTATTGCTCCTCAAAGAATAGCGTTTATAGGAGGAGTTTATTACTGCCCCTTCTTCATCATAATAACCTAGTATGGTTGCAGAACTGAATTTACCTTTGCTAGACAATAAGGAAAGATTGTAACTTTTTAAATTAGCTGTTTGCAATACTTCATCAAACCAATCCGTATCCGGACCTGTCCATTTTTCGGGATTCTGGTACAACTCCGGAATTCCGTCGGTATAATCTTCATATCTAATCTTGTCTTCCCAAAAAGCTTTACGATCTGCGAGAAATTCCTTCGCATTCATTAAATTAGGCCGACCCTTTTTAGGTACCTGTGCGATACCAGAAGTATGGTTAAACTGAATGCTGGTCTGACCTTCCTTAGCTCTTTTGGTAGTAATTAAAATCACTCCATTGGCAGCTCTGGAACCGTACAAAGAGGTTGCTGAAGAACCTTTTAATACAGTTAAATTGTCGACTTCATTAGGGTTAATCATACTCAAGCCACCTGTAAGAGGTAAACCATCCACAACGTAGAGCGGTGCATTGCCTGCATTAATTGAAGCGGCACCCCTTATGCGGATAGCGATATCTTGTCCAGGTATTCCGTTACTTTGAGTTATTTGTACACCGGGTATCTGTCCTTGGAGTTTTTGAGTGATCTGCCCTACAGGAATATCTGCCAGTTTAGATGCATCTACTTTAAACATCGAACCGGTAACGTCTTTCTGCTTTTGAGAACCATATGCAGTGACAATTACTTCCTGCAGTCCAATAGCAGATTCAGCCATGGTTACATCGATCTTAGTTAATGCCCCGATAGTAATTTCCTGTGACTTATATCCAACAAAGCTAAATACTAAAGTTGCTTTATTGTCTGGAATAGCTATCGAATAATCACCATTTGAATTAGTAGAAGTACCACGATTTGTACCTTTAATGGCAATACTTACACCTGGAAGTTTTCCTCCCTTTTCATCAGTAACAGTACCATTAATAGTAATATCAGCGAGGGCATTTTTAATGGCATTAAATACTAATTCATTTTCTGAATTTTTGCTACTCTCTATCAAATTATTATTACGTAAAACAATTCTATTGCTTACTTCAAAGTATTGAATATTGAGCGGTAGTAGTAGCCTATCTAATACACTGGATAAGGCTTCGTTATTCGCACTTATATTTACTTTTTGACTAAGATTCAAGGCGCGTGAATTATAGGAAAACTTCACTTGAGCTATTTTTTCAAGTTCTAGTATAGAATTTTCCAAGCTAACATTGCCGAGAGCTATAGACACTTTGGTTTCAAGTATTTTTTGTGCCTTTCCTGGCAAAGCAAAAGCTATGCTAGAAAATACAAGAACAACGGCTAATTGGGTTAAGGTCATTTTCAAGATCTTATACAAGAAATGTCGTTTAATTAAACTTATTTTCATAATTTTGATTGTTAAGGTTGATACTTTTTTACGGGTTTCGACTAATTTCCAAACCTTTACAGAGGCTTTGGGAAATTCTTTTGAGCGTCCGAAATGTTACAGCATTTCGGCGCTTTTTTTTATTTTTTATTTTTTCATGAGCTGTTATTTACATCCATTTGAAATTATTTTAATATAGTTGCCATTCATCTCATAGCGGCTATTATTGCCCAAACTTTCACATATAATTTTCAACTTTTCAGGTAATGGTACATCGATTAATGATGTAGTCAGATAACATTCTTTCAATTTGTCTTGTGGAAAGTCGATGGTAATCAAATAGGCCTGTTCTAAGGTTTTAAAGATTTGTTTAACAGGGATATCCTTAAAATCGAAGCTTAATTGCTCCATCGTATTTGTCGAAGCTAGTAAAGGTTTATCTTGTGTGATATCCAATATTTTTTCAAAAAGTTGTTCTTTTCTAACAAACCTGGCCGCTTGGTTAGGTAAAAGCATGACTTCTTCTAAAGTGGCATTGCGAATATTTTGATTTGAACTCACTTTTACTTTACCCGTACGCACCAATACTTGAACGTTTGGTTGATTCGCATATGCGATAACCCTAAAACTTGTTCCATATACTTTCGTGACAGTTTCATTAGCATAGACATAAAAGGCTCTATTTTGATCTTTGCTAATTTCAAAAAAGCCTTCACCAGAAAGATAAATTTTGCGTTCATTTCCTGTAAATATTTTAGGATAACTAAGTTTACTATTGGGCTGAAGTAAAGCAGAACTTGCATCAGATAATGTAATGAGTTGGGGTTTATCCGAATTATTGGTTTGTTCAATTAACCCATTTGAATCACTTTTGATCAACTCTTGATAAGTAATGGTTGTAATTTGAGTACTTGACAAATTAGCGTAATATAAAAGTGCAGCCAAACCCACAACAAAAACGGCAGCTGCAGTTCTAAACCAGGTATTATGCCAAATCAATTTATCAGGACGCTCCTCATTAGACCGTCCGATTTTTTTCCAAACTTTTTGAAGTGACTTTTGTGTTTCTTGATTAGTTAAGGGTGTCTGCTCAACTTTCATTCCGATAATCCATAGTCGAGCTTCCTCTACCAATTTGGCACGATATGGATTTTCCACAGTCCATTCGCTCCAATTTAAAGGATCATCATTTCCTTTAACCCATTTTTGAAAAGACTCATCTGATAAAAAATCTTCTATATTCTCGTAGAAATCTCGTTTTTGCATTTGTATTGTGTTTTCAAATATAGAGAGGCCACGAATTTATTTTGGTACTCACGAAATTGAACTTTTTTTTTAAATTAATTTAAGGAAAAGTTCAAGAGTAGAAATAAAACTGAAATTGGGAAATCTTTACGGAGCTGAAGAATCGCCCGATGAATAAGATTTTTTGTAGACTGGTAATTTAAGTTTAGCACTTCAGCTACTTGATCGACCGCAAGGCCATATTGGTAACGCAAATAAATGGCCTCCTTTTGTCGATCCGAAAGCTGATTAATGCTTTTATTTAATTGTTCCACTTTTTTAGCTGTTGTCTCATCAGCTATCAAGCGGTCTTCAATGGAAAAATCAAATAAAAATTCTAGGGAATCAATGTTTTTGATATTTGAAAAAATATGTTCGCGATGATGAAGCCTAGCTATTCTCTTTCGTACACTCGAAAGTAAATACGCTTTAACTAAGATGGCCTCATTTAGTTTGTATAGTTTATAGCGATACGTCCAAATATTAACAAATACATCTTGTACGCAATCCTTTACTCGATCTTCTCCAGTCATTAACGTTTTACCGTAATTAACTAGCGTACTATAATACCTTTCAAATAACGAGGAAAATGCCTCTTCGTTTCCCAACCTTAATTGGTTCCAAAGTGCGATATCACTTGAATTATCCTTACGTTTTCTTAATTCATTCACGCCTTTATATTTTTTAGTAAAAAAAGAAGAGTTACAACAGGGTTAATTACATTTTAGTAAAAGAATGAATCTAAAGATATTATTATTTTTATATAAAAGGGGTATTTTATTTGAAAATTTTGATTTGCTAAGATGGATTAAAATTGATGGTAATGTATCAAGCTATATGTTTTATAGGAATCTGTTTTTTTGCTTTGGACTAATTTTTATTTATAAGCCTATTTCATAGCAGATTTATTTTTATTGTATATTGATATCTTTAAAATCAAAACCAGTCTACTATAATGAATAGAAAAAAATTTCTGGCTTCAGTATCTGTGCTAGCCATTGCTTCAATCAAAGGAAGCTCCGTCCTAAAAGCATCCCATTCATTAAAGAAAATACCACTTGTAGATACTCACCAGCACCTTGCCGACCTGCTACGATTCGGCAAAGACTGGACATCAACACCAGTGCCCGGCAATTATGACTTGAAGGCTTATTTGGAAGCCACTCGAAATGTCAATATGGTGAAAAGTATTTATATGGAAGTGGGGGTACCCGCAGCCCGACGCCATGAGGAAGCTCTTTATGCCATTGAAATATGTAAAGACACAAAAAACCCAACAAGAGGTGCTGTTATTAGTGGAGATTTGAAAAGTCCGGAGTTTGAAACCTACATCTCACAGTTTAAAGACTCACCTTATATCAAAGGAGTTAGATGTGGTTTCAGCTCAATAGCAGATATGAAGAATCCGCAGATCATTAAAAATATAAAATTACTGGGCAAGCTTAATTTGAGCCTCGACTTCGAAATTTCACCAGCCTGGCTGCCTTCGATGGCCAAACTCATCAAGACATGTCCCGGTACAAAATTCCTAGTAAACCACTGTGGCAATGCTGACCCAAGAGCATTTTTTGATCCATCCTCAATAAGCGAAAAACCGAATCATGATGCCAATGAATGGATCACTGCCATGAAAACTGTGGCCGAGAACGAAAATGTGGTTTGTAAAATTTCAGGTATAATTTCTACTTCATCTGGCTACCCTAAAACTGCCAAAACATTGGCTCCAGGAATCAATCATTGTCTGGATATTTTTGGCCCTGACCGGGTCATGTTCGCAAGCGACTGGCCTTGGTGCCTCAAAAGCAACAAACTTGAAGAATGGGTCAATATTCTAAAAGAGATCGTAAAAAACAGGCCTTACATAGAACAAAAGAAAATGTTTCATGATAATGCCATTAAATTTTATTCTATTTAATCATCAAAATTAATTTGAATGTATCGAGTTATTGAACCGTTCAAGTTATTTCATCTCTCGTATTTGATTTTTAAATGATCCAATTTAGGCGAATATTTTTTAGGCCGTTTCATTTCATAAGCATGAATTTCCTGCCCTAATTGTTTAAAAAATGGGAATCCAATCTGATAATACTCATAGCGGTCATCATTAAATATTTCATCTTCATTACACAAAATAACAGCCGAAACCATAAATTCTATTTGGTTTTCAAAGTCGACCACATAGGCATTGTCCAACAAAAATCCATAGGCATCCCCAACTTTATTGAAAATTCTAAGGTTCTTATTTAAGGGCTCATTTGTATCGGCACCGTAATAAATAAATTTACAATACGTTGAATGGAAGGTCGAGTCTATGAGGTAGTTGGGATACCTGGTTTCCGTGGGATATTGCGACATGTATTGATATAGGAATGCATAATCTTCTTTCGTTAAATTAAATTTTTTCTTTGTCGGAAAGGCCTCTGGCAACATAAGTCTCTGCAAAAATTCATGCTGAGTCGCTAAAGGAAATGCATTTTTTAAGGTAAAATCATAGGGTGTTTGCTCAATTTGACCCTGTGAATTCATGAATCCTTGACCCAATAAAATGGGTTTTTTTGAAAAGATGGCTTGATCATTAAACGCGGCTTCTTGAAAATATCGTGTGCGACCTGTCGTGTCCACAATCTCGACCGGATTCGTAAATTGATTCTCAAAAGGCGTCATGGGAACTTGCAGTCGATGCGTAAATCTCACCCCTTTAAATCCCTTTGATTTCATGGATTGGTTAAATTTTTTTTGCCCCAGAAACTCATAAAGCCGATTGTACGCTTCATTATCCGAAACGAGTAATATCTTTTTGATGTAATGCGCCACGCTGGGTTTTCCGCTTTCAGCGCTAAGGTCCTGAGTTATTTCTTGTTGGCCCTCCCGACTTTTCTGCGTATACATGAACCAATTTTTGTCTAATTTCAACGCATTTATTTTCTCTAAAGCCAAGACACTCGCGGCTAATTTAACGGTACTAGCCGGGTAGAAATATTCTTTGGAATCTGTTCGATAGGAATACGTTTTGAGTGAGGGTTTGTTATGCCTGTCCCGATTGATTTCAGTATACAATATCTGAACTCTATATTTTAATGGATTTTCTGTAATCTGTTTGAATTTCTCCGATTTCAATATCGAAGCTAAAGGATTATCCTGTGCTTTTACGAGCATACTATTGATCAATAAACTAATCAGAAATATGTTTTTAAGCATCTTTGAAGTTTATTAATGCGTCAATTAACTCAACCATATCCTCATCAGTTAATGAACTGCTAACGGTGGCTCTACAAATGGCGGGTGCGTTAATATTGGGATAAGAAAATTGATTAGTCAAAAATCCTTTGCCTTTTAAATACTCAAATAAGTCGGGTGAAGAAGAACAAAATGTCGGATACCCATGCAATCTTTTGATGGACTTGTTTATTTCTTTCAGCCCCTCATCCATTAATTTGATGGAATGTTTTAATTGGCCCAATTGTTCCTCGTAGGCCTCTTGTGCATGTAAACATGCATAGCAAAATGCCGGATTAGGTGGGGACGAACCTACCCAAAAAGGATCTGATTTTAGTTGGTCTATTAATGCCACGTCTCCCAAAATGATCCCGGCTGGAATTCCATAAGCTTTTGATAAGGAGGCAGTTTGAATCAAATTGGCTTCCGTTGTTATACCAATATCTTGGATGCCAATTCGGTGAGATTCGTCGACCAGTAGAAAATTCTCCTTTGCCAAAGAAGCCGCAAAGTCGAAATCGATTCCTTCCACCCAAGGGGATCCGGTACCATCTATGGCAATAATATCAGTGGGTACCAAGGTGACTTCCCACTTATTAAAAGTCCCATTAAATGGCTGGTAGGGCCTGTTCCATAATGCTGGGTGCGTATTAGGCGCAATGTTTAATAAAGCCTTTGGGTTTAGTTGGAACGCTATTTGGAGTGCCGTTTGTCCGGCCAACATCCCCGATGAACTTAATGCGGCCGCTGGCCTATCGTATTTTTTGGCGAATAAATCTTCTAGCTCTTCCCAAACGGATAGTTGTAAATTATTTCGCCTGGAGCTTCCCCAATTTTGCAAAAACTTTTTTATTCCCTCGTTTAACTTTTCCTGAAATAATGGATGTGTCCCGATAGAAAGATAGTTGGTACCCCCGAGCCAACGAAGTTTTTTGCCTTCGTGTTCGACCCATCTTCCGGGAATGTGGTCACTATGTAATTGGTAGCTTGTCAATTGCGCTTTATTAATTCAGCCCCGGTACCGGCGATTTTAGAATAAATAATTTTTCCGTAATCAATGCGAATGCCTCTTGAAATGACATCGTCGACCAAAAGGCAACCGTCCATGTCCACAAAATCTAATTGAGGAACTAATTGGGCTATCGCCGAACAGCCAATCGTCGATTCTGTCATGCAACCCACCATCACTTTTAACCCTAATGACTTGGCTTTTTTGATCATTCTTAAGGCCGGCGTGAGGCCCCCACATTTCATCAGTTTAATATTCACTCCATGGAAATAGCCTACGCATTTCTCCACATCTTGTTCTAATATACAACTTTCATCAGCCATGATGGGTAGCGCAGATTGTTCAAAAACCTTTTTCATGCCAGCCCAATCATCCGCTTTTAATGGCTGCTCGATGAACTCTACTCCCAAATCTTTCAAGACGGATGAAAAATAAATGGTTTGTTCAGGTGTCCAAGCCGTATTGGCGTCAACCCTAAAAATCGCATCCGTTTCCTTTCGCAAAGCCTCGATGATCTCTAAATCAAGATCAGTACCTAATTTAATTTTATATAATGGGAAAGGTACCTCATGCATTTTTTCAATCATTTTCTCGATGGAATCCATGCCGATCGTATAGTCAGTAAGGATGTTTTTTGCAGTCGAATAACCCCACATTTCATACAAGGGTTTCTCATGCATTTTGCCCCATAAATCCCAATAAGCCACATCTATGGCACATAAGGCAAAAGGATGATCATCCAATAAATGCTGCGACATTAATTTCCAAAAATCATGCGGATGTGGTAAAATATCGGTTGGTAGAATTCCTTTAATGCTCGTCAACTGATCAATCATTTTTTCCATGCTGACGCCATAATAGGGCGTTTCTGTGGCTTCGCCGAATCCACTTTTGCCGTGCCAACAAAGCTCCACGATTAAGGTCGGTTGAACATCCCTTGATTCATGTGTGATGGAAAAGGTATGTTTTAACTTTAAGTCAAAGGCATGTATTTTTATTTCCATATCAGGGTCTTAAAGGAAAAAATGGAAGTGATTGGTCTGTTGACCCCGCTTTTTGCCACACCAAGCCATCTGCAAATTTCCAATGAAATAAATCCCCTGATCCATTATTTTTCAGGGTTTCTGCTTGGCCCCCTTTTATTTTTACGGGCAGCCATTGATCTAATTTTGGATTTGAGGCAGGCAAATTAACCACCGGTATCGTGGATAGAATCAATTTATTTCCAAGCAACCAAGGTAAAAAATAAATCCAGAAACAGGTTAATGTGGATATTGGATTTCCAGGAAATGCAAATACCAATCGCCCATCGGCTCTATTTCCCACATAAAGTGGTTTGCCCGGTTTTTGGGCTATTTTATGAAAGACAGGTTTAAAGCCAAGTTCTGCTAAAACTTCCGGAATAAAATCTTTTTTGCCGGCGGATACGCCCCCTGAAAGCAATAGGATTTCATGCTTTTCTAAAGCAGATTCCAAAGATTTCTCGACGACGCTTTTTTCATCTTTTATATGAGCGACTGTCGTAGAAAAGCCATGTGATTTCAGGACAGATTCCAACATAACAGAATTGGAACTGCGTATTTGATGTGCCTCTGGCTTTTCATGGATGCCGACAATTTCATCGCCTGTCGAAAAAATAGCGATACCAGGTTTTTTTAAAACGCTTAATTCCGATTTCCCAATAGTCGCTGCAATGGCAATTTCCACAGGACCTATTTTAGTGCCAGAGGAAAGAATGAGGTCGTTTTGCTTGCAATCACTCGCTTGGGCGTGGACGAATTGGCCTTGTTTTATGGTATCTAGACCTACATATTCCGCCCATTTTTCTCCGGCTAATTCAAAAAATACAATATCCTCAATTTTAATAATACTGCTGCATTCTAATGGAACCGGAGCCCCTGTCATAATTTCGACGGCAGCATCTGAATTGCTTAATTGTTTTTGAGGTTCTCCCGCGAACGCAATGTCCTCAATCAACCATTTTTTTATCGCGGTATTATTGATGGCAATGCCATCCATCATCGCCCGATTAAAAGGAGGGAAGTCTCTGTCGGCCGATAAATCTTCTGCAAGGATCAACCCTATGGCGTCTTGAATCGCTACATTTTGTACCTGTTGGGGTACAATTAAACCTTGAATCAAATTAAGAGCCTCGTTTGGGTTAATCATTTTGGAAACGCTATTTCTATAAATTTCTAAAAAAATCGTTAAAATGAAACATAGTCATGTATTTTTGTTGACAAATTTATTTTAATATGTCAAATTCCTTCTCTCATTTAGATGAAAATGGCCAACCAGGCATGGTGGATGTAAGTGCTAAAAATGAAACGGTTCGTGAAGCTCGCGCTCAATCGATCGTTTATTTAGGAGAGGAAGTCGCATCCCAATTATCTTTAGCGGGATGGCAAACCAAGAAAGGGGGTATTATTCAAACCGCGACTATTGCCGGAACTATGGGAGCCAAAAAAACAGCTGACCTGATTCCTTTGTGTCACCCATTAGGCCTAGATTCCTGTAAATTTGAATTTGAAACCAGCGAAGATCAGGTGATTATCACATGTATTTGCCGACTAGAAGCTAAAACAGGAGTGGAGATGGAAGCGTTGGTGGGAGCCAGCATCGCGGCCTTAACGGTGTATGATATGTGTAAATCGATTTCCAAAGGAATTGTCATTAAAGAAACGAAATTGATCTCTAAAACAGGAGGTAAATCTGATTTTAAGTCTTAATATGTCCTCTCATCACATCATTCGCGACAAGCAAGAACCGGCGCTTATTATTGCCAATGGGGAAGAATGTTCCATGGATTTATTGGAGCAATTGTTGGAATGGTCGCCCACCGTCGTCGTTTTAGATGGCGCCATTCAGCGCGTTATTGATTTAGGGATTAAAGTCGATGTGTGGCTGGGTGACTTTGACCATGCGACAAATCATTCTCATGAATTTGATCATTATCCTTTGAAAAAAATTCATACTCCAGATCAAAATAAAACGGATTTAGAAAAAGCCTTTGATTATTTATTAGAGGAAGGTTATCCTGCGGTGAATGTGGTATGGGCTACGGGAAAGCGAATGGATCATACCTTAAATAATTTTCATTCATTGGTTCGTTATGGGGAGCAATTGAAAATTGTCTTTTTTGATGATTATTCCACGAGTTATTTACTGCCCAAACATTTCGAAAAGTGGTATCCTGCAGGAACGCCCCTGTCATTAATTCCGTATGGAGAAGCCAAGGAGGTTAAAAGCCAAGGTCTAGTGTATGAATTAAATCACCCGGTATTAGTGTTGGGCCAACAAACTAGCTCCAGCAATCAATCCAAATCAGATGGAATCGTGAAAATTTCCTATCAATCAGGCGCTTTGCTTATGATGGAGTGTCACGATTGATTTTTGCCAACTTATCTTCGTTTGCATTTTTTCCAGGGCTATAAAAAATCGGCTTTTTGTCCACCTCAGGAAAATAATTTTGTTCGACAAAATTGCCCGGAAAATCATGCGGATATTTGTAATCGGCCCCATAATTCAAATCCTTCATTAACCTGGTGGGCGCATTTCGCAAATGCAGAGGTACAGGTAAATTTCCAGTTTTCTGCACATAATCCATCGCTTGATTAATGGCTTTATAAGCCGAATTACTTTTTGGGGAAGAAGCTAAATAGATAACGGTTTGGGATAAAATAATTCTAGACTCCGGATTTCCAATCACACGAATAGCCTCGAAACATGTTTGTGCCATCAAAAGCGCATTTGGATTAGCTAGGCCAATATCTTCGGAAGCTAAAATTAATAGTCGGCGTCCAATAAACTCCAGGGATTCTCCGCCAACCAACATGCGCGCAAGCCAATAAACAGCCGCGTCTGGATCGGAACCTCGGATGGATTTGATAAAGGCGGAAATGATGTCATAATGTTGCTCGCCATCTTTATCGTATAAGGCCAAATTTTTTTGAAGCCTTTCCGTGACGAGCGCATTAGTGATTTCTAATTTATCTGAATTCTCAGAGGAAATTAATAACTCAAAAAGGTTGTATAATTTCCGTCCATCGCCTCCAGAAAAATGAAATAGGGCATCTGTTTCTTTTAAATCTATTTTTTTAGATTTGAAGAGTGGATCTTTTTCGATGGCCTTTTCTAACATTTGTTGGAGATGTTTCGACTCCAAAGATTCCAGCACATAGACTTGGCAACGAGACAATAAGGCCGATATAACTTCAAAAGAAGGATTTTCCGTGGTTGCCCCGACTAAAGTAACCACTCCTTTTTCGACGGCATTGAGCAAGGAATCTTGTTGGGATTTAGAAAAACGATGAATCTCGTCTATAAATAAGATGGGAGATTGTGGATTAAACATTCGGTTTTTCTTCGCCATTTCTAGCGTTTCGCGGACCTCTTTTACTCCGGATTGTACAGCGGAAAGAGTATAAATGGTTCGCTTTAAGGCACCAGCTAATAAGGTAGCTAAAGTTGTTTTTCCTACCCCCGGTGGACCCCAAAGAATGCATGAGGGTAAATGACCTGCGTCAATCGCTTTTCTTAAAGGAGCGTTTGGGCCAATGACCTTTTCTTGGCCAATATAATCCTCCAAAGAGGTGGGACGCATTCGTTCAGCGAGAGGTTGCATGGTCCGAAGTTACGCGATTTTTGTAAAATTGAAATAGAATTGTTAAGTTTAAACCTATAAAAAAACCTAATTATGAATTCATCAAGACGATCTTTTTTAAGAAAAAGTGCTTTTGGCCTTGGAGCTATCGCTATCGCCTCTCCGGCCTTACAATCTTTGGCTGCAGCCAAATATAAAAAACTAGTAGGTATTCAATTGTATTCCATTCGCGCTGAAATGAATACAGATCCCATGGGGACTTTGACGAAATTGGCCGAGATGGGGTATAAGTTTGTGGAACACGCAAACTACGTTAATCGCAAGTTCTACGGTTGGTCCGCGCAGGAATTTAAAAAACGCTTAGATGGTTTAGGATTAAAAATGCCATCGGGTCACACGGTTATGGGAAAACCACACTGGGATGATTCGAAAAAAGACTTTACTGACTTATGGAAAAATACCGTGGAAGATGCGGCTACATGTGGTCAGGAATTTGTCATTAGCCCATCGATCGACATGGGAATTCGAAAAGACAAAAATTTGCTTTTGAAATACATGGACATATTTAATAAGTCTGGAGAATTATGTCAAAAATTTGACATGAAATTCGGGTATCACAACCATGATTTCGAATTTTCTGAAAAATTAGAAGGCGAATTGCTTTATGATATCATGTTAAATAACACGGATCCTAAATTAGTGACGCAGCAATTAGACATAGGTAATATGATTAATGGAGGTGGTGTTCCAGCCGAAATTTTGAAAAAATGGCCGGGCCGTTTTGTATCCATGCACGTGAAAGATGAAATTGTTTCTAAAGCGGGTGAGGATAAATACGAAAGTACTATTTTAGGCAAAGGAATCATTAATGTGTTGGAAATGGTGAAGTTGGGCGACACTTTGGGTGGAACTAAACATTTCATTATTGAACAAGAAGCATACCAAGGAATTGCTCCGATTGATTGTGTAAAAGAAGATTTACAAATCATGAAAAAGTGGGGGTATAAATAATACCTTCATTTAATTTTAATATTGAGTCCTAAGATTAGTTGCACAGCGGAAAATCGAATTTAATTCTGAGATAAATCTAAGCTTTGTACTTTATTCTTAGGACTTTTTTATTCGCAATTAAAGTGAAATAAATTTTTGAATATCAACGACATAAAATGAAAAAACAATTTCTATTACTCGCGTCATTTATTTTGCATTTTTCACTGGTCAATGCGCAAACGGCTTTGAAGCCTGTCATTAATCAAAAATCTGATGCGCTCAAAGATCAAGTAATTGCTTGGCGCCGCGATTTTCATGAGCATCCTGAATTAGGAAATCAAGAGTTTAGGACGGCTGGGATTATCGCAGCACACTTAAAATCGTTAGGTTTAGAAGTACAAGAAAAAGTGGCTATCACGGGTGTAGTTGGAATTTTGCGAGGTGCTAAACCAGGTCCGGTGGTTGCGTTGCGTGCTGATATGGACGCTTTGCCCGTGACTGAACGTGGAAATTTGCCGTTTAAATCGAAAGTGGAAGTAGTCTACAACGGTCAAAAAACAGGCGTTATGCATGCCTGTGGTCATGATTCACATGTGGCGATGTTGATGGCGGTAGCTCAAATTTTAGCTTCAGAAAAGGCTAATTTAGCCGGTACGGTTAAGTTTATTTTTCAACCATCAGAGGAAGGAGTGTATAATGAAAAAGGAGAGAAAATTATCTCAGGGGCAGAATTGATGGTGAAAGAAGGGGTTTTAGAAAATCCTAAAGTCGATGCTATTTTTGGTTTACATATTGAAGCGCAGTCCGATTTAGGTTTAATCGAATATAAACCTGAAGCGACGATGGCTGGCGTGGACCAATTAGATATTAAGGTCAATGGAAAGCAAGCGCATGGGGCTTATCCTTGGGCGGGAGTAGACCCCATTGTTATTTCATCTCAAATTGTTTTGGGTTTGCAGACGATTGTTTCAAGGAGTGTTAATATTTCAGAAAATCCTGCTATTGTGACTGTAGGGGCTATTCACAGTGGTATTCGTCAGAATATCATTCCAGAAAGTGCTCATATG
The DNA here is from genome assembly GCA_005791165.1 of Cytophagaceae bacterium. Classification (GTDB taxonomy): domain Bacteria; phylum Bacteroidota; class Bacteroidia; order Cytophagales; family Spirosomataceae; genus Aquirufa. The sequence goes on from SXXW01000020.1 coordinate 44,843, forward strand.
ATTGGTACAATTCGGACCTTCGATCCCGCTCAAAGAGAGTTAGTACATCGCCGAATCAACGAAATTGCCACTAATATTGCCCTAAGTGGGGGAGGGAAGGCCGATGTTACGATAGGTACGGGATATCCAGTGACTTACAATAATCCTAAATTAGTTGAAAACATGCTGCCTACTTTGGTTAGTATCAATGGAAAAGAAGGCGTTAGTTTAATTCATGCGCACATGGGGGCGGAAGACTTCAGTTATTTCCAAGAAAAAGTACCTGGTATTTTCTTCTTTTTGGGGGCAAGGCCTGCGGGCAAAAAGGCCACCGAAGTAGCTGCGCACCACACGCCTGACTTTTATTTAGACGAATCACAATTTCAAGTTGGCGTAAAAGCATTGAGTCATTTGGTCGTGGATTATTTCGATCAAGCAATGAATGTTAAGAAATTGAAAAAATAAGACTATCCTTATGCCTATTAGGATTGTTGGGCTTTAATTTCTACTTATTTTTGATACCAATTTATTGTTATACTACTTCGTATTAAATAATTAATTTAAGACAATGTCAAAAAAATACAATCACGTTTCATACCTCTGGGACGACGCAAAAGCCGAAGCGATGAAAGGCAAAGAGGTGGATTTGTTTATTTACCGATCTAATTTATTGGGTGCTGATTTGCGCCTAACAAATTATGGAGGAGGAAACACTTCCGTTAAGATAAAAGATAAAGACCCTTTGACTGGTTCTGAGACGGATGTGATGTGGATAAAAGGATCTGGAGGAGACATTGGTACCTTAAAAAAGTCGGGTTGTGCGGCATTGTACATGGACCGATTCAATTCTTTAGAAAATGTATATCGCGGTTTGGAACATGAAGATGAAATGGTTGAATTGTTCAATTATTGCATTTTTGATTTAGCGTCAAAAGCCCCGTCCATTGATACCCCATTACATGGATTTTTACCATTTAAACATATAGATCACCTTCATCCAGATGCGGCTATTGCCATAGCAGCAGCGAAAGATGGTAAAAAAATAACGGATGAGTTGTTTGGTGGGCAAATTGGTTGGGTCGGCTGGCAACGACCAGGATACGATTTAGGTTTGCAGTTGAGAGCATGTCTTTCAGAAGCGGCTTCAAGAGGTGTTGCATTGAAAGGAATTATGTTAGGTTCCCATGGGTTATTTACCTGGGCTGATACTTCTTATGATTGTTACATCAATACCTTAGAAGTCATTGAAAAATGTGCTGAATATATAGCTTCCAAAGAGGGTGTTGCTCGTCCTGTTTTTGGTGGATCAAAAATCTCAAGTCTTGCTCCAGAAGCGCGCAAGGCTCAAGCATCAGCTTTAGCGCCTATTTTGAGAGGTTTCTGTTCATCTCATGTACAGATGATTGGTCATTTTTCAGATGATGAGCGTATTTTAAAATATATCAATTCAAATGATTTGGATCGTTTAGCACCATTAGGTACGTCTTGTCCAGACCATTTCTTGAGAACGAAAATTTCTCCTTTGGTTTTGAACCTTACACCGGATCAAGATCTTAGTGATTTAAATGCCATTAAAGCTCAGTTAGAGCCATTATTTGTGGCATATCGCGATATGTATGCCTCATACCATGAGACATGTAAACATCCGAATAGTCCAGCCATGAGAGATCCAAATCCTGTGGTTATTTTATATCCCGGAGTCGGAATGTTTACTTTTGCGAAAGATAAGCAGACCTCTCGTGTGGCAAATGAGTTTTATTTAAATGCCATTAATGTGATGCGTGGAGCGGAGGCGATTTCTTCGTATACGTCATTGCCACGCCAAGAAGCATTTGATATTGAATATTGGCTGTTAGAAGAAGCTAAATTGCAACGAATGCCTAAGCCTAAATCTTTGTCGGGCCGAGTGGCTTTTGTTACGGGATCTGCGGGAGGTATCGGAAAGGCGATTGCCAAGAAAATGGCTGAAGAAGGAGCTTGCATTGTTTTAAATGATGTCAATCCGGATCGTTTGGCTGAGGCTAAAGATGAGTTTATTGGTTTATTTGGCCGTGATTCAGTGACCACGGTGATCGCCGATGTGACGAGTCAAGCATCGATCGAGCAAGCTTTGAAGGATGCTAGTTTAGCTTTTGGCGGGATAGATTTGATTGTTAATAATGCCGGAATAAGTATTTCAAAAGGAATTTTAGAGCATACCCAAGAAGATTGGGATCGCTTGTATGATATTTTAGTGAAGGGTCAATATTTGGTATCTCAGGCAGCCGTTGCCATCATGAGAAAGCAAGGCTTAGGGGGCGATATTATCAATATTGTTTCTAAAAATGCATTTGTTGCCGGACCTAACAATGTGGGGTATGGATCAGCCAAAGCTGCTCAAGCACACATGACTAGGTTGTTGGCCGCTGAACTTGGCGAAGATCAAATTCGCGTAAACACGGTAAATCCAGATGCTGTTATCGCTGATTCCAATATTTGGGCAGGCGGTTGGGCCGAAGGAAGAGCGAAAGCTTACGGAATTACCGTGGCTGAATTACCTTCTTTTTATGCCAAAAGAACTATTTTAAATAAGTCGGTATTGCCAGAGGACATCGCCAATGCATGTTTTGCTTTTGTGGGTGGTTTATTGAGCAAGTCGACTGGAAATGCCTTGAATGTAGATGGTGGAGTGGCCGCTGGTTTTTTAAGATAGATATGGATATTTCGAGTCATAATGAAGGTTTAGTAGGGAGGCATAAACGCCAACTTGAATTTCTGACCAGTGAGGTGAGTGTGCCTTCTAGTCTTGTTCAAAAATTGAAAGATTTTCAAATTGCGATTCCTTCTTGGGCTCTAGGCACAGGAGGGACACGATTTGGGCGTTTTTCAGCGGGAGGTGAGCCTAGAAATTTAGAGGAGAAAATCGCTGATGTTGGTTTGTTGCACTCGTTGAATAAATCTTCAGGTGCCATCTCATTGCATATTCCATGGGATATTCCCTCGGATCCTAAGGCCATTATGACCTTGGCTGCTCAGCATGGTTTAGCCTTTGACGCAGTGAATTCAAATACGTTTCAGGACCAATCGGGCCAAGCGCTTTCGTATAAATTCGGGTCTTTGCAACACGTTTCTAAGGCAACGCGTAAGCAAGCCATCGATCATAATATTGAAGTTATTAAACATGGTGTAAGTTTGGGTTCTAAATCCTTAACGGTTTGGTTGTCCGACGGCTCTTGTTTTCCTGGCCAATTGAATTTCAGAAAAACATATCAAAGAACGGTTGAGAGTTTAGAAGAGATTTATGCGGCATTGCCTTCTGATTGGAAATTATATTTAGAATATAAAGCCTATGAGCCTAATTTCTATTCGACGACCGTAGGTGACTGGGGTGCTTCCTATTCCATGGTAAATAAATTAGGTCCGAAAGCGTATACTTTAGTAGATTTAGGCCATCATTTACCTAACGCAAACATTGAGCAAATTGTATCAATCTTGTTGATGGAAGGTAAATTAGGTGGATTCCATTTCAATGATTCCAAATATGGAGATGACGATTTAACTGCTGGATCTATTAAGCCTTATCAGTTGTTTTTGATTTTCAACGAATTAGTGGAAGGAATGGATGCGAATGGAATGAACCACGCAAAAGACCTTGGTTGGATGATCGATGCTTCACACAATGTGAAGGATCCCTTAGAAGACTTAATGCAATCTGTTGAAGCCATTCAAATTGCCTATGCTCAGGCTTTATTAGTGGATCAAAAAGCATTGGAAATTGCCCGTGACGAAAATGATGTCGTAAAATGCCAAGAAATTTTACAAGCCGCTTTTAGGACAGATGTACGTTCACTCGTAGCTCAGGCTCGTTTGGAATTAGGGGGAGCTTTGGATCCTTTGGCATATTTTAGAAATACAAATGCGCGTGCAAAATTGATCGAAACGCGCGGAGAAAAAACGCAGGCTACTGGATTATAATGGGGGATCGCATGAAGGTCATGGCAGTTTTTGACATTGGTAAAACAAATAAAAAAGTTTTCCTTTGGAATGAATCGTACCAGATTGTCTTTGAACGCCAACAAAATTTCAATGAAATTCCTGATGAGGATGGTTTCCTAGGGGAGGATCTACCAGCCGTTCGTTCGTGGATGTTGCAGACTTTTGCTGAAATCAATGCCCTTCCTGAATATAAAATATGTGCACTTAATTTTTCTGGCTATGGGGCAACCGTCGTGTTTGTTGACGAAAAAGGTCATGCGGTTAGTCCTCTCTATAATTATTTAAAAGCTTTTCCTGAGGGGCTTTTCCCCTATTCAAACTATGGGGGAGATGATGAATTTGCTCGTGCAACTGCTTCACCCATTTTAGGTAATTTGAATTCAGGACTTCAGGCCTTCCGAGTGTCTAAAGTTGGCCCTGATGTTTGGAGTAAAACCAGGTGGGTTATGCATTGGCCTAATTTTTTATCGTCCATTTTTACAGGAAATTTTGTTTCTGAAATCACGTCGATTGGCTGTCATACTGCCCTTTGGGATTTTGATAAAAAAACGTATCACGATTGGGTGACCGATTTTGGCCTAAGAAATAAATTGCCCGAAATAGCGCCCTCAAATACATCCTATCTGAATGAGGAAACAAATATTCCAGTGGGTTTAGGTTTACATGATTCTTCATCCGCATTAGTTCCTTATTTGCGTGTAATGGATTCTCCTTTTTTACTGTTATCTACGGGGACTTGGTGTATTGCTATGAATCCCTTTGATGAAAAACCATTGTCAGCAATCGAGTTGAAAAATGATGTCTTATGTTTTTTACAAGGGAATGGGAAACCTGTAAAGGCGGCTCGTTTATTTGCAGGAAATACCCATGAGATTCAAATTAAGAGATTACAAGAGCATTATCAAGTATCGCCAACTCACTATAAAACTGTGGAATTTGAAACTTCTTATCTAGCGATTTTGGATGATCAAATGAAAAATATTCCTTCGGTTGAGCAAGCGCATATGGATTATTTGGTGGATTGTGCTTTTAATGTTAGAGATCTAAACAAATTCCCGACATACGAGTTAGCTTATGTGCAATTGATGATTGATTTGGCGTGCCAACAAATATTTTCATTGAGGTTGTTGTTGAAAGCAGGTACTCCAGTGACCAAGATATTAGTCGACGGAGGATTTAGTAAAAACCCATTATATATGAATTTCTTAGTGCATGCTTTTCCTTCATTTGAAATTTATGGGGCGGAAGTTGCTCAGGCGAGCTCATTAGGAGCCGCATTGATGATGCATGAAACTTGGAATACCAATGAAATCCCAATGGATCTCGTAAAAATTAAAAAATTTTAACATGCGTGTAGCTCTATTTGTACCTTGTTATGTAGACCAATTTTACCCTCAGGTGGCGATAGCTTCGCTTGAGTTATTGGAAAAATTAGGGATAGAAGTGCACGTGCCTTCCAATCAAACTTGTTGCGGCCAACCCATGGCCAATTCTGGTTTTGCTTCCTCCACGGAAGGTTGTGATACCAATTTTTCTAAAAACTTTGACGGGTTTGATTACATCGTGGGTCCATCAGGATCCTGTATTTTGCATTTAAAGGAACATCATCCTTCCGAAAAGATTAGAAAAAGTGTATTTGAAATTTGTGAGTTTTTAGTGGATGTACTTAAGGTAAAATCGTTATCAGCTAATTTTCCGCATAAAATTGGTTTGCATCAGAGTTGCCATGGCCAGCGAGGCTTACACCTAAGTTCGATGACCGAGTTAAATGAAAAGCCATTTTCCAAACTAGCTTCTTTATTGGATTTAGTTAAGGGCGTGGAATATGTGTACCCTGAGCGAGCGGATGAATGTTGTGGTTTTGGGGGTACTTTTTGCGTGACCGAGGAGGCTGTCTCTGTGCGAATGGGGCAGGATCGAGTGGAATCGCATTTGAAAAACGGAATCGAATTTATTGTGGGCGGTGATACTTCCTGCTTAATGCACATGGAAGGTATTTTAAAAAGACAAGGGTCAAAAGTTCAAGTGAAACATATTGTAGAAATATTAAATCATGCTTAATCACGCGGAGGCTTCCGAGAAATTTATAGAAGATGCTGAGCGCACGACTTGGCATGATGAGACCCTTTGGTTTGTAAGATCCAAACGGGATAAAGTTTCTAAATTATTGCCTGAGTGGGAGGCTTTGCGCGAGCAAGCGTCACAAATAAAGGACCATACTTTGGCAAATTTGGGTCAGTATTTAGAGGAGTTTGAGGCGAATGCTAAGAAAAATGGAATCATCGTTCATTGGGCCAAAGACGCCCAGGAACATAATGAAATTGTACATTCGATCATTTCAAAACATGGAGGAAAGGCATTAGTGAAGAGTAAATCCATGTTGACGGAAGAATGTCATTTGAATGATTTTTTGACCAAAAAAGGGGTGGAGGTAGTGGATACGGATTTGGGTGAACGCATAGTCCAATTTAGAAATGAAGTTCCTAGTCACATTGTATTGCCTGCCATTCACTTGAAGAAAGAGGATGTTGGCGAAACATTTCATGAATTTTTAGGAACGCCAAAAGGAAATAAAGATCCTCAGTTTTTGACTGAGGCGGCACGCCAACATTTACGTGGGTATTTTTTAGGAGCCAATGTAGCCATCACAGGCGTTAATTTTGCTGTGGCGGAGACGGGTGAATTTGTGGTGTGCACGAATGAGGGGAATGCCGATATGGGAGCGCATTTAGCCAAAGTTCATATCGCTTGCATGGGCATAGAAAAAATGATTCCCAAGCGGAAGGATCTCGGTGTATTTTTGAGATTGTTAGCTAGAAGTGCTACGGGCCAATTAATCACCACGTATTCAAGTCATTTTGCGAAACCTCGCGAGGGACAAGAAATGCATATTGTTTTGGTGGATAATGGTCGCACGCGCCAATTGGCCCGCGACGAGTTCCGTAATTCCTTGAAGTGCATTCGCTGTGCTGCGTGTTTTAATACCTGTCCTGTATATCGTAGGAGTGGGGGTCATAGTTACCATCAGCCAGTGGCTGGACCGATCGGTTCTATTTTAGCACCTAATTTTGATAAGTCGGCGAATGTCGATTTACCTTTTGCCAGTACACTTTGTGGATCATGTTCCAATGTGTGTCCCGTGAAAATTAATATTCATGAGCAATTATGGTTTTGGCGTCAGGATTTAATGAAAGATGGATTAGCGCCATTAGGTAAGTCCTTGTCGATGAAGGGAATGGCCTTTGTGTTTTCCAATCCAACTATTTTCAAGATGGCCGGATATATGGGTCGTATGGTGATGCGTTTTGCTCCTTTCATTGTAAATAATAGCTTGAATCCTTGGTTCAAACAAAGAGAAATGCCAGAAGCACCTAAAGAGAGTTTTCAATCTTGGTATAAAAATCGAAAATAAATGAGTTCTAGATCAGAAATTTTTGGGGCTATTCAAGCGTTGGAGAAAAGAGAAATTGCTCATCCTGGTGATTTCAAGAGCTATAAGGCCACTCAAGATGTTGTGGGAGATTTTAAAAATTCCCTGTCGATTGTTGGCGCAATCTGTGTAGATGCCGAAAATAAGCAGGAAGCGGCCACTCGCTTAAGTGAAATTTATCCAGATTTGCAGCGTTATACTTCGCAGGATGTGGTGGCTAATGGCCTTGATTTAGAAGCCGTTGACGTATTAGAAATTGACGGAATGTTTGGTGTTGCGGAGAATGGTGCTATTTGGTTATCGGATCAGTTTTTACCTAATCGAGTGGCACCCTTTATATGCCAACATTTAGTAATTTATGTTGCTAAATCGGAGATTGTAGCTACGCTTCATGAAGTTTATGAGCGTTTGGATGGGAATTACGCCGATTTTGGCCTGTTTCTTTCAGGTCCTTCAAAGACAGCTGATATCGAGCAATCCTTGGTCATAGGAGCCCATGGAGCACGTAGTTTGACTGTCATTCTTGTCTAATATTTAGGCTTACATTAAGATTTTATTATTTTGTGGTTTTGTCTTTTATTCACTTAGAAGAAAAGGATTATTTTTTGCATTTTTTTTTATAACTTGGTATCTCAACCTATTTAATCAAAATGAGTGTATCAAGAAGAAAATTTCTAGGACAATCAGTCCTTGGTTTGACCGCCTTTAGCATTGTACCCCGTCATGTGTTAGGTAAAGGTTTTTTAGCTCCTAGTGATCAATTAACAAAAGCGATTGTAGGAACTGGAGGCATGGGCCGCGGACATATACCCTATGCCGGTACTCGCGTGGTGGCTATGTGTGATGTAGATAAAAAAAATCTACAGTTGGGCCTCGATAAGGTAGAAAAAGGAGTCAAAGCTTTTAGTGATTATAGAGAATTAATCCAATTGCCTGAAGTGGACATCGTTCACGTCGCAACTCCTCCTCACTGGCACGGAATTATTGCAGCTGACGCGGCCCGTGCAGGGAAAGATGTTTGGTGTGAAAAACCGATGACGCGTACGATTGGAGAAGGAAAAAGGTTAGTGGAAGCTGTTCAGCAACACGGCAGAATTTTTCGGTTAAATACCTGGTTTAGGTTTGAAAGTAATTTTTACGGGATGAATACGCCCGTGAAACCCATAAAGAAATTAGTGGATTCAGGATTATTAGGTTGGCCTTTAAAGGTGACAATTAGTAAGCATACTGGATTTGATTGGAAATTTTATTGGATTGGAAAAACGGATTTGACACCTCAGCCGGTTCCATTGGAATTGGATTACGAATCATGGCTGGGACCAGCACCTTATAAACCATATCATGTTCACCGTACGCATGGTACATTTAGAGGGTATTGGGATTATGATGGAGGTGCTTTGGGTGATATGGGGCAGCATTACATGGATCCAGTTCAATATTTGTTGGGAAAAGATAATACAAGTCCGATCTTTATTGAAGTGGATGCACCCGTTCAGGATAAAGACGCGGTTGGGATCTTTAATCGCATTACCTACACGTATGCGGATGGATGTCAAATCGTGTTAGATGGAGAAGGAAAAGATGATAAGGTAGCTTATATCGAGGGACCTAAAGGAAAATTATATAAGAATTTCAAAACGGACATTCCAGACTTGGATCGTAAGTTGGCCGAGTTCCCTGAACCAGCAGCCCAACAAACTGATTTTGTTGATGCGGTTAAAAACAGAAAAACATTTGCCTTAAATGAGGCTAATGGACATAAATCTTGTACGCTTGTTAACCTTGGATTGATTGCCATGCGTGTGCATCGCAATCTTAAGTTTGATCCAATTAAGCAGGAAATCGTAGGTGACGAAGAAGCTAAACAGCTGATGGACCAACCGATGCGAGCTCCCTATATTCTTTAATTTTGAAGAAAATGAAGACAAATAAAATAATTTATATGATGCTGATGGGTATTTTAATCCCAATCAGTTTGCTGGCTCAAACGCCCATCGATAAGCAGAAAGAATCTCGTGAGACTCAAATTCAGTTACGAAAACTGTCCAAAGAAGGAAGTGTTGAGGATGGGAAAAAATTGAAGAATTTAGCTTTACAAGCAAAGGGTGCATATGATCCAACTCAGGCTACAGAAGCTTATTTGGATTATTTAAAACGCCAAAAAGATGGTTTAGCTGAATTGAAATCGTTTCTTTCAAATGATTTGCCACCAGCTATTCAGATTCGAGTGGTCGATTTAATCATTCAAAAGGAAGTAAATCCAGGAGCTTATCTAGTAGGTAAATTTGCCAAAGCGAATCCTGAATTATCGGGATATATGTTGAAAAAAATATTGTCAAATCCTCAACCAGCTTTGTTGCCGATATTAGCCAAGTCTGTAAAAACCTGGGATGAGGCACATCAAAAAATGTTTGTCGTTGCTGTAGGTAATTTAAAAGCAAAATGGGCTTTGCCTGTGGCCTTATCTACATCACCGAGTTTAAAAACGGAGGTAGTCATTAGTCATATTAAGGCTTTGGGTTTACAGGCATTACCGAAAGCATGGGATTTAGCGGCCGTTGGGAGTGTCGATGTCATCGCGCTTGGGGAGGCATTTTCAACGCTTTCTGCCAATACATTTTTTATGAAATTTGTAAAGGACTTTGCTAAGTTGGGCCCGAACCAACAAGCAATTCTGATGATTTATGGTTCTTATAGGCATTGGGATGGCATTCGTCCCCAAGTTTGGCGGGCTGTACAATCGAATGGTTTTACAAGAGCCGCTGGATTTCAAAGCTTAATTCATTGGTCTACTGCCCAAGATTTCACATTGATTGCGGATAAATTATCCAATGCCATGTTGGAAAATGAAGTGGCTGCGCTTCAAGCCTGCGTAACGGTTATTCTTAAAAGTAATCCTGAGCTGGGAGTACAGATAAATAAAATGGCTCTCAAGGCAAATAAAAAAGAAAATTTTGTCCCGTTTGCTCAGGATGTAGAAAATTTGAATTGGCTTTATGCGGCTGCGAAATTAAAAAATGAAAATGCATTGCGTGCCTTTGTTCGTATTAATGGGAAGACGGGCTCGAATGTAACCCAACAAGTTCTTCGATACAGAAATGCGCTAGCATTGACTGAAAACAAGGAAATCCGCGATCAAATTTATAAGGGTTTAGGGAAGTGCAATACATTAAATGCGATGAGAACTTTGCATTTGGGATTAAAGGAGCCTAATTCTAAGTCGACTGCTGCGGACGGACTGGCGACTATATTTTTGGCATCTCCGGAATTTCAGGGTCAAATGACTTGGGAGTGGATGCAAGAAGCTATGTCGGCTGTATCAGAAGCAGATCAAAAATCAGCCGTTCAAAAAATATTGGCTAAAGGTGGAATGCCTACCGGTTTTTACACCATGTTTAGTGGTCAAGATTTACGCGGTTGGAAAGGTTTGGTTGACAATCCGGTGAAAAGAAGAAATATGTCGGCGGATACTTTGGCTAAAAAACAAATGAAGGCGGATGCCGTGATGCGTACGGGTTGGTATGCCAAAGACGAGGAATTGCATTTTACGGGTCATGGAGAAAACCTGTGTTCGGTAAAAGACTATCAGGATTTTGAGATGTATGTGGATTGGAAAATCGAGAAAGATGGCGATGCTGGAATTTATTTAAGAGGATCTCCTCAAGTCCAAATTTGGGATTTAGCAAGAACCAATGTGGGAGCTCAAGTAGGTTCTGGAGGTTTATACAATAATATTAAAAACCCTAAAAACCCCTTAAAAGTAGCGGATAACCCGATCGACGAGTGGAATACCTTTCGAATTATCATGAAGGGTGAGCGAGTAACGGTTTATTTGAATGGGGAGTTGGTGGTGGATCAATCAATATTAGAAAATTTTTGGGATCGTAAAATTCCAATTTTTGTAAAAGATGCGATTGAATTACAAGCTCATGGAAATCACATTACGTATCGCAATATTTATGTAAAGGAATTGACACCTGAACCTGCGTATCAAGTTTCAGACCAAGAAAAATCTGAAGGTTTTGAGCCCATGTTTGATGGATCAAGTTTGTTTCATTGGACTGGAAATACGATTGATTATGTTCCTGAAAATGGAGAGTTAGCTATTTATCCTAAAAGAGGAGGTAAAGGAAATTTATATTCGAAAAAGGAATACGGCGATTTTCATATGAAATTTGAGTTCCAATTAACTCCTGGAGCCAATAATGGCTTAGGCATTCGTGCGCCATTGGAAGGTGATGCGGCTTATGTGGCGATGGAATTACAGATTTTGGATAATACGGCACCTATTTACGCAAAATTACAACCGTATCAATATCATGGATCGGTTTATGGGATCATTGCTGCTAAGCAAGGATTTTTAAAACCTGTTGGCGAGTGGAACCAACAAGAAGTTATTGCCGTAGGAAATAAAATCAAAGTTATTTTAAATGGTGAGGTGATTTTAGATGGAGATATTGCAGAGGCAACTAAGTCGGGAACTGCAGATCACAAAGAACATCCAGGATTATTAAACAAAACGGGACATATTGGGTTTTTAGGTCATGGTGACTCGTTGAGATTTAGAAATTTAAGAATTAAAGATATTGTTGAACCTATTTTACCAGCAAAAAAGAAAAAAAAGTCATGAGTATTCAACTAACTGTAAACAAGAAAAAGATGTCTTTGGACATCGATCCGAATACACCACTTTTGTGGGCATTGCGGGATCACATGTCTCTAAAGGGGACTAAATACGGCTGTGGCATTGCACAATGCAGTGCTTGTACCGTTTGGGTGAATGGAGAAGCTACACGTTCATGTGTGCTACCCATTTCAGCGGTGGCAAATGCCGATATCACGACGATTGAAGGGTTAAGTGATCATGGAGATCATCCGGTCCAAGTGGCTTGGGATGAGTTAGATGTTCCGCAGTGTGGTTATTGCCAGGCTGGACAAATAATGACCGCGGCTTCCTTGTTGAAAAAGAAGCCTAATCCTTCTAAGACAGAAATTGTCGATGGAATGTCTGGAAATATATGCCGTTGCGGTACGTATCACCGTATTCAAGAAGCTGTGAAATTAGCTTCTGAAATAGCCTCAAAGAAAAAGACTAAATCAACTGTTAAAAAATCAGCCTAATCATGAAAAGCACAAGAAGATCTTTTATACAGAAAACGGCTTTATTTAGTGGAGCCTTTTGCCTAGGTTTTGATTGGTTTCAAGCCAACGGCAAAGAAGTTTCTATGGTTCAAACAACCATGGAATCAGGACGGTTTAATGCTTTTTTAGCGATTGACCCAAGCGGTAAAATAATTTTATATTCTCCAAATCCAGAAATAGGACAAGGAATTAAGACTGCCTTTCCTGTGGTTGTGGCTGAGGAACTAGATGTGGATTGGAAGGATGTTGAGGTTCGTCAGGCCAATTTAGATACTCAAAATTTTGAGCGTCAATTAACCGGAGGAAGTGGTGCGTTAAAGCATTCATGGGAGCGTTTGCGCAAGGCGGGCGCGACGGCTAGAAAGATGTTCGTTCAGGCAGCTGCACAAACATGGAATGTGGATGCCAGTACTTGTAAAACGTCAAAAGGATTTGTTTTAGGACCAAAAGGTCAGAAAGCAAGTTATGGTTCTTTAGTTGCCATTGCTTCTAAATTGCCAGTACCCACGGAAGTGACGTACAAGAATAGAAAGGATTATCAGATTATTGGAAAGCGTACGAAGGGAGTTGATAATCAAAGTGTTGTCACTGGAAAGCCGGTTTTTGGTTTGGATATTGAAAAGCCAGGGATGGTGATTGCGCAAATCATTCGTCCTCCTTTTGGAGCTACATTGAAATCTTTTGATGCGGCTGATGCCCTTAAGATGCCAGGGATTGTAGATGTGGTTTCATTTAAGAATAAAGTAGCCATCGTAGGAAAGAGCACATGGGAAGTGATGAAAGCTCGTGGTACTGTTTCATGTAAATATAACTCAGGCGATTTTGATAGTGATTCAACACATCAGAAATGGTTTGATGAAGGGATGAAGACTGATAAGGCGACGGTTCAACGAAAAGATGGCGATTTTGCAGCGGCTCTTGCTCGTTCTGCTAAAGTGGTGGAAGCTACGTACGAATGTCCTTTTATTTCTCATAGCCCGATGGAGCCGATGAACTTCTTTGCAGATGTTCGTGCTGACGGAACGGTTATATTAGCCGGTCCTACTCAAGTTCCTCAGTCTGCCCAAAAAGCGGTTGCGTCTTTATTGAAGATCGATGAGAAGAAAGTTGAAGTAGAGTTATCCAAAATGGGTGGAGGTTTTGGCCGTAGATTAAACAATGATTTTGCATTGGATGCGGCTGAACTATCGAGCATTATCAAAAAGCCTGTCAAAGTTATGTGGACACGTGAAGATGACATGGGGGGTGGAATTTATCGTCCAGCCGCTAGGTATCATTTTAAAGCAGGTTTAGATGCTTCAGGTAATATGATTGCTTTCTATTTACGTGGAGTAGGTATTAATGCTGGTAATGCGACAAGACAGGATAATTTTCCTGTGGGAGCCATTGAAAATGTGTTAGTTGAGTCAGTAAACCAAGTGTCTGCTGTGACTACTGGTCCATGGCGTGCTCCTATTACCAACTTCTTAGGCTATGCTGAACAAGCATTTTTAGACGAAGTGGCTGAGGCTGGCGGTAAAGATCCTGTGCAAATGCGTTTGGATTGGTTGGCCCGTGCTAAATCAAACCCAGTAGGTAAAATCACGTATGAGCCGGATCGTTTTATCGAGGTGATTAAGCAAGCTGCAGAAAAATCAAATTGGAAGAAAAAACCGGGTATATATCAAGGATTTAGTGTTTATTTCTCTCATTTGTCTTATGTAGCCCAAGTAGCTGATGCGCAAATGGTGGATGGGAAAGCCAAAATTACACATGTAACAGCGGTGACTGATTGCGGGGAAGTAGTAAATTTAAGTGGTGCAGAAAACCAAATTAAAGGAGCTATTATCGACGGAATGGGTCATGCCTTGTTTGCCAAATTAAGGTTTAATGATGGTGTTGCTTCGCCGACCAATTTCAATGGATATCGATTAATAAAAGGAAATGAAATCCCGACGATTAATGCTTATTTCGTTGACAATGGTATTGAGCCGACAGGTTTAGGAGAGCCAGCTTTGCCGCCAACCGGTGGATCCATAGCGAATGCACTTTATGCCGCTACGAAGAAGCGACTTTACAAACAACCTTTTGAAGTTTAGATTTTAATTGATTAGAAAAGAGAGGCGCTGTAAAAGCGCCTCTCTTTTTTGTGCCTAGATCTAATTAACAACGGGAAAGGCCACCACTCGTAGTCGGGTAAAGCCAAAAGGAATTAGGCTTATCGTTTCTGATTCTTTGTTTACACTTCCTTCATAAACCCCAGTTCTTGTGGTGATTGGTTGGTGTGCCACACCATCTTGGGTTTTCCAGTCAGGAATTTTTTTACCTAAAGTCGTTATTTCAAATGGGCTGCTCATGGAATTCCATTTGAAATCTTTTGGAAAAGGAACGGTATGAAAACTGGTATTGGGGATGGGATTTGCAATGGTGGTTTTTAGGAGTCCAAAATTCCAATCACTTTTGGGCATGATTTCTAGGTACTCGCCTTCTTGTGGATGTATTTGTTTAGTCACTTCCTCTTTGATTTTTAGGGCATAAATCAACGCTCCTTTTTCGATGGATCTTGAGTTTTTCGCCCAGTTTTTTGTTGTAATTTCGTTTGGAAAGAATAGGTCAACTTGATCATTTTTGTTCCATGTTCTTTTGATTCGAACGATCAGGCCTCCTTTTTCTCTTTTTATTTCTTTTCCATTGACATGTACGATCGCCTCTTTGCACCAAATGGGTATCCTGAATTCTATCGGGAAATCCGAGGGTTTTGAAGGTTGGACGATAAACTTAATTTGATCTTCAAATGGATATTGTGTTTGTTCGTCGATCGTTAATCCCACTCCATTGGGCAATGTAGTTTGTAGTTTATTGGGTCCATAAACAAGTGCCGCTACGCCACCGTCTGTCGTCGCATACCAAAGGTGAGAAATGTATTTGGGCCAGCCTTGGTGCATATTTGCGGTGCAACAAGTATATCCGGCAAAAGGTCCATACACATTATTCATTTTTCTGGAGAAGGGGAGGGAGAAGTTATAAATTCCTTTTTTGACTTCTACTTGGTTTGCGATTCCAAAATACTGTCGGTGATAAAAATCCTCCGTTGTCTGGGCAGGAAGGGCATTAAAAGTCATTCTTTCTAAGGCATCCATGTAATGTGTTTCGCCCGATATGCTGATGATTTGTTCCAATGAGTACATCGCTTCCACCGTTGCACATAACTCGGTTCCTTGAACAGGATCATTTCCATGAATATCTTCATCGCCAGAAAACATGCCGTGTGGCAAACCATGCAGGGTCATTAAATCTTTAAATCCAGTGCGCAAAGAATTTAAAAAGTAAGGGTCGTTTTTAACTTGATATTGAATGGCGGGCATTTTTATTCCCATGCCTACGTTGACAGCATGCCTTTCCATCCACCTTTCTCCCGTTTGATTGTAGGCTGCCGCGATCGCCCAATCTCTTTTTCCCAGCATATCAGTCCATTGAAAGGATTGGCTGTAGATCAAATCACCCAGCGTAATCAAGTTGGGGTCTTTGGTGATGTTGTAAAGCCAATATACGATTAGTAAATTGTCTCCGCCTCTTGCTTTGGCCCATTCGGTCCATTTTTCTAGGGGATTTTCCTTTAAGTTTTTCAATTGGTATGCAAAATATTTTTGCATGAATGGAATCACTCTCGGGTCATTCGTCGCTTGATAATATTGTTGGAGTACTTTCAACATCACCATCCTCGGCCACCAGTCGGCACCTTGAGAACCTATTTCAACAGGCTTGCCCGTTTCAGTTTCATATTTTGAATAGGGCCCAAAAAAACCTGAGGGTCTCTGGGTATTTAATGTCCATTGGACATATTTGTTGACTTTTTGAATGAGAGCGGGGTCCTTTGTTATGTAGGCCAAAGGCAATGCTCCGTCGAGCCAATAGGGAGTTTCTTCCCAATCGTCACCTTTGCCACCCAGCCAGCCGTTATCTATTTGTATTTTTTTGTGGAACTCATCTAAATGCCCAGTAGAACCATTTTTCAAAATATCACTTTGCTGCTTAAGCCAATTTGTAGGCGTTATTTGGCCTAAGGGAATTTCAGCATATTTAAATTGCAATGATTGACTTTGAATATTGAAAATGAAGGTCAACAGGATACTTCCTATTAGGTATAAATTTTTCATACTTTTTAACGGTTTAGTTGGGATAAATGTAAGTAAAATTTACAATGTTTGAAATCGTTGATGATTAGTTGGCCGTGCCAACTTAATATATTGGGTATTATTACTTAATTTTGGGCTCTATTTATCGAAGATTTTATTTATGGTTATTTTGACAACCACATATAATTGTGAGTTTTTCATTGAAAAGTGTATTCAATCCTTGTTGGATCAGACTTTCAAAGATTTTGTCTGTTACATAACCGATGATATGTCTACGGATAGGACCGTGGAAATGGCCAGGTCGATCATTAAAAATGATCCACGATTTATTATCATAGAGAATAAGGTCAAAATGTTTCAGCCTGGAAATTACGATCAAGTCATTCGAAATAATGACAAAATTTCAGATAACGAAGTGTGTGTAGAATTGGATGGAGATGATTGGTTTTCGGATCGGGAGGTACTTCAACGTATTGCCAATGTGTACCATAATAATTTCATTTGGTTGGCCAATGGTAGTTTTCAGTATCAAGATGGTCGATCAGGTTTTGCCCAAAAGCCCAGTATTTGGAAGTCGATTAGAAAACAGGATTTCACATTGACACATATCAGAACTTGGCGTGCTTTTTTATGGCGTAAGATCTTGTTGGACGATCTGAAAGATGCCAATGGTCAGTATTATGACGTTGCCGGTGATTTGGCCTTTATGTTTCCTATGTATGAAATGGCTGGCATATTGCATTATCGTTTTTTGAAGGAAATAAACTATGTTTATAATGAGTCGAATCCATTAAATGATCATAAAGTGCACATGGAGAAAGTGAACCGATTGGTTAAAGAAATTCGATCAAAAAAACCATATAAAATGCTTTGGTTACGCTAATGGATACCAAGACGCCATTTTTTAGTATTTGCATTCCTACTTATGAGATGAAAGGCTTAGGCGCATCTTATTTAAAAAGTACATTTGAAATTCTGGCGATTCAGTCATTCACAGATTTTGAAGTAGTTATTTCAGATCATTCGGTCGATGATGCAATAAAGGATGTGTGTGTTGAATTCGAAAAATCATTTGAGATACTTTATATTAAAAATACCTCAAATAGGGGCAGTTCCTCTGCTAACATCAATCATGCCATTAAATCTGCCCGCGGGCTTTGGATTAAAGTGTTATTTCAAGATGATTATTTGTTGGGCTCAAATGCGTTACAAATCATTCATGATAAAATAAGTAATGGTGATGGGGGCTGGCTTGTCAGCGCATGCCAACATACCAATGACGGAAAGCTTTTGTTCGATTCGCATTTTCCAAGCTACCATGCAGATATTCATTTAGGTCAAAATACGATTGGAGCCCCATCGAATATTGCTTTTAAAAATAAAGGATCTATTTTTTTTGATCGGAATTTAATTTGGTTAATGGATTGTGAGTTCTATAAGCGACTTGAATTGACGTTAGGGCTTCCTTTGATTCTAGATGAGCTTTGTATCGTTAATCGAGTGGGTGCTCATCAAGTAACGAATACTTTGATTCACGATGATTTAGTACGAAATGAGCTTAGATATGTTAAAAATAAATATAAAATCTTCGATTTTTTAAGCTCAATCCATTTACGTGATCTGTTTTTAATTAGCTTTATGGACGTAATTACTCGATATTTAATGTTTGTAAAAGATCGACTTAGGAAATTATTATAGCGGACTTCTTTAACATTCATAATTTTACCACCTTAGTTCTAAAATCGTTAACCATGAAACATATACATAGAATTTGTATAATCGGCTTGTTTTTTTGTTCGAGTGAAATTCTGGCGCAAGCCGTGGAATCATCTACAATCGCTTCTGGTGGTTCAACCACCGTGATTAATGGTAAATATTATTCCCATGTGATAGGCCAATCAAGCGTAGTTGCTGGTACGGCTACAAAATCAGGAGTTACCATGCGCCAGGGCTTTAAGCAACCTAATTTAGTAGCTAGAACAATTCAAAAATCAGGTTTGAAAATTCAAGTAGCGGAAGAAAATCCAATGACCTATACCGTTTTCCCTAATCCCTTTTCGGATAAAATTAAAATTCAGTTTTCAGAGATTAGTAAATCGCCCACTTTTATAGCCATCTACAATATTTCAGGCCAATTAATTTGGGAGAAAATGTATCCTGAAAAAATGGATGAAGTTAATTTGACTGATTTCGAAAACGTTCGTATCGGAAAATACGTTTTACATATTGTTTACAAAGGAAAACCTTTTGTAGCGAGCATTGTAAAAGAATAAATTACATGCGTATGATTTGCCCATCCTCCATTTCGATGATTCGTGTGGTTCTAGCGGCAAATTCGTTATCGTGAGTTACGATTAAGAGAGTTTGTTTGAATTCCTGCGCTAGTTCTTGGAAAATATCAAAGACTATTTCAGAGTTTTTCTTGTCCAAATTTCCAGTGGGTTCATCCCCCATAATTAACAATGGATCATTGATCAATGCCCTTGCAATCGCGACGCGTTGTTTTTGGCCACCGGATAATTGGTTAGGCATTTTTAATGCTTCATTTTCGATGCCTAATATTTTCAATTTCTCATAGGCCCTATGCTCGATTTCCTTTTCGGAATATAAGCCAAGTTTCAATCCGGGTAACATCACGTTTTTTAACACGGAGAACTCATTCAACAGGTAATGAAATTGAAAGACAAAACCGATTTTCTCGTTTCGTACTCGGGCTAAGATTTTTTCTGATTTCCCTTTCATAGAGACTCCGTCAATGACAATGTCTCCTTCATAATCCGTATCCATCGTAGATAAGATATAAAGCAGTGTTGACTTTCCACATCCTGATTTACCGATGATGGACACAAACTCGCTTTCATGGAGTGAGAAGTTGATGTCATTCAGAATTCTGATCGTCGCTGGATCATGAAAATACTTCGTGACATGTAAAGACTCCAATACTTTTTTTTGTTTTTTATTTTCCACGAATAATAACGACTGGGTCTATGCTACTTGCTTTTCTTGCTGGAAAATACCCTGCAAAATAGGTAGTGATGATTGAAAATATTCCTCCAATGATGTAAAAATTAGGATTGTAATTAATGGGATAGGTCTTGACGGTTGGCAATGAATCCGTATTAAAGGGTATTTGGTCAATTAAGCTGGAGAGTCCAAATCCTCCCAATAAGCCCATCGCCCCACCAAAAATTCCTATACTTAATGCGATCGAAATGAATATTTTATTGACATCTCCTCCTGAAAATCCCACTGCTTTTAAAATGGCAATCGAATCCATTTTCTCATAAATCATCATATTGAGAATATTGTAAATGCCAAAACCTGCGACGATTAATAAAGTTATGCCTACGGCATAGGAGATCAAACTCCGAATAGAACTTCCTGTTTCAAATTGAGAATTCGCTGTCTGAATATCGATCGCATTCACTTCGTAAAATGATTCAAACTCTTTTGCGGCTGCTGGGGCACCCAAAATATCTTTTAATTTGACTTGAATATCGGTTATATAATTTGCCGATGCACCCAATAATTTCTGTGTCGTTTTTATGGAGGCATAACTTTGAACTTTATCGATATCTTGAATTCCCGACTGAAAGAAGCCAACCACCTTTAAGCTTAAACGTTCCCCCTTGCTTGTGGTCACTTGGACTACATCACCAATACTAACCATCATATTTTGGGCCAAACCTTTCCCCAAAATAACGCTGTTGGGTATATTTTTTAAATCTAAAAAATTTCCAGCGGTCACATAGTCGTTAAATTTGAATAACCTATTTTCTTCTAAGGGTTCAATCCCATTTATTACACCCGTTAAATCGATCGCGCCTACATTGTAAAAAACTTGGGCTGTTATTTTAGGAGCTACGCCTAGCACACGAGCATCTTTTTGTAGCGTGGATATAATGGCCCCACTATTTGAAATGTCCAAGCGCTCATTTTTAGGCTTTACGGAGCGAATGAAATTATGGCCTTTCGTGTTTTTATAATATACGTCAGCGGGTTGGTTTTTTGAAATACTTAACTCTTTAAATAAACGAACATGAGCAGTTCTGTTAAGCAGAAGACCATCTAAAAGATCATTTAGGCCCGTCATAAAACTTAATAAGGTGATGAACATGGTAATGCTAAAAGTAACCCCAATAGCCGCTACTAACGTTTGTTTCCATCGAGCCAGCAAGAGCGAAATGGCAATTTGAAAAATGAGCTTATTTTTCATTATTTCGGCTTGATAATTTCATCCGTCACGGATAAGCCAGACAGTATTTCTATTTTTTGAATATCTTTTAATCCTGTTTTAACGATTTTTTTATCTCCATTAGCTAATGTGGCGATTGAATCTGCCATCAAATAATTTCTGGGAATTAATATGCCTTTCTCTTTCGTACGTAATATGATATTCGCTTCAAATGTCATTCTTGGATACAATTTAGCAGGTGCTTTTATGAATTTAGCTTCCACCAAAAATGTTTTACTTCGCTCATTCATAATGGGCGATATTTTAGTAATTCTTGCTTCGAAAACCTCATTTTTATAGCTATCTAACGTGATAACTACGGGCAACTCTTGGTTTATTTTAAATATGTCATTCTCATCTACCTGCAATTCCAGAATATAAGCGTTTGGATTTCCAATGATCGCAATAGGTGTTTGAGGACCTACAATCTCTCCTTTATTTTTCAATAGGGAGAAAACAACACCAGATGTTTTGCTCTTAAGTGTATAATCTTGCTGCATGGAATTTGAAAATTCTAGGTTTTTTTTCGACTGTGCAGCACTGAAATCAATTTGTCTTTTTAAATCTTTGTATTTCTGAATGGCAGATAAATAGTTGCTTCTCGAATTCTCAAAGTTTAATTCTTTTTGCTCTAAATCGATTCGCGTTCCAATCTGCTGACCCCACAAGGATTTTTGTCTTGTATACAGGCTAGAATCCAAATGAAATTTACTTTTTGATACCTCTATAAAATTCTTTGCGTCGATCAACTTCCCTCTGTTTTCACCCGCATCCGCAAATTTTGCGGCCAACGATGCATTTTCTGTATTTATCTTTTGAGCCTGATTGGAGATACTCATCAGTGCAGTTCCCACTTGAACAGTGTCTCCCTCTTTGATAAAAATTTGATCAATCACCCCATTGACCGTCACAAAGGCCTGGTATTGATCCTGGCTTTTTAATGAGCCCGATGCATAAATAGATTCAGTGATTTTACCTTCTGTCGGAAAGGTGGATTCTTGCTTTTTGCTACAAGAAATCGCAAATATCAGCAGACCAATTAAAACTGTATTTTTCATAAAGCTAAAATTAAGGATAATCTCTATAAATAAAAATGATTAAATGGGGAGTCTTGAAAACTTATTCATAGGTTGTTTGTTGCTTTTAATTTGCTTTTAAAATTTTCTTAATCTCATATTTTACCTCATTCGTTTCGCTATTTTCAATTACATTTGTTTTCGAAAAATTAGAAAAATGAATATATCGTACTTTGATACCTATGACGAATTAAGTCAAAAGGCTGCCGACATAATTGCTAACGACCTCAAGATTAAAAAGGATTTGTTTTTTTGTGCGGCTACGGGTGGTTCGCCAACGGGCATGTACGCTCAAATGGGTAAAGTGAAAAAGTCTGAGCCAACTTTATTTGATCAAATGCAAGTAATGAAAATGGATGAATGGGGAATAATTCCCTCTAGCCACCCTGATTCTTGTGAGTCTTATTTACAAAAACATTTGTTGGCACCTCTGTCCATCCCCCAAGAACGATATTTATCCTTTGATCCTAATGTATCGAATCTTCCAGCTGAATGTGCTCGTGTTGAGCAAGAAATGGAGGCCATCGGTCCCATCGACATTTGTATTTTAGGATTAGGTAAAAATGGACATATCGCATTTAATGAACCCGCTGATTATTTACAACGAGGATTTCATAAGGCAGTTTTAGCGCCGAGCACTACCCAACATGACCCCACGTTAAATGAGGGAAAAGAACCTGCTTTCGGACTATGCCTAGGTATGTCTGGGATCATGCAGTCAAAAAGAATTATTTTTTTAGTCACCGGCAAAGGCAAACAAGAGGCGATCAAAATGATTTTGGAAAGAAAAATAACCACTCAATGGCCTGCCTCATTCCTTTGGATGCATGGAAATGTAGACTGCCTGATTGACCGAAATAGTCTGTAATTCGAAAAGGATTATTGAATTAATGCGTCATTAAGGTTTCCTTGACTAATTGAACATGATCCGTTTGTATCAGGTCAATTTTCAATTGCTTTGCTTTTGTGTAATTAGTCGTCTGATCAAAAGGTCCTAATAGATCCGAAAAAATCCGAATCCCTTTTGAATGAATGGCGTCAACTAATTCTTTATTGAGCGCCGGCCAAGATACATCAAATGCATAGGGTTGTAATTTTTGAACCTTCGCAGCTATTTCTTCTTTGCTTTTTAAGGCAGGCAATAATTTAGCTTTTGGATAAACTTGTTTCAAGGACATTAGAAAAGAATCGTTTCCATAAAACACACTTTCTTTGGCCAGCTTGTATTTCTTTAAAATATCAATAAGCGGTTGGGCCGCCACTTGCTTGCAATCCACATAGATAAATGTTTTCTGTGCATGCTTTTTATTCCATTTGTAGATCAATTTGGCTGTTTCTTCTAAGGTGGGAATTTGTTCTTTGGCAAATTCCTCCCCGTATCCTTTGCCTGCCGAAAGCTTTTTAATTTCCTTTAAAGTGAGATTTTTTATGGGACCTAGACCGGAAGTCGTTCGATCTAAATTTCCATCATGTAAGATTACCAGGGCTCCGTCTGATGATGTTCTGACATCTATTTCTATAAACTCTACACCCATGGCTAATACGTTACGAAAAGTGGCCAATGTATTTTCTGGGGCATTCAAAGAATTACCTCGATGAGCAGAAATTTTTATGTTGTACTCTATGGAATTTTGGGCTGAAACTTCGCCCAAAACCATAGAAAAAATGAGTAAAAAAATGCTAAGGGATGTTTTAGCCATCCGTTTAAAGATTGGATTTTTTACGTTCGCTAATAATGTATTCAGAGGTGCGTAGCGATAAAGCCAAAATGGTCCAAGTGGCATTTTTGTCTCCTTGTGAAACGAAAGGAGATGCATCTGCTAAGAATAAGTTCTTAACATCATGCGCTTGGCAATTGGAATTAACGACCGAACTTTTAGGATCATTTCCCATTCGAGCGGTTCCCACTTCATGAATAATTCTTCCTGGATCTTCTAGGCCATAGTTTTTATCTGCCCCTGGTTTTGGTCCAAGCGGTTGGCCCCCTAATTCATGAATGATTTGCTCAAAAGTCTCATGCATATGCTTGGCTTGCTTGATCTCATAATCACTCCATTTGTAGTGGAAGCGCAAAACAGGTATCCCATATTTATCCACCGTATTGGGGTCAATTTCACAGTAATTATCTTCACGAGGGACAGGTTCGCCACGGCCCGCAAAACTAATATAAGAACCATAGAAACGTCTAAAATCCTCTTTCAAAGTAGCGCCATATCCACCAGCAGCCATTTCTATACCTTCGCGTGTTCTCGCATATTTACCATTGATTCCTTCGATTCCCCAGCCAAAACCGTAGGTCGGCATGCCCATTCCTCCTCCATATTCAATGTGATACCCACGAGGAAAATCTAATTTTTTGTTATCCAACCACCATGGAGTATATACGTGCAATCCACTGACTCCGTCTTCATTATATGTTTTTCGATCAAATAAACTTGGGATAATGGCAGACCTAGATGCCCCCGTAGAATCGTTGATGTATTTACCAACCACTCCACTCGAATTTGCGATGCCTTCTGGAAAACGTGAACTTTTTGAGTTTAATAATAAACGAGCTGTTTCTCCCGAACTTGCTGCTAGGATGACAATTTTACCTCGAACCGAATACTCGCCCATGGTTCCTGTATGTACATAAGAAACGCCGGTGGCTAAACCCGTTGCTTGGTCCGTCATGACCTCTCTTGCCATCGCAAAAGGCAATAATGTTAAATTTCCTGTAGCTAAAGCGGGTTTAACATGAACAGATGAAGATGAATAATCGGCATATGCCTGACAGGCGCGTCCGCATTGTCCACAATAAAAACACGAACCCCTTTCGGAGTTGATGGGTTTTGTTAAGATGGATTTCCGAGAAGGTATCGTGGGAATTCCTAAGGCTTTATTGGCCTTCAGCAACATTAATTCATGTAACCTTGGCTTTGGCGGTGGTAAGAAAATACCATCGGGTTCATTTCTAAGACCTTCCACACTACCAAAAATCCCTACTTCTCGGTCTACCCGATCATAATATGGCTTTAGATCATCATAGCCGATGGGCCAGTCGTCTCCTAAACCATCAATACTTTTTCTTTTAAAATCATCCGGACCAAAACGTAAAGAGATTCTACCCCAGTGATTCGTTCTTCCGCCAACCATTCGAGACCTAAACCAGTCAAATTTGGTACCATTTTTACGCGTATAGGGCTCACCGTCAATTTCCCAACCGCCATATGCTGCATCAAAATCACCAAATGCACGAACAGTATTAGCTCCTCTTCGTGGCGATTCGTAAGGCCATTTCATTTGAGTGATATTTTTAGGATCGGCAGGATCATAGGGTTGACCAGCTTCTAATAGACAAACTTTGGCACCCGCTTTAGCTAACGTATATGCGGCCATTCCACCACCCGCTCCTGAACCTACAATCACTACGTCGAATACCGTTTGTTGGGATTTTATGTAAATACTATCGTTAATCATATTGTTGTTTAGAGATTTTGTATCGAGTTCAAAACTAAAAATTTATTGCTTGATATAAAAATTTAATTTAATGCAAACTACTTAATTATTTTGGGCATTTAATAAATATTCTAGCATGATTGTTTGAAATAAATGGCTTTTTTTTTTAATTTAAAATAATATTAACGAACCTATTTTTATAAACATACACATGATACTTTCTCGTTTTCGTTTCGTGAGCTTTCTCGCTCTCATTCTTTTTATTTCCACTGAAGGATTTGCTCAAAATAAATTATCGCCAGAAAAGGCGTTAAAAATTTATATTTCCAATGGAGATGCCACCTATTCTTGGGTAATTAAGGATTCTACCAAGCTAGGTAGCTCCATGGCGTACCAATTAGTTTTAACATCTCAAAAGTGGCATAATATCACTTGGCGTCACCAATTGACCATTGTCGTTCCTGCGACGATCAAATATGATGGGGCCATGTTATTTATTACGGGCGGTTCTAATAAAAATGAACAACCGAATTGGAGTACGGATGATAATATGTGGCCCATTTTAGCGGCTATTGCTTCTAAAAATAAAGCGATTGTGGCTTTAATTAAGCAAGTGCCTAACCAACCGCTTTTTGATGGGAAAACAGAAGACGAATTGATTTCGTATACGTTGCATCAGTTTAAGCAGGATAAAGATTATTCTTGGCCACTTTTATTTCCAATGGTTAAAACAGCCGTTCGATCGATGGACGCGATCCAAGAGTTTTCAAGTAAAAAATTACATCACACGATTAATAATTTTGTTATTTCAGGTGCGTCAAAAAGAGGTTGGACTACTTGGTTATCCAATGCCATCGATGACAAACGCGTGAAGGCGATTGGCCCTATGGTGATTGATATGTTGAACATGCCTAAATCATTAAGCTATCAGTTGGAGACCTACGGTGAGTATAGCATTCAAATCGAGGATTACGTAAAACTAGGTATTCCACAGGGTGCAGATACCCCAGACGGAAAAGCCATTACGACCATGGTGGATCCTTACTCGTATCGGGATAAAATGACGATTCCTAAAATTATTTTTATTGGGACCAATGATGAATATTGGACGGCTGATGCGATCAAACATTATTACGATAAGATTCCTGGTAAAAATTTAATTCATTATGTACCCAATGTAGGTCATAATTTGGGAGGTGGAAAGCAAGCCCTTGAGGCGTTAAGTGCCTTTTTTGGCCTAACATTGCAGGACAAGGAATACCCTGTTTGTACTTGGAATGTGGTTAAAGGAAAAGAAGGTTTTGAACTGACCGTGAATGCCGCCCCTGGAGATTTACAAGATGCCGCTATTTGGGGCACGACTTCAGCGGATCGTGATTTCCGCAATAATTTATGGTTGACGCGACGTGTAAAACCCGAAGGTTCCGTAGTAAAATACACCATTCCTTACACCAAAAAAGGTTTCCAAGCCTTTTATATGGATTTGAAATATAAAGATCCGAACGGTGGTAGCTATACTGTAAGCACCCGCGTATTTACAACGAATACCAAAGAGGTTCTGTAGGGGACGGGTTTACCCCGCCCCTAATTTAAGTAACAGGTAAAAAGTAATAGGTAATTGGTAAAATTTATTTAAACTAAACCTTTATTAACTATGCAAGCAAGTTTTTTATCAGTGGTTTTATTGCCACTGGCCCTCGCCGTCATCATGATGGGCTTGGGCCTATCCCTCAGAATAGATGATTTTAAACGAGTTCTCGTTTTCCCTAAAGCAGTATTGATCGGTCTTTTATGTCAAATGATTCTTTTGCCTATCATATGTTATTTCATCGCTTCTGGTTTTGGACTTTCTCCTGAATTAGCGGTGGGCTTAATGCTGCTTTCGGCTTCACCTGGAGGGCCAACGGCCAATCTGTATTCCCATATTGCGAAAGGGGATGTAGCTCTAAATGTTACATTAACAGCAATCAATAGCCTGATTTCTGTATTCTCTATTACCTTCATTGTTAATTTTGCCATGGCTAGTTTTATGCAATCAGACCAAGCCATTCCCTTGCAATTTAAAAAAGTAGTCGAAGTTTGTGTAGTCGTTTTAGGACCAGTTTCCATCGGAATGATGATTCGTGCTTATGCCAGCAACTTCGCTGAAAAATTAAGTAAGCCAGTCAAAATAGCTTCTGCTTCTTTTTTAGTGCTCGTCATTGTATTGACCATAATTAAAGAAAAATCGCACATTGTCCAAGACTTTCAGATAGTCGGTTTTCCTACATTATTGTTAAACGTGCTTAGCATGGCTATCGGGTATTACGTTCCGCGTTTATTTAATTTGGCCAAAAGTCAGGCCATTGCCATCGGAATGGAAATAGGCATTCACAATGGAACTTTAGCGATTTTTATCGCCTTAAGTGTCATAGGAAATAGTTCCATGAGTATTCCTGCTTTAATTTATAGTTTGATTATGTTTTTTACGGCCGCTATTTTTGGGTATTTGGTCAATATGAAAAACCAAAATTAAAAGATTCCCTAAAGCATCTTTAACTAACGTGCATAAACAAAAAGACCGAAGATTATTTCTTCGGTCTTTTCAATTAAACTCTTAAGAAGATATTTTTCTTATATAAAACATACAGGAATGTCCATTTGATACCGGTATAGCAAATGGCTAAGGCTACGGCGTTAAAGGGATCCCCGATCAACTGCCCTAACCAATGAAACATTCCGTCAGTCGCATATTCCCAGTCAATGATCATGCCAGACAAATAAATTAAAATAGAATTCATTCCAATGATGCGGAAGAAAAAGGCCCATTTTTGATGTCCTTTAACGTCAATGATGTAATAAAAGATCGAAAGTAGGACTAAGCTTATTCCACCCACCAGCATCACAAATGAACTCGACCATAGGTTTTTATTAATGGGGAAATCAAGATTCCAAACTAAAGCGATCGCAATAAAAATCACCCCCAGGATTGCCATTTTTTTCGTTTTGGCTATCCCATCGCTAGGATCATTTTTAAGGAAATTTCCAGTGAGGATTCCCAGTAAGCCAGTAGAGATAGCTGGTATCGTCGAAAAAAGACCTTCTGGATCATGAATTCCTCTATGTAATTTTCCTGGCATCCAAGTGCGATCTAAATAGGAAGCGAAATTACCTGCTTCTGTTAAGTCGCCCGCCATAAAGCCCGGCGCGGCATTAAACTTAAGCGCTAAATAATAACTGATAATAATTCCTGCAAACCAAATGAACTGAGTGATTTGTTTTTGGGTATATAAAAAGATGATATTAGCAAACATATAGCCTAGACCGATACGCCCAAGCACGCTTCCAAAACGAATTTCTTCCAGCGGTTTAAATTCTAGTCCATTGTTGTAAATAATTCCTAGAATGACCAAGATTAAACCCCTCTTGATTACTTTTTGTAATAATTGTTCTCTTGATTTTCCTTTTTCTAACTCTTTGCCTAATGAATAGGGAGTGGCCACACCTGCCATAAAAAGAAATAGTGGAAAGATCAGGTCATTAAACGTAAACCCGTTCCACTCAGGATGTTCTAATTGGTTCGAAATGAATCCCCAAAATGGCGATCCGGTCGCTTTGTATAAAAATTTAAATATTTCTTCTGCGCCCATGATCCAAAGCATATCAAATCCGCGAAGTGCATCTAAGGATTGAAGGCGTTGAGCGATAGGAGAACTTTCCAGGGCAGAGCTTGTTATTTTCATAGGTTTTGATTAACCGCTAAATATATAAATAAATTAGTTTTCCCACTCAATAGTATGATTAAATGCTATAAAGTAATTTTCTTAGTGGGGTCGATACGCAGCCATAAAAATCCGCCTAGGATGACGATGCAGCCGATGATTCTGACGGGGATATCCCAACTTCCTGTCGCCGCAAGGATGTAGCCAAAAGCGATGGACATGATGGTGGAGCCCAACTGCCCCGCCATCCCCATAGCTCCCGCCACTGCACCGGCGTTTTGTCCACCTATGTCGGAGGAGGTAGCCCAAGAAACGGGTAAGGTAAAATCTTTAAATGCCAAGCCAAATGCCAAAACGACAATCGACGTAGTGGTATCCGGAATGAAGGTGGCCGTCAACATGCACAGGCCAGACATGACTAAGCCAAACATGCCCACCGCTCTTCGGCCCCATTTTAGGCCTCGTTTTTTAGTGATATAATCGGACGAAAATCCGCCGATAAAACAGCCGACAGGCCCTAAAATAAATGGGAGAGAAGCTAAAAATGCAATTTGGGTGTCGTCGATTCCTCGGCCATTTTTCAGGTATTTGGGCATCCACGAAAGATAAAAATAGGCGCCATAAAGTAAGCAATGGTACATCCCCATGAGTGACCAAATATTGGGATCTTTTAAGATTTTTAACACAATGGAAAAGCTATCGCCTCCCGATTTCAACTCACGTCCCTGTTCAATGTGCGCTATTTCTTTTTCGGAAATATGAGGCATATCGCGGGGTTCATCTTTAAACCAAAGGCCCCAAAATGCTGCCCAAATTATTCCTAAAACACCAAAAGCGTAAAACACATAGCGCCAACCATACGTTTGCATGATGAAGAGGGATAGGAAGGGAGCTAAAGCGGCACCGATTCGACTAGCGATCCAAATAAATGATTGCGCTCGACCTGTTTCTGACTTGGGGAACCAACGAGAAATTACGATGGTGGCGTTTGGATAGGCTCCAGCTTCTCCGATCCCAAACAGAAATCGGATGATAAATAACATGGTAAAGGTGCTTGAAAAACCTGTTAATATGGTAAATACTGACCAAGATAGTACGATTCTAAAGAGTATAGATTTGGGTCCTTTTCGGTCACCCCATAAACCCACCGGTATTTCAAATAGGCCATAGGCAAAAGCAAAAGACCCTAAAATCCAACCGAATTCTTTTTCTGACAAATTAAGCTCTTGGGTGATGGCGCTACCCGTGATGGAGATTGACGTTCTGTCTAAATAGGTGATGATGGAAAAAAGTGCCATGACGAATAGCACCCAATATCTTTTATTCATGTAAATTGGCTTATCGGAAAATTAATTTATTTTTTTTCGTCTTTAGCTTTAAAAATTTGAAAATTTTTAAAGCTGACGAAGGTACAGAAAAATAGATAATTATATTGCCTTTATTGACTAGCTTATTGATCATTTTAACCGATGATCAAGGGTATCATGATTTGCCCTAGGTAAAACGGTTTTTGGAGAGATATAATCAGGTATCCAATATTTAAATGAAAATATTTTAATTTTATTTAGGGTTATTTCAATGTTATACGACTATAGCTTACAAACAAAAATTAATTAATCCCAAATGAATTTCAAAGGGCTTGAAGATCATCTATTGGTTTTAGGTTTAAATCAGTCGCATTCCGCGGCCTTTGAAGAAATTTATTCAAGATACTGGTTTAAAATTTATAGAATTGCCTTTAATCAAACAGGAAATAAGGAAGAGGCTGAGGAGCTTGTACAAGATGTTTTTTTGAGTATTTGGAATAGAAGAGAGACCATTGTTATTAATAATTTGGATTTGTATTTAGTCATTTCCATCAAAAATAAAGTATACGATTTAATACGTTCTAAAATCAATTTCCGCAAATATCAAGAGCATATTATTTTAAAGGAGATCGATTTTCATTTTAATACAGATGAAATTGTCAATTACACGGAATTGACTGATGCCGTTGAAAAAGTACTTTCGTTATTGCCTGAAAAAAGTGTTCATATATTCAAAAAAAGTCGGTTCGAAAATATGAATACAAAGGAAATTGCGCTTCAAATGAAATTGAGTGAAAAGGCTGTAGAATACCATATAACTAAATCCCTAAAGTTTCTAAAAGAAAATTTAAAAGATTATTCACGTTTAAATTAGGTCAATTTTTATGACAAAACAGGAATTTAATTTACTGTCGAATAAATACCTCCAATGCATGTGCTCGGTGGAGGAAGAATTGTTACTACTAGAATGGAGTGAAAAATTAGATAAGGAAAATCAACTAAAAATTTCTTCAAGTGAAAAGGAGGAAATAAGGGGTAGGATCTTGAGAAATATTCATTCAAAAATCCCTAATAAGCATTTTTCAAAAATCACTAAAATTGGCATAGGTATTGTAGCAAGTTTAGCTGCATGTTTATTACTTGTATTTTTATTAAATGTTCGAACAACTGAAATTTCAGATTCTAAGTCAGTTAGCGCATCAGGAATGGAGATGAAAAACATGACTTTAGTAGATCAAAAAATTTTATTAAAAGATGGTTCTTTAGTCATTCTAAAGCCAAAAAGTAGCATCATTTATGGGAAAGATTTTAACATCAAAAAAAGAGAAGTCTTTTTAATTGGCCAAGCATTTTTTAAAGTTAAACGAAATGTTACCAAGCCATTTGCCGTGCATTCAGGTGATTTAAATACGGAAGTATTAGGAACTAGTTTCTGGGTAAAATCAAATACAAGGAACAATCAAATAGAAGTTTCAGTCACAAGCGGTAAAGTCTCCGTATATTCTAATAAAGTAAGTGATAACAACAATTTAAATGGGGTTATTTTAACCAGAAATCAAAAGGTTGTCTTTGATATTGTATCCAAGACGATTAATCCCACTATAGTGGATAATCCTTTGCCAATTCTGACTCCGGATTTTTCCAAGGGGCAACTTATTTTCCAAGCAACTCCACTTCAATCTGTATTGTCAACGATGTCAAAACACTATGGGGTAGAAATAATTTTAACTAATCCTAAATCGAATGATTGTCAAATCACGGCGGATTTAAATGGATTAACAATGTTTACCCAATTAGATTTGATCTGTAAATCTATCGCAGCTACCTATGAAAAACGTGGGACTGTCATTTTTATAACTGGAGAAGGATGTAATTAAAAAAAACAGAAAGGAGAAATACTCCTTTCTGCCCATAAAATAACCCGTGACAAACGCCAATCTGAGGCGGGTTAAATGTTTCAAAATGTTAATTTAAAACTTGTAAATCTATGAAAAAACACCAATTGAACACCCAAAATTTGTGGTTATTTATGAAAATTACCTTTAGTCAAATTTGCCTAGTTTTATTGTGTACTACATTAGCTGTTGCACATGAATCACAGGCCCAAGAAGTTTTAAACCGCTCTGTAACTATTGTAGGTCAGAACATTAATTTCAAATCAGTTTTAGCTCAAATTGAAAAGCAAGCTGAGGTTAAGTTTGTATATAGTACCCGAGTTCAGATAAATCAAAAAATGAACTTGAATTTACAAAAGACAAAACTTTCGACCGTATTAAATGAAATTCTAAATCCCAATTCGATTTCATATGAAGTGATTGAGAATAGAATTTTATTAACGAAATCTAAGATTGAGCTTCTGAATTCAAATTCTCCATTGAATAAGCAAGAATCTGAATCGTTGATAATTGACCCTAAAACGATCAAGGGAAAAATTACTGACGAAAGTGGAAGTCCTATCCCCGGTGTGAATATTCTCATAAAAGGAACGAACAAAGGAGTGAGCAGTAATATTGATGGTACTTATAATTTGAGTGTTTCCGATGACAAGGCAGTTTTAGCTTTTAGTTTTGTTGGTTTTATCACTCAAGAAGTTGCAGTCGGGAATAGATCAATGATCAACATTAGTCTAGTGTCTGAAAATAAAGCTTTATCTGAAGTGGTGGTTGTGGGTTATGGTACTGCAAGAGCAAAAGATTTAACAGGTGCTGTGGCGACGATCAATCAAAATACGATTAAAGACTTACCAGTGTCGACTATTGATCAAAAAATGATTGGCCAGGTGGCTGGTATGCAAATTCAGCAATTATCGGGTCAGCCAGGTGCTGGAACTTCAGTAAGAATTAGAGGTAGTGGATCTTTAGGAGCAGGTAACGAACCCTTATATGTGATTGACGGAATGCCTTATTCTGCTGGATTAAATCAAGACTTTAATCCTCTATTATTAATAAATCCGAATGATATAGAATCTATTTCTGTGTTGAAAGATGCATCTTCAACGGCAATTTATGGTTCCAGAGGTGCTAATGGTGTCATCATGATTACGACCAAAAAAGGTCAATACGGTAAATTGCAAATCAATTTTTCTTCGATGACGGGTATGCAGGATGTGCCTAAGAAAGGGCGCCCTGAATTAATGAATCAGAAAGAATTTGTTGAAATGCAGAGAAATAAAATCGACATAGCAGTATTAAGAGCTGAAAATCGAAAAACAACGGTAGCAGATTATCCTGTTGAATATCAAAACATAGACCAATTGGTTGGAAATGGAACGGACTGGTACGATTTAATCTTGCAAACCGCTCCCATTCAAGAACACAATTTAAGCATTCAAAGAGGTACTCAAGGTTCTAAAATCAATGCAAGTTTTGGTTATTTTAAACAAGATGGAGCATTAAAGTTTACAGGCGTCGAGCGTTTTACTAGTAAACTTGGTTTTGAATCTAATCTTAGCAAAACGGTGACCATTGGAGGGTCGTTACTTAACTCCTTGGTTAACCAGGATCGTACCAACACCAATTCTAGTAGGGACGATGTGATTGGAGTTTCATTATGGGCTAATCCGGTGATGTCGCCTTATAATGCGAGTGGTCAATTAATTCCGTATGTTCGATCACCTCAGAGCAAATATCATTCGGCTTGGAGTTTTATGAATCCTTTATTCTTATTACAAAATACGACCCAAATGCAAAATCAATTTCAGAGTTTAGGGTCTGTCTTTTTAGAATGGAATATATTACCTGATTTAAAGTTTAAAACATCTTTAAATACGATTTATTCTTCGTCAAAATACAATCAATTTGTGCCAAGTACCGTTGGTACATCAACAGCAAATGTTCCGCCGATTGCAGGTACTGGTAGATCTTCTAATTCTAGGTCTGAAACATTTGACTGGTTAATTGAGAATACATTAAATTATAATAAAAATTTAGGCAAACATCGTTTTAATGCGGTTGTGGGATATACCACCCAACGTAGTAGTACGAGTGGTTTAAATTTAAATGCTTCTCCGTATTCAAATGATTTAATACAAACGATCAATGCGGCTCAAGCTATTAGTTCATGGGGCGAAAATGCGCAGGAATGGAGTTTGATTTCCTATTTGGGTCGGGCTAATTATTCATTTGCTGATAAATATTTAGTGACAGCAACTCTTAGAACAGATGGGTCCTCAAGGTTTGGACTTAAAAATAGATACGCCGCCTTCCCTTCTTTTGGTGTAGCATGGCGCATTTCTGAGGAGGCTTTCTTAAAAGATAGTAAAATTATATCCAGTTTAAAATGGCGCGCAAGTTTAGGCAAGAGTGGGAATAATAACATTGGAAACTATTCTTCTTTAGCTGCTATAAACCCTGGTTCCTATATTTTTGGAAGTAATCAGGTTTCCGCTTCATTCGTTGGTATTTCCAATCCTTTCTTAACTTGGGAGGAATCTGATCAGTTTGATACAGGTTTGGATATTGAATTATTTGATAATCGTGTTAGCTTGATTTTAGACTATTATAATCGGGAAAGTGCTAATATGTTGTTGAATGATGTCATTCCTGCCATTACAGGATTTAATTCTCAAATTGTAAATAAAGGAACCGTTCGGAATAGGGGTGTTGAGATTTCCTTGAGCGCAAGCCCTATTCAAGGTAAGTTCAACTGGGATTTTAATTTTAATATTGCTATTAATAGGAATATGGTTCTTTCATTAAATCAAAATGGAGATCGCGTCTTGTCTGGAAATAACGATGGAAATCCTACACACGTGACGGTTGTAGGCAAGCCGATTGGTCAATTTTTTGGATTTGTGATGGAAGGAGTATATTCAGCAGCTGATGTTGCAAATCCTGCTATTATTAAGACAGCGCAAGTGTATGAAGGCAATCCCAAATATAAAGATGTTAATGGAGATGGTCTCATCAGTGACTTTCTTGATTATACTATGCTAGGGAGTCCGCATCCAGATTTTATTTTTGGATTCTCTAATAACTTTTCATACAAAAACTTTTCATTAGGTGTCATTCTTAACGGTCAGTATGGAGGCCAAGTAATGAATGGTTTGAGACAAACAACGGATAATTTACAGGGATTCTTCAATGTGAGTAAAGTTTTTGTAAACCGTTGGCGCAGTGCTGCTAATCCTGGTGATCCCTTACTATATGGAGTACCTAAATTAACACCAAGTTGGGGCCACCGTGTAAATTCTCGTTGGGTAGAGGATGCCTCTTTTTTACGTGTTTCAAATGTAACATTGGGTTATACCGTTCCATCTAGTTTTGTTCAAAAATCAAAATTATTTGAATCTTGTAGACTTTATCTGACGTGTAGGAATTTAGCTATGTTTACCAAATATACAGGTGCTAATCCAGAAGCTCAATCAAGAAATATTGATAATACATTGTCTCAGGGCTTTGATATGTCATCATATCCTTTAGCCACCACTACATCTTTAGGCCTAAACCTTTCTTTTTAATGTCAAGATATAAACCGAATAACAATATGAAAAATTTAATCATTTTAATTTTTGCTCTGATCATTTTAAGTGGATGCAAAGATAGTTTCTTAGAGCTTTACCCTAAAGCAACACTAAGTGAAGGCAGTTTTTATCAAACAGAAGTTGAGTATATTTTATTAGCCAATGGATGTTATGTTCCTATGAGGGATTATGAAAAAAATCAGCATTGGATTTTAGCCGAATTAATTTCTGATAATGCAAGTTTTCAAAATAATGTACGAACCGGGGAAGCTTCAAGAGGTGTTATTGATCAATTTATTTTAAGCTCTGACAATGTAGCTTATAGCGGTTTTTGGAATTTGTCATATAATGGAATTACGCGCTGTAATAAATTATTAAGCGAAATAGATCGTCCAACCACTGTATGGTCAAAATTATCTTTAAAAGATCGATCTAAAGGAGAAGCACTATTTTTAAGGGCACTGTATTATTTTAATCTTGTTAGGCAGTTTGGTGGTGTCCCTTTGGTTTTAGTGCCTGTTACTTCTCAAGCAGCCGTTGACATTAAAAGATCGAAGGATACTCAAGTGTATGATCGAATTATCTTAGACTTAAAAGAAGCTGCAGCAGCTTTTGCAAAAGCTAAAGATGTCGAAGAAAATGGTCGAGCAAATGAAAATTCGGCAATGGCCTTATTAGGTAAAGTTTATTTGACTATTGGTAACCATGCGGAGGCTGAAAAAGCATTAAGCTCTGTGATGTCATCAGGAAAATATACATTGTTGCCAGAATATGCTGACCTATTTAATCCCGCCAAAAAGGATTTTAAAGAGACAATTTTTGCGATCCAATACTCTGAAAATAGTCCTGAATTAGCGAATAACTTTATTTTTACTTTTGCTCCACATACCTCTGCAGGTGCTGTAACAGGTAGGCCTAATATTAATATTATATCAGCAGGATGGAATCAGCCGACCGATGATTTGATTAATGCATTCGAACCAGGAGATAAACGTAAAGCAGTATCTATTGGATTTTGGAATGGCTTAGACTGGGATAACAAAGTAAAACCTATTCCTTATTGTGCTAAATATAAAGCGCCAATTTCCGCACCGGATAATCGATGTGGTGATAATTTACCAATACTTCGTTATTCAGATGTTTTATTAATGTATGCCGAGGCTTTAGTTGAGCAAGGTAAAGTAAGCCAAGCAGTTCCTAGCATTCAATTAGTTAGAAATAGAGCAGGTTTAACTAGCCCAATAACCGGAAGTGATGCCGCTAGCTTACGAACTTTAATTGCCAAAGAAAGACAAACTGAATTTTGTTTTGAGAATCAAAGATGGTATGATTTGAAAAGAACTGGCAAAGCTGCAGAGGTGATGACCGCTCATGGTAAAAGAGAAAAAGCTGCTAAGGTATTTTTGTATCCTGAATCTTATACCTTAAATTCAAATAAATTATTAGCACCTATACCTGTTAGTGAGGTATCTATAAATAAGATAGACCAAAACCCAGGCTACTAAACCTATTAATAATGAATCAGATAAAATGCTTTTCTAAAAGTCTTTTTTTACTATTTTTTTGGGTATTTAGTTTTAATTCTTTTGCCCAAAAAAACACAAAACCCAATATCCTGTACATCTTAGTGGATCAATGGAGGGCACAGTCGACTGGATATTCGGGTGATAAAAATGTGATGACGCCAAATTTAGATAAATTGGCCAGCAAGAGTATTAATTTGACCCATGCAGTTTCTGGAATGCCCGTATGCTCACCGCATCGGGCTTCTTTTTTAACTGGCCAATATCCCTTGACCCATGGTGTTTTCATGAACGATGTTTTGTTGGATACCAACCGCACTACCATTGGGAAAGTATTCAAGGAAAATGGCTATCAAACAGGTTATTTAGGGAAATGGCACGTGGATGGTCATGGGAGGAGTTCTTATATTCCCGCGAGTCGCCAACAAGGCTTCGATTATTGGAAAGCGCTTGAATGCACGCATGATTACAATAACTCAGCCTATTATGAAGGAAATTCGCCTGTCAAGAAGGTTTGGGAAACCTATGATGCCATTGCGCAAACTCAAGATGTTTGTCAATACCTAAAAGGCCAGACGAAAAAAGATGATCCATTCTTTTTAGTGCTTTCCATCGGTTCTCCGCATGATCCCTACCAAACAGCTCCCGAAAAATATCGCAAAATGTATGAAAATAAAATCTTTACGATTCGCGATAATGTGCCTGCTGATAAAGTAGAGAAGGTTCAAAATGATCTTCGTGGGTATTATGCGCACATGACGGCGATTGATGATTGCATAGGTCAACTCCGCTTTACGCTCAAGGAACAAGGTTTAGACGAGAATACCATTATTGTGTTTACAGCGGATCATGGCGATTTAATGGGTTCTCATGGTGCTTGGAATAAGCAACAACCTTATGACGAAAGTATTCGTGTACCATTTCTGATTCATTATCCGAAGGCTTTTGGCCCTACCGGAAAAAAATCAAAAGCATTGATTAATTCCCCCGATATCATGCCTACGCTCTTGGGTCTAACAGGTATCGAGGTTCCCAAATCCGTGGAAGGCAAAGATTTTTCTCAAATTTTATTAGGCAAAAAGAAAAATGATGTCACCCATACCTTGATTTCTTGTGTCCAACCTTTTGGCCAATGGATTCGCTCCAAAGGTGGCAAAGAATATAGAGGTTTAATGACTGAAAATTACATATATGTACGTGATTTAAAAGGGCCTTGGTTATTGTTTGATCGGACGAAAGATCCATTCCAACTCAATAACTTGGTCGGCCAGCCTTCCCTTGCAGCTATTCAAAACAAACTGGACCGTGATTTATTGAATGAATTGAAAATTCGTAAAGATGAATTTTTGCCCGGTTTGGACTATGTAAAGAAATGGAATTATGTCATCGATGCCACAGAGACAGTCCCTTACGTTAAAATGAATTATCAAGGATTACCGATCAAAGATACCTCATCTGGATATCCTACATTAAAATAGTTAGCTATGAAATCTAGTGCGTTGAAATGCCTGCCATTTTTGTTGTTTTTATTGACTTGTTTTTTCAATATCCATGAGACTCGGGCACAAAATAAAAAGCCTAATATCATATTCATTTTGACCGATGATCAACGTGCTGAGGCCATGGGTTATGCGGGGAATAAAATCATCAAAACGCCTGAAATGGATAAATTGGCCAGCCAAGGAATCTATTTCAAAAATGCTTTTGTCACAACGCCTATTTGTGCGGCGAGTCGAGCCAGTATCTTAACGGGTTTGTATGAGCGGACGCATTTGTATACATTCCAACAAGGTAACCTAAAACAGCCTTATGCTGATCAGTCCTACCCAGTTCTTCTTAAAAAGCAAGGTTATTATACTGGTTTTTTTGGAAAATTCGGCGTGGAATATCCCTTTTTCAATCAGATGTTCGATCAAGGTGAAAACTATGATCGCAATACGAAATACAAGGATCATCGAGGCTATTTTTATAAGACATTGGGGAAAGACACAGTTCACTTAACTAGATATACGTCGCAAAAAGCCATGGATTTTATTTCAAGCGCGCCGACCGACCAACCCTTTTGTTTGTCTTTAAGTTTTAGTGCACCTCATGCGCATGACCCTGCAGTCGATCAGTATTTCTGGCAGCCTGAGGTTGATCATTTATATCAAGATGTGGTTATTCCGCCGCCGATTATGGCCTCTGATGCTGATTTTATGGCTCAGCCTGACTATGTGCGTAACGGCGAAAATCATACGCGTTGGCTCTGGCGCTTCGATACCCCAGAAAAATACCAAAAAAGTGTGAAAGGTTATTATCGCATGATTTCAGGGGTGGATTTAGAAATAGGGAAAATTCGTAAGCTGCTGGTTGAAAAGGGCTTAGATAAAAATACAATTATTATTTTTTTAGGTGACAATGGATACTTTTTAGGGGAGCGCCAATTTGCCGATAAATGGCTTATGTACGATAAGTCATTGCGTGTACCCATGATGATTTATGATCCTCGCAATCCGAAACATCGGGTGGTTGAAGATGAGGTTTTAAACATCGACATAGCACCGACCATTTTTGGTTTTGCGGGATTAAGCCAACCAAAATCTTGGCAAGGGGTGAATTTATCCGGGTACACCAAAGCCGCTTCTCCAGCTAAATCTAGAGTAGATTTTTTATGTGAGCATTTGTGGAAAGTAGATATCATTGCCTCCAGCGAAGGTTTTAGAACTAAAAAATGGAAGTATTTCCGTTATCGCGAGGATTTAAAACATGAAGAATTGTATGATCTTTCTAAAGATCCTTTAGAAAAAAATAACTTGGTGAACGAGACAAAATATAAATCTGTGTTAATTGAGATGCGTCAAAAAATGAAGAAAAAAATTGCCTCCTTAGAGAAAAGTCGTTTGTAGTAACACCTATTTTATTTGAAGATAATTTTTTGAAAACACTTTTTATTTAATGATTCGTTTATTTTAAAAGTGTAAATAATGTTTAATTTTAGGTGTACAAATTTGATTAATAATCTATATACCTATGAAAATTCGATTACTTATTTTCCTATTATTAGGAAATATTTTCGCCATTTCTGCTCAAAAAATGGCTCCAATTGTTTCTTTATCTAATGGGTGGAAATTAAGTTCTGCAGGAAAATCTTTCGGTTTAGGTGATTTACCTTTAAACATCGCGGTGAGTAATTCTAAGAAATTTGTTGCGGTAACGAATAATGGCGTAAGCGCCCACAGCATCATGTTAATCGATGTAAAATCGGAACGTGTCATCGATTCCGTTATTATCCCAAAAGCATGGTATGGTTTGGCTTTCAGTCCTGATGACCAATTTTTATATGCGGCAGGCGGTCATGATAATAAGATCGTTCGCTATGAAATCATTCAAAATAAACTGAATAAAAAAGACGAGATTGTTTTAGGAGCCGTTTGGCCTAATCGGATTGCGCCTTCTGGAATCACCTTTGACGCAAAACGTCAAAAAATTTATGTGGTAACGCGCGATAATCGTACGTTATATGTAATTGATGCCAAAACGCAAAAAATCGACAAGCAATTTGGCTTAGATGGCGAAGCGTATATGAGCGCGATGAGTACTGACTCAAAAGAATTATATATTTCTTGTTGGGGCTGTGACCACGTGCTTGTTTTTGATTTAAATATGCAGGCTTGGAAAACGCCGATCAAAGTAGGGGATAACCCGAATGAGATGTTGATAAGCCCGAATGGCCAACAACTTTACGTATGTAATGCGAATGATAACACGGTGTCTGTGATCAATTTAAAGACTAAAAAAGTAATAGAAACTTTAGATGTGGCTTTATATCCGAATTCGCCATCGGGTTCTACGACGAATGGTTTGGCAATGGATCCCGTTAAAAAGAGCTTATACATAGCGAATGCAGATAATAATTGTTTGGCGGTTTTTGATGTTTCTACGCCAGGAAAAAGTGTTCCTAAAGGTTTTATACCAGTAGGTTGGTTTCCGACTAATGTGAAATTTATCAACAACAAAATATGGGTGACGAATGGAAAAGGAAATACTTCTTTGGCGAATCCATATGGTCCTAGGCCAATAAAAAATGGGGAAGAAGTGATTTTGCATGGAGCAGATGTCAATGCCCCGAAAGAGGTTCAATACATTGGTTCGATGTTTAAAGGTACGATGAGTGTGATTTCTCGTCCTACGGAAAAAGACCTTCAGGGCTATTCCAAAGCCGTTTACAGAAATGCTTCTTATTCTCCCACCAAATCAGATTTAGCGGA
Organism: Cytophagaceae bacterium; assembly: GCA_005791165.1. GTDB lineage: Bacteria > Bacteroidota > Bacteroidia > Cytophagales > Spirosomataceae > Aquirufa. The sequence goes on from SXXW01000020.1 coordinate 86,474, forward strand.
TAAAGATGCACCAGGATTTCCAATTCCAATGAAAATGGGTCAAAAGTCACCCATTAAATATGTGTTTTATGTGATTAAAGAAAACCGTACCTATGATCAGGTTTTGTCTGATGTCAAGGGGGGAAATGGGGATACGACCTTGCTTTTGTTTGGGAGGAAATATACGCCAAACCAACATGCGATTGCCGAAAAATTTGTGCTATTGGATAATTTTTATGTGGATTCGGAAGTAAGCGCCGACGGGCATCAATGGTCCATGGGCGCTTATGCCACAGATTACATGGAGAAAAGTTGGCCTACCAGCTATGGCGGCAAAGGGGGAGGAATTTATGGAGATGCAGAGAAAAATGTGGTATTGAATAAAAGTGGATACATCTGGGACTTATGCAATCGATATGGCGTCACTTTTAGAACCTATGGTGAGTTTGTGACGAATGGAAAAGCAACTATTCCTGTGTTGGATAAACATTTTCATCCCACTTTCCCAAGTTATAGTTTGGCCATTATGGACACAACTCGTCTACGGATTTGGAAGACTGAATTTGAGACCATGGTGAAGGAAAATAGAGTTCCCCAGTTTAATTCTTTGCGATTAGGAAATGACCATACGGAAGGTTTGCGTATTGGTCGGCCTACCCCGTATGCGCATGTGGCGGACAATGATTATGCCGTCGGGCTTCTCATTGAAACCCTTTCTAAAAGTCCGATTTGGAATGAAACAGCGGTCTTTATTTTAGAAGATGATGCTCAAAATGGAGCGGATCACGTAGATGCACACCGAAGTACGGCCTATGTTGCAGGGGGATTTGTAAAACGGAATTATGTAGATCATACGGCCTATTCCACAAGTTCAATGTTGAGAACGATGGAATTAATTTTAGGACTTAGCCCTATGTCACAATACGATGCGGCAGCGATGCCGATGTGGCGTTCTTTTGATTCAGTTGCAAAACCTAGTGATTTTAAGGCGATTACCCCTAATGTGGATTTGCGTACTAAAAACGTCGTTCGAAATGAATGGCAACGAAGATCTGAATTATTTAACTTTGAGAAAGAAGATACCAATAATGATGTGGCCTTTAATTTGGTCCTTTGGCATGGTTTGAAAGGGGATAAAATACCTTTCCCAGGTCCTACTCGGGCTGCGTTTGTGTATCCCATCATAAAAAAAGATTTAGATGACTAGAAAATTTTGGGCTTTAGGTTTTTTATGTTTTTGGAGTTTTAGTGCATACACATTTGATAACCCCAAAAAGCCCAACATTATTTTCATCTTAGCGGATGACTTGGGGTATATGGACTTAGGTTGTTACGGCAACCCATATAATGAAACGCCTCATTTAAATAAGCTAGCTAGCGGTGGAATCCGATTTACTCAGGCTTATGCGGCGAGTACGGTTTGTTCTCCGTCTCGTGCAGCGATTATGACGGGTTTACATCCAGCCAGATTAAAATTGACTAATTTTCTAATTGGGAATCGAATAGAGGAGGATTCTCCCTTATTGCCAGCGCAATGGAAGACTTATTTGGGCTCCAACGAAATCACGTTGGCCCAGCGATTAAAATCGATGGGTTATCAGACGGGGATGATCGGGAAATGGCATTTGGGTTCTGGAGATAGCTTAGCTCCATGGAATCGTGGTTTTGATTATGCGAGGATGATTGGTAAAAATGGGCTAGACTATTATCATTATGGAATCTTTGAAAACAGCTTTCAAAAGGTTTTTGAAGATGACGGTAAGACCTATATGACGGATAAGTTGAGTGATTATGCGGTCGAGTTTATTGGCCAGCAAAATGACGCAAAACCATTTTTTATGTACATGTGCTATTCAGCACCCCATGTTTTCATCGTACCGAAGGCCACTTTATTGAATAAATATTTCCTGAAATATGAAAAGTTTAAAGGGAAATACAATCCCTATTATGCGACGATGGTGGAGAGTATGGATGATGGCGTTGGGCGAATCATGGAATCATTAAAAAAGCAAGGGCTTCTAAATAATACCTTAGTCATTTTTGCTTCGGATAATGGGGGAGTGGGTTTGCCTGAATTAGGGCCAATTCCGACTCAAAATGACAGTCTTAGAAAATGGAAAGGGCATGTTTATGAAGGTGGTATTCGAATTCCGACGATCATGTTCTGGGAGGGTAAAATTATTTCCAAACAAGTGAATGATAATTATTTCATGAATACGGATTATACAGCTACTATTTTAGATTTGTTGGGCCAGAAATCGCCTGAAATGTCGGATGGAGTTAGTATTTGGCCTATGATCAATAAGCCTAATATTACAGATCAGTCTCGACCTTTATTTTGGCATTACCCTCATTTTTCAAACCAATTAGGTCGGCCCGCTGGTGCTGTCAGATTAGGGGATTGGAAGTTGGTTGACAATTTTGAATCCTCACAATTGGAGCTATATAATCTCAAAGATGATGTGGGTGAGCGACATGATGTAGCAAATAATTTCCCTTCAAAAAGAGATCAATTACATCGTTTATTAATCGATTGGCGACAAAAAGTTCAGGCCAATATGCCCATCAAGAAATAGGTTATAAAAACTATTTTTACTGTTTATAAGGACTGCGTCTTTTCCAGGCAGTTTCGGGTTCTAGGTAGTTGAAAATACGGCCTAGGAATTGATTGATCGACGGCTGACTATGTCGCATGAATCCGAACATAGGCGTATCTATGGCACCAACGGAACTTTTTATTTCGAGTGCAGTTCGGCCAAAAATAATGTTTTCGAATTTTAAACTAATCCCACATGCGATCATATCATAGAGCATGTTGAGATAAAGCATTTTTTCTTTTTGAATTTTTTCATCATAGCCTAGGAAGTAGGTGTCTAAGCTTTTTCCATTTTTAATTAAGGTATTGAATCCAATTAATTTCCCGTCGATGAAATAGCCATAGAGCATGAAATCATCCTTAAGTTTTTCCTTTAACACATAAAAGTGGTTTTTAGGAAGGTAAAAGGTGTTGAACGGAGCATTTTCAGCTACATGCAAATACAAATCATAGATGATATCTTGTTGGTCTTCTATTTCGTCGAGGGTCAATTTTCTCTTTTCAATGCCAAGCGCTTTATTTCTACTTCTTTTATATTGATCTCTGTATTTTTTGGTTAACCCGTTTACATAATCGTCCTCCTGATTCCACAAAGAATTAATCTCAAAAATCATGTTGGGTTGCGAAGTGAATTTCAAATCCTTTTTAAATACTGCTTGGTCGAAATTTGGAAGATCACTGGGCATGAAATCTTTAAAAGAAGTCAAGTGATTTTTTGAATGTTGATTGATCTCGAAAGCGGCTTTTTTTAGAGTTTGTAGGATTTCGGGAATGCTTGCTTGGTCTTTTGCAGCAAAGGCATTTTGGCCAGATAGCATGTTGTTGCCGATAAACAATAGTTTGGATGAAAACTGGCTAAACAAATAATTCCGAACCCATGTTTTAAGTTTTTTGTCTCTTTCACCATACGATTCTAAATGCGAAAGATCGATGAATTGGGCCAAAGCGATTCCGATGAGTTCTTCTTGATTGAAAATACCAATATATTGGCATTTCATATTAGCTGGAGCGGCTGACTCTAAAACCTGAAGGTATTTTGTGGAAAGGAAGATATTTGCCTGTGCGATGGAATCCCAGTCGTTGGGTAAATACTGACTTTCCGAAACAATTTGATAGGTGTATTTTGTAGTCAAAATAAATGTTAAGCTAGTCTATTTAACTTTAGAACGAGTAAAATAGTTTCATTTGATTTCATTAATCATGTTGGCTAGCTCATGATCTTTGGCTGTGATTTGATTGTTTTCATCGTGCGTGCACAACCAAATCTCCACTACATTGTAGTTGTTAAGTATGCTTGGATGGTGATTTAGCTGGGTTGAGAGCTCTGCAACTTGATTTATAAATTGGATTGCTTCCGAGAAGTCCGCAAATTTGAATTTTTTGTACAGTTTATTTTCTTTTGTTTCCCACATCGTTTTTTGGATTGGCGCAATTTAAGGAATTGTTTGTAATCCCTTGGGATTTTTAAGTATATCAAATTTCGTCAGCTATTGTCAGCTCTCTAATTTAGGTTTAAATTTTTTTATTTTTTTTTGAAAAAGTTGTGATTTTCCAATTTTTACTATTTTTAAACCTTTTACATTTGATCATTATGAAAGCCTTAAGGATCAAAACTTCAGATCAAGCTTTAAATTTAAGTCGATTTGAAATCGTTTTGTTGAAAGATATTGCTAATCATAATTTAGATTATCAATTGGCAAATAATGAGGCATTCATCCAGTTGGAACTTCATCAAGGAGAACAATTTTTATTGAGTTTAACTTGTGATGAACCCCAATTTGAGAAATTTAAGTTGAGGTGGGAGAGGTTTAAAGAGAATGAAGATTATTATTTTGATTTGTCTGATTGGGGGTTAATAAAATAAAAATATATTTTAGAACACGGAGTATTGGAAATCCTTGGTTTTTTAAACCAGGGATTTTTTATTCATTTTCCTGTATTTTTTGATTCAATAATTTCGATAGATAGGTGGTTTCAATATTTATAAATGAGCTTAGATATTTATTTTTAACCCTTTTGAGCAAATAGGGATATTCTTTTTCAATGTACTTTAACCGATCTGGAGCTGATAGTGTTCTTAAATATTCACATTGATTTTGGTACTCACATAAATTATTAAAAAGTTCATGGATCGAAAATTTAGCAAAATTAGTACTCAGCTCAACTAAATATAAATACGATTTTTTGTTAATGTAATAGATCACGGTATCTTCAATAGCCTCAAAATATTCTTTGGAAGGCTGGCCAAAATGAAAGCTATTAACGGTCGTAACAAAATCTCCTTCTTTGGTAAACCAAGTAGTAATTTCTTTATCGCCGTCAATTCGATAGATTCTAATAAGCCCTTTCTCAATGTAAAATAATTTGTCGCAAATATCTCCTGCCTCTATGATGAATTCCCCTTTGTTGACCTTTTTCGAAAAGATCAATTTTAAAAACCAATCAAAAAATAATGTATGGCTGCCTTTGAAAAAATAGGGACTTTTGGATAAGCGTTCAGATAATTTCATGGTTTTGTTTCAATATAGAAGAATTGTTTAAAATTGAAAATTTTCTTTGAAATAACCAAACGCCTATGATGTCGTAAAAAATGGTGGCCCCGACGAGAAACGAGTCGAGCGCGACCCCGGCGTATCAAGCGTAAAGCATACGCCTATGATGTCATGAAATATGGTGGCCCCGACGAGAATCGAGTCGATCGCGACCCCGGCATATCAAGCGTAAAGCAAATGCCTATGATGTCGTAAAAAATGGTGGCCCCGACGAGAATCGAACTCGTATCTAGCGTTTAGGAAACGCCTATTCTATCCGTTGAACTACAGCGCCAAAATCAAATGTACTCGTGCACAAAAATATAAAATCATTTACAATAAGCCATTTACCTACTTCAAATTCATCTATGACTCAGGAACATAGCCATCGCTATGGCCTAGCAAATGGTTGCTTTCGAGCCAATTAGGGAAAATCTGAAAGTGTTTATCTTTGATTAAATTCAAAATCACCTCGCGCAACTCAGGTAAATTACTTTTTTGTTCTGCTGAAATAAAGACTGTTTTCGGTTGCTCTAGTTGCCAGTGTGAGCGCTTTAAAAAAGCAGTCACTCGATCCATTTTACTTAATTCAGGCTCCCCATCCTCATTGACCGCAGCCCCTTCAAAATACACTTCCTCTACAGGAAATAAATCAATTTTATTAAATACTAAGACTGTTGGCTTATCGCCAGCCCCCATTTCATTCAAAATCCCTTGGACCACTTCGATCTGCTCCTCAAAATTAGGATGTGATATGTCGACAATATGCAAGAGCACATCCGCCTCTCGAACTTCATCTAAAGTAGATTTAAACGACTCAATCAATAGGGTAGGGAGCTTACGTATAAACCCTACCGTGTCTGTTAATAAAAAGGGTATTCCCTCCCACGATATTTTTCGCACGGTGGAATCTACGGTGGCAAATAGTTTGTTTTCAGCAAATACATCAGCCTTGGCTAATTTTCTCATCAGTGTGGATTTGCCAACATTGGTGTAGCCGACCAAGGAAACCCGCACCATCCGATCTCTATTTTTTCTTTGAGTGAATGATTGTCGGTCGATGGCCTCCAATTTATCTTTCAAAAAAGCTATTCGGTCATTGGCAATTCGACGGTCAGTTTCTAATTCCTTTTCACCCGGACCTCTCATCCCCACACCACCGCGTTGCTTGGAAAGGTGAGACCACATGCGCGTTAATCGTGGCAGAATATACTGGTATTGAGCCAATTCCACCTGTGTGCGTGCTTGGACTGTTTGCGCTCTTTGTGCAAAAATGTTCAAAATTAATAAGCTACGGTCTAATACTTTGACTTCTTTTCCTAATAACTCGATGGCATATTCGATATTACGTACTTGAGATGGACTAAGGTCATCATCGAATATGATCATGTCAACATCCTTATCGATTACATAAGCCATGATGTCCTCAAACTTTCCTTTCCCTACAAACGTTTTATTATCAGGTTTGGCAAGATTTTGAGTGAAAGAATGTAAGGCCAAAACGCCTGAGGTACTGGCTAAAAAAGCTAATTCGGCCAAGTATTCAGCCGTTTGTGCTGCATTTTGTTTTTGGGAAGTTATGGCAACTAAAACCGCTGTCTCTTGCTCCTCACCTGTACTATGTAAAATTCCCTCTTTCATTTTTAGCTAAAAAAAGCCCTTCTTCGCAGAAAGGCTTTCCTGTTTATGTATGCTGTATCTACAAGCTATCGATTAATTTTTGATTTAAAGCTACATAATCATCGTTCTTGCCAGCTTTCGCTAATTCGATTGATTTTAAGGCGGTTGCTTTTGCGCCAACTTTATCACCCGATTTCACTTGGATTTTCGCTTTCAAATGAAATACCCAATAGGCAGTTGGATTAGCTTCAGCTGCTTTAGTTGCCCATTCCAATGCTTTTTTGATATCCCGTCCCGTTTCGAAATAATACGAAGCCGCCTCAAAATATGGCTTTGAATCAATGTTCATGACACGATCTATGGAACCCATAATCTTGGAATCTACATCTGTCTCAACTGGAATGGAAACGGATGTTTTTTCCCAAGCCATTTGAATGTTTAATTTGTTAGCTGAAACATCTGAAAAATGAATTGAGAATGATTCAACTGAATTAGCCAGTGTTGTGGAAGGTACTGTTACTTTTAATACATCTTCCGATGGGTTATAATTAAATACGCCATTAGTTCCTTTGCTGAAAATAATCACCCATGATTTCTCAGATGGAATGGACATGACCTGATAAGATCCCGCTTTAAGCGATTGGCCAGCCACTTTAACATCCTCACCAAACGTGAATTTAGTAGGGGAATTAGCGCCGGTTCTCCATAATTTACCAAAAGGAACAATGTCGCCAAATATTTTACGCCCTTTAATCACAGGCCTAGAATAAACGACCTCTATGGCCGAAAGAGAAAAATCTTGCTTAATTGTTTGCCCAGGACTTGGTGCAGGAATTTTTATTCCTTGTCCATAGGAGTTAAACATCATCCCTAAAACTAGGGTCATCATCAAAATCTTTTTCATTGCTTAAGCGGATAAAGCCTCTGCACCACCCACAATCTCCAAGATTTCCTTGGTAATGGCTGCTTGGCGTGAACGGTTATACTCTAATTTTAACGCTTTGATTAATTCGCCAGCATTTTCAGTGGCTTTGTCCATCGCGGTCATTCGGGCCCCATGCTCAGACGCATTGGACTCTAATAACGATCTGAAAATCGAAAGCTTAATGGATTTAGGAATCAATTCTTGGATAATTTCCTCTTCTGTTGGCTCAAAAATATAATCCACAGCACTAGATTTTGTTTCCGCTGCCAAAGGTACCATCGGCAACAATTGCTCAGTTTCAATAATTTGAGTCGCTACGTTTTTGGAATAATTAAATAGCACCTCAACGACATCGTATTTTTTCTCTGTAAAATCAGTTAAAATCATTTCACCAATCTCGCGCACATTGCCAAAATTTAAGCGTGAAAAAATATCAGTATAGGTATCTAAAATTTGGTACCCACGTCTACCTAAATATTCGCCTCCTTTTTTACCCAAAGGTAAAATAGTCACATTCCCAGAAGCTTGTAAAGCTGCGTATTTTGCGTCCACTAACGCCATTGTGGCCTTGCCAACATTCGCATTAAATGCGCCACACAAACCTCTATCTGAAGTAACCACTACAATCAATACGTTTTTAACTTCACGTACTTCCGTAAATGGATTTGATTGTCCCGCTTCTGTTTGGGCAGATACGGTTGAAATCATTTCAGATAATTTTTTGGCGTAAGGGCGCATCTGGCTAATGGCGTCTTGCGCGCGTCTCAACTTAGCCGCTGAAACCATTTTCATGGCTTTAGTGATTTGTTGGGTCGAATTAACCGATACAATTCTATTTCTTACTTCTTTTAAGGAAGCCATCGTATTCTAATTTTTAAACTGCGTATTTAGCACCTACTTCTTGACCCACTCTTTTTAATGTAGCGGTTAATGTGTCATCAAATTTACCTGCACCTAAAGCATCTAAAGTTGCTTTTTCAGTAGCGCGAAGTACTTGAATGTAATCTTTTTCAAATTCGCGAACCTTGTTCTCAGGAATTAAATCCAAAGCCCCAGTCGTTGCTAAGTAAATCATCGCCACCTGATCTTCCACTCGTTGAGGAGCAAATTGAGGCTGCTTTAACATTTCTAAATTACGACGACCACGGTCGATCGTTAATTTGGTAGATGCATCTAAATCGGAACCAAATTTAGAGAAGGCCTCCAATTCACGGAATTGCGCTTGATCTAATTTTAAAGTACCAGCTACTTTTTTCATGGACTTAATCTGCGCATTACCTCCCACACGTGATACCGAAATACCTACGTTGATCGCCGGACGAATACCCGCATTAAATAAATTAGTCTCTAAGAAAATCTGACCATCTGTAATCGAAATCACGTTGGTCGGAATATAGGCAGAAACGTCACCCGCTTGCGTTTCAATGATCGGAAGCGCCGTTAATGAACCACCTCCTTTAACAATTCCTTTGATAGAATCAGGTAAATCATTCATCGCTCTTGCGATGTCGTCCGAGCTATTAATCTTAGCCGCTCGCTCTAATAAACGGGAGTGAAGATAAAAAACGTCTCCTGGGTAGGCTTCACGTCCTGGTGGGCGACGAAGCAATAAGGATACTTCACGATAAGCGACCGCTTGTTTTGATAAATCATCATAAACAACTAATGCAGGTCTACCGGTATCACGGAAAAATTCACCGATGGCTGCACCTGTAAATGGAGCATAAAACTGCATTGGCGCAGGATCAGCTGCAGAAGCTGACACAACTACTGTGTAGTCCATCGCTCCAGCTTTACGTAAAGTTTGCTCTACTTGCTTAATTGTACTTGCTTTTTGACCTATGGCCACATAGATACAATAAACCGGCTCCCCTTTATCGAAAAATTCTTTTTGATTAATAATGGTATCAATACAAACAGCTGTTTTTCCTGTTTGGCGATCACCAATCACAAGCTCACGCTGACCACGTCCTACCGGAATCATAGCATCAATCGCTTTAATTCCCGTTTGCAATGGCTCTGTAACTGGTTGGCGGAAAATTACACCCGGAGCTTTACGCTCCAAAGGCATTTCATATAAAGTACCCGTGATAGGTCCATGACCATCAATTGGCTCTCCTAAAGTATTCACAACACGACCCAAAATCCCATCACCTACCTGAACAGAAGCAATCATATTGGTTCTCTTCACGGTATCACCCTCTTTTACTAATTTGGAATCTCCTAAAAGTACGGCTCCTACATTGTCCTCTTCTAAGTTCAAGGCTAATGCCTTTAAGCCATTTTCGAAAACAATTAATTCTCCGGCTTGAACGTTCGAAAGGCCATAAATACGGGCCACACCATCACCCACTTGGAGTACGGTGCCTATTTCTTCTAATTCTGCTTGCGTTTTAGCCTGCGATAACTGCTCCCTAAGGATGGCTGAAACTTCATCTGGTCTTACTGATGCCATATCGAAATGGTGGTTTATTGATTTTGATAAATTGTACTAAATTCGGGTGCAAAATTAGTCACGAAATTTGAATATTCCCATAAAAAACTCAAAAAAAGACCTTTTAATTTAGACTTTTTTTAGAATGATAAATTATGTTTGCAAATTCCCATGTTAATTGGCGTTAAAATTCTTGGGAAAGAGTCATTTTTCATTATCTTCGAAAATTATTTTACCTAATTAAACGAACATGAAATTTCTTTATTTAAAGCTAATTATTCTTTCTGTGATGTTTTCATCCACTTTTTTATCTTTAGCCCAAACAAAATCTCCTGCTAATAAAAATTCAAAACCCAAAATTAATGCGGTTGCTCCAAAAGCGACAACATCAGACGCATCCAAATCTGCATTGAAATTTAATACCTCATTAGACTCCGTTTCCTATGCGGTAGGTGTTTTGGTAGCTCAAAATTTTAAATCGCAAAGCGTAACCCTAAATGTAGAGATGGTGGCTAAAGGATTTGCCTCAGTAATGACGGGGAATAAATTGTCCATGACTGAGGCTGAATGCCAAAATATCATGAATACATTCATGATGAAAAATCAAGAGCGCCAAGCGGCTGAAAATGCGAAACAATTTTTTCCAAATAAAGAGGCTGGTGAAAAGTTTTTGGCGGATAACAAAAAGAAGGATTCTGTCATGACCACAGCGAGTGGTTTGCAGTATAAAGTAATTAAAATGGGCACAGGTCCAAAACCTTTGGCCACGGATAAAGTTAAGACTCATTATCACGGAACTTTGATTGATGGATCGGTGTTTGATTCGTCGGTCCAACGAGGTGAGCCCGTATCATTTCCAGTTTCAGGTGTGATACCAGGTTGGGTTGAGGCGCTCCAATTAATGCCAGTGGGTTCTAAGTGGAAATTATATATTCCTCAAGAATTAGCGTATGGAATTCGTGGAGGAGGTCAAACGATTAAACCTTATTCTGCTTTAGTTTTTGAAGTAGAACTTTTAGAAATAGAAAAATAAGTTTGAAACATTGCAAATTTTATGAAGAAGATACTGCCGCTTTTAATTCCCATATCTTTCATTTTTGTCCTTTTTCTTCACGGCAAAACGCAAGGAGATTTACCGAGTAGCAATCCCCGTTACCAAGAGGGTGATTTAAAACCAACAGAAACTCAGAAAAAGGTCGAGCGATTGGTTTTTGGGATTTTGAGCAATTATCATTACCGTAAAATAGCTGTTAATGATTCTTTATCTTCTAAAATTTATGACGCATACATTAAGGAGCTTGATCCTAATAAAGTATTTTTTATTGCTTCAGACATTGAAGATTTGGAAAAATTTAGATTTACCATCGATGAGCAACTCAGTGCTGGAGATTTAACTTCTGCTTTCCAAATTTATAATTTGTATCAAACGCGTTACAAGGAGCGTTACGCTTATATTCATGCCGTTTTAAATAAGCCTTTTGATTTTAATGCGGATGAAACGTATCAGCCTAATCGAGATAAAGCTGTTTGGGCGAAGTCTGCGGACGAGCTAAACGATTTTTGGCGTAAAGATATTAAACGTCAATTCCTAGATTGGAAAATTGGCGGTAAGGCGGATACCACAGCCGTCCGTGAGATGAAGGAGCGTTACGCTAGGTCGGAAAAATACATGGCACGCACGAAATCGGAAGATGTATTCCAAATTTTCATGAATGCTTACACGGAGAGTATTGATCCGCATACTTCTTACATGATACCGAAAGCAGCCCAGGAGTTCAATAAGGATATGGCTCAAAGCTTTGAAGGAATAGGGGCAACGCTTCGTTTAGAAGGCGATTACGTGACCATTCAGGATTTAGTTCCTGGAGGCCCAGCCTTTAGAAGTAAATTAATTAATCCCAAAGACCGTATTGTTGGGGTAGCCCAAGGCGATGATGGTAGTTTTGTCGATGTGATTGGTTGGTTTACCGATGACGCTGTCAAATTAATTCGTGGGCCCAAAGGCACTGTGGTCCGTTTGAAAATTCTTCCTGCTTCAGGGGTGACAGGTTCGCCAACGAGTGAGATCCGAATTGTTCGTGAAAAAATAAAGTTGGAAGAGCAAACAGCGAAGAAAGAGGTGTTGGTTTTCAATCAAGGTGACAAAAAAATCAAATTAGGTTTGATTACTATTCCAATGTTTTACCGAGATTTTGAGGGAGCAAGAAAGCGTGAAGCAGATTTTAAATCGACCACATCGGATGTAAAGAGATTTTTAGGCGAATTTAAGCAAGAAGGAATCGATGCGCTAATTGTAGATCTTCGTAACAATGGAGGAGGTTCATTAATTGAGGCAATTGATTTAACAGGTTTGTTTATTACCAAAGGACCTGTCGTTCAAAGAAAGCAATCGGACGGAAAGATAACCCAAGAATTAGACCGTGATCCTGAGCAATCCTATGACGGACCTTTGGCAATTATGATCAACCGTTTTTCTGCATCAGCTTCGGAGATTTTTGCTGCCGCCATTCAAGATTACAAGCGGGGTATAATCGTTGGTGAGCAATCTTACGGAAAGGGTACGGTTCAATCGGTCGTTGATTTAGACAATTACATGGCCAACGAAAAAGAGCCTGTGGGCCAATTGAAAATTACCTTAGAGAAATTTTATCGCATCAATGGAAGTTCAACCCAACATAAAGGTGTGAGTCCTGATTTTGCGATGCCATCTGCATTTTCAGCTGAGGAGTTTGGGGAAAGTTCTCAGCCAAGCGCATTGCCTTGGGATATGATTGCTTCTACGATCTTTACACCCACTTTACATGTTAACCCAGCGGTACTTTCTAAAGTGCAAACGGGCTTTAATGTTCGTTTGAAAACGAAACCAGATTTGGTGAAATTAAAAGACGATTTTAACCGTTGGAAGAAAATAAAAGAAACCAATTCCATTTCTTTGAATTTGACCAAGCGGAAAAAGGAATTGGATGATCAAAAGAAAAAACCGGATGAGGCTCAAGCGGTAGAGGATGCATTGTCGGGTGGCAATGGGCCTACGGCCTCTGAAACAGATGCAGATAAGAAAGCGAAATCGACGGCCGATAAACATGCAAAAGATGTTTATTTGAAGGAAACGCAACAAATTGTGGCTGATTGGCTTCAAGCATTAAGCCCTAAAGTAGCTAAATTAAACGCTCCTAAATAGTATTTATGATGGATTCAAAGGCTTTATTAGCTAAGGCTTTGCCTTGCGTGAGAGAAACAGGTCATTGGATTCAGTCGGCGATCAGCCAAGTAAAATCAGGAGATATCATATACAAGGGAACGAATGACTTGGTTTCATTTGTAGACCAACAAGCCGAATCGAAATTAAAGGAGGGTTTGTCGGCCATTTTTCCAGCAGCACAATTTATTGCTGAAGAGAGTGATTCTACTTACGATGAGGTTGGCAACGGGTATTATTGGGTTATTGATCCTTTAGACGGCACGACGAATTTCTTACATGGATTACCCGTTTATGCGGTTTCAGTGGGATTGATTTATAACAAGCAGCCCATTTTAGGCATGATTTATGAGCCTAATCAGGATGAGATGTTTTATGCTTCTAAAGGAAATGGCGCATTTTTGAACAACAAATCTATTCAAGTATCGCCTGCTGAAACGTTGTCGACGAGTTTGTTGGCGACCGGATTCCCTTATTATGATTTTTCATATCAGGATCGTTACTTGGATTTATTAAAGGAGTTAATGCAAAAATCGCATGGTCTCCGAAGGATGGGAGCCGCTTCGATTGATTTAGCCTACACGGCTTGTGGTCGATTTGAAGGATTTTTTGAGGCGAATCTAAAGCCTTGGGATGTGGCAGCAGGAAAAATAATTATAGAGGAGGCCGGAGGTCGGGTGACTAATTTCAGTGGGGGTGAGGATGTGATTTTTAGTGGAGAAATTATCGGAGCAGGACCTATTTTTGATGAATTTTTATCAACTTTGCAACGCAAATGGTTTTTAGACTAGTGATGGAAGAAGTATTGATTTTTATCGTTTTTGCTGCAGCTGTATTCTACGTGATCAGAATGGTGTATAACGCCTTTTTTGCCCAGTCAAATGCGGGTTGTGCAAAAGGGTGTGGTTCTTGCCAAACCTCATTGCCTACCTTTTCTGATGACTTACCTCAACCCAATGCTAAGTCTTGAAAGATTCCACTCAAGGTAAGATTGTTGATCTTCGCATTATTCGCTGTATTTATGGATTTTTAAAGCCATATCAATTCACCTTTTGGTTATTGGTTTTTTTAATTCTATGCATGGCTGCTGTTTCTCCAGCCGTTCCCTTATTGATTCGCTATACGTTAGATCACTATGTTTCAGCGGATCAAATTTCCAATCTTATTCGAATGTTTTTTTACATGCTTGGGGTGTTGTTTTTACATACGGGCTTACAATTTTCTACAAGTTATTTGGCGGGTTATTTGGGGCAAACAGTGATTAAAGATATTCGTGTTCAATTATACAATAAAATTGTACATCTCAAATTGTCCTTTTTTGATCATACGCCGATCGGCCGATTGGTGACCAGGACGGTTTCGGATATAGAAACATTAAATGATGTTTTTTCTGAGGGATTGGCCTCCATTGCCGGTGATTTACTGCAGTTGGTTTTGATTGTAGGCGTCATGTTTTATACGGATTGGCGTTTGACACTCGTTATTTTAGCCACGGTACCTTTTATGGTTTTTTCTACGTATGTGTTTAAAGAGTACATTAAAAAATCGTTTAATGAGGTTCGCTTAGCCGTAGCAAATCTGAATTCATTTGTGCAAGAACATATTTCGGGCATGATGGTGGTCCAACTTTTTCATGCCGAAGAGCGGGAATTAAAGAAGTTTGATCGGATTAACATGGCTCATCGTGATGCTAATATCAAAGGGATTTTAGCCTATTCCTTATATTTCCCCGTAGCTGATGTCATTGCCGCTGTGGGTTCGGGATTAATCGTTTGGATGGCTTCTACTTATATTTTAAAAGAACAAATTACGGTAGGTACATTGACTGCGTTTATTATGTTTATCAATTTGTTTTTTAGACCCATACGTATGTTGGCCGACCGCTTTAATACCTTACAAATGGGGATAGTTAGTACAGAAAGGATTTTGACTTTGTTGGATTCAGAAGATTATATTCAAAATAATGGGGTGGTTTTGGCCAACCAATTGAAAGGACATATTCAATTCAAGGAGGTTAGTTTTGCATATATTGAGCCGGAATATGTGGTTAAAAATGTTAGTTTTGAAGTGAAACCTGGATCTACGGTGGCGATTGTAGGCGCGACGGGGGCAGGAAAATCATCCATTATTGGCTTATTAAGTAGGATGTATGATGTCCAATCTGGGATGATTGAAATTGACGGAGTGGCCTTGCCGGATTATGAAATAGGTAGTTTGCGGAAGCATATATCGGTGGTGTTGCAAGATGTTTTTTTGTTTAGTTCGTCCATTGCCTATAATATTCATTTGGGTGATACTGGAATAACACAGGATCAAATTGTGGATGCGGCTAAGGCGGTTGGCGTGCACGATTTTATTTTAAGTTTACCGGGTGGATATGACTATGAGGTGATGGAAAGAGGGGCTACGTTGAGTGTGGGTCAGCGCCAATTGATTTCTTTCGTTCGGGCGCTGGTACATAATCCTAAAATCATTGTGTTGGATGAGGCGACAAGTTCAGTGGATACTGAATCTGAATTGCTTATTCAGTCGGCCATTTCTACTTTAATGAAAGGGAGAACTTCGGTCGTGATTGCACATCGTTTGTCTACGATCCGACATGCCAACCAGATTTTGGTGATGGATAAAGGGGAGATAAAAGAGCGGGGGACACATGAAAAATTATTAAAATTAAATGGTTTATATGCTCAATTGTATCATTTGCAATTTAGTAAGTCAGTTTAATTCGGTAGGTAAAACAAATATGATTATCTTTGCGATCTTATGAAATTGAAAAAATATATTTTAGTGGGATTCGTTGCTGTGATGGGCTTAAGTTCATGCGGTAAATTTGAGAAATTCAGAAAAAGTGCTGATTTGCCTACCAAGTATAAGGCGGCGGTCAATTACTATAAAAAGAAAGATTTTACTAAGGCAGGTATCCTTTTCGACGAGATTATGCCTTTAATGAAAGGAGATTCGACTCAGGAGTTGGCTACTTTTTATCAAGCTAATTGTGACTTTAATTTAGGTAGTTATACCTTAGCTAGTTCACATTTCAAGAAGTTTGCGGAGGTTTTTTCACGTTCTGAATTTGCTGAGGAGGCGATTTATATGTCGGCCTATTCTTTATATAAAGATTCACCCAATTTCAATTTGGATCAAACGGGTACTTTGGCGGCGATTAATGAAATTCAGTCCTATTTAAATAATTACCCCGAGACGAAGTTTAAGGACGATTGTACCAATATCATTAAGGAATTAAGGAAAAAATTGGAGAAGAAAGCCTATGAAAAAGCGAAGCTTTATTATAAGACCTCACCTTTTAATATTGCTTCTTTAAAGTCGTCTGTGATTGAGATTACCAATTTCCAACGTGATTTCCCTGATTCGGATTATAGTGAAGAGATGGCTTATATGAAAGTGCTTGCGCAGTATGATTTGGCAAAGAGTACAATTGAGTCTAAACAAAAAGAACGTTATGCGGAAGCGTCCAAATTTTATTTGGAATTAATCGATAAGTATCCACAAAGTGCCTACTTGAAAGAAGGAGAGAAAATGTATGAATTGAGCAATAAGGAGGTAGACCGAATTGCTAAATTAGAAGCTGAGTATAAGGCAATGTTAGAGAAAGAAAAGTCTAATACGTCAAAAGTGGCTACTGGACCTCAGTAGTTTTTGTCCTAAAAATTATTTAATTTTGCATTCTTAATTTAAAAAATAACGAGATGTCTAAGATCCAAACAAATCCATCCATCATTACACGTGATGTTGATAAAATTGCTGTAAAGACAGGAAATGTATATGAGTCTGTGTCTATTATAGGCCAAAGAGCGCGTCAAATCTCAAGCAAAATGAAGGAGGAGTTGTCGGGCAAATTGTCTGAATTCGCTTCTTCTGTGGATAATTTGGAAGAAATTTTCGAAAACCGTGAGCAGATCGAAATTTCAAAATATTATGAGCGTATGCCTAAGCCATCGGCTTTAGCGATAGACGATTTTTTAACGGATAAAGTTGATTATCGTTTACGTGAAGAGGGTACCGAAGAGAAATAATATTTTCCGAATGATTTCACTATGAAATCTATTTTACTTGTAATTCTATGCTTCTTAGGCTCCAGAGTGTTAAACGCTCAGGAGCTTCAAGCTTCGGTTACAATCAATACCGAGCAATTGCAGCTCGACCAACAGCGAGGATCATCCCAAATTTATACTGAATTGCAGCGAACCGCTCAAGATTTTCTATCGGGCCGTCGCTGGTCCATGGACAATTTTGCGCCTGAGGAAAAAATCAAATTAAGCATTAATTTATTGTTGACAAAAGCCTCTGCCCAAGGGGATTTTGAAGCAAATGCCCGTGTCCAGGTTCTAAGACCCGTTTATGGGACGTCCTATGAAACAGTCATATTGAACATGATTGACAAGAGCTTTAATTTTAAGTTTCAAACAGGGATGCCTATAACGTACAATGACAATTCTTTTATTGATAATTTAAGCTCCTTGCTAGCTTATTATGCGTATTTGTCTTGCGCGTATCACTATGATTCTTTTGGCAAATATGGAGGTGATTTCTTTGTTCAAAAATTGAATAATTTAACAAACCTCGCTCAGACCTCGGGTACGGGTTGGGGTGTGGTTACGGACGTTCGATCTCGCTTGTCGATTGCTGAAAATTTGATTAATCAACAAGTGCAAGGCATGCGCGAAGTCAATTATATCTACCATCGAATTTTATTGGATTCATTTAAAGAAAAGCCTGATGAGGCGAGGAAAGGGATTTTGGATTTGCTGAATCAGATTCGAACGGTGAACCAATTAAGACCTGGTGCGGCTAATATTCGTGTATTTTTTGATGCCAAGTCGGATGAGATTTTTTCTATTATGGATGAGGCGACGGTTTCGGAGCGCCAACAAGCCTTCGCATATTTAAGTTTATTGGATCCGATTCGTACGGAGCAGTATCGAAAATTGATTCGGTAATTAATTCGGTTGGGGCAACCCTTGCGGTAGCACTATTAAAACCTGATTCGATAATTAATTCGGTTGGGGCAACCCTTGCGGTTGCCCTAATAAAACCCCTTTATTTTTCAGTCCATTTTAAAGGGTTATTTATAATATAGTTGGAAATATTCGTGTATGCCAAATCATTTCGAATGATGTGTTCAAAGTAATTACGTTGCCATAATTTCCCCATTATTATATTTTTTGATTTATATATGACTAAACATTTATTTATCACCAATGATTTATAGGCTCCAACTATACCTGCAATATCAGTGTTTTGGGCAACCGCGAGGGTTGCCCCGACAGATTCATTTATACTTTGATTCTTTACCCCGGCTAATTCAATAATACTATGAAAATGATCTGGCATAATTTGAAAGACATTAATTTTAAATTTGGAAAATCGTTCAGATAATTTCATCCATTCATTAAAGGCAATTTCCCCATATTCATTAAGTAACATTTTCCCATTTTTGATTTTTCCAAAACGATGAATTCTTTTTTCGCAAACCAAGGTAATAAAGTATAAACCCGTTTGAGAGTAGTCGTACTGCTTTAGACGTATGGACTTTCTATGATGTATTTTAGGATTGTATGGAGTCATTTTTCAGTATCGATGTTCATTCATTCTTTTCAAAGTATTTTCTTTAATTGCATTAATTTGTAAATGAATTTTTGATTTACTTAGATTTAATTATCAAAAATAAAGCGCATAGTAATTTAATCAATCATAATGGGAGGTATTCTATTAATATATTAATTATCAGTAACTTGGATTATGTAATACGTTTGCATCAATTTTTAAGACTGATTTTAATTCAAACTCTTTATAAACGAAAAGCCACCTTTTTTGAGGTGGCTTTATATTTTTATCTGACTGACCTTAATTTACTTAGTACGAATTTCTAAAATCATGACCGTTTCCGTTTTGTCACTTACTTTATTCCGATTGTCGATTCGATGTCCCATCACCCAAACAACAGATCCTTTGCTGAGTAAGATTTGCGTATTTTTTTTGATGTTCAAGGGCACTTTCTTATCCGTTAAAAAATCTGAGATCAGTTTTTTGGAATTCATGCCTAAAGGACAAAACCAATCTCCCTCTTGATATTTTCTAATTTCTAATGGAAATTCTAAGCTATCTGCATCTAAGCACGCAAAATTGGGCGAAGTAGATGGCACAAATGATTCATTATTTTCCTCGATAAAAATATGTAGTTCATTTGAACCAAACGCTACGATCTCATCTTCTTCTTGAATTAAAATTGGTTTGAATGCTGCGTGATCTTTAGGACTAATGACCCATTGATTTCGGTCGATGTTTAGCATATGACTTGGCGATTCAAAGAGTTTTCCGACCTTTTCAACTGGATGCGCTAAAATTTGATTGATCACACCAAAAGAAAAATTAAATTCTTGTAAAAATTCTTGGGCGATTACCGTCCATTTTTCTACTGAAAATCCTTCGTTAAAAGGCACGTAAATATTGCCATCTGAATCATTGGTCACTCGAGTATCTTTGAATTCATTTAATTCCGCTGAGATCCATTGTTCTATATTTCGAATTTTTTCACTGGTGTCTGCGAGCGTTTGTTCAAATTGTGGATTTAACTCCTGGAATTTTGGCATAATTTCATGCCGAATAAAATTTCGTTGGTATTTAGTCGTAGAATTACTTGAATCTTCACGCCAAGCCAATTTTTGCTCTACCACAAAATCATAGATTGCCTCCTGACTTGCAAAAGAAAGAGGCCTAATGATGTGCCCATTTTTTATGGGGATTCCGTGAAATCCCGCCAAGCCCGTTCCTCTAGTGAGGTTGATCAACATCGTTTCGGCACTGTCCAGTTGGTGATGACCGGTCGCAATAAAGTCGTACTTATTTTTAATTCTGATTTCTTCAAACCACGTGTAGCGAAGAATTCTGGCGGCCATTTGGGTCGACAACTTTTCCTTTTCAGCAAAAGCATTCGTGTCAAAACATATCGTGTGATAAGGTACTTTTAATGTTTTGGCAAACTTTTTCACAAATACCTCATCGGCTAATGACTCTTCTCCACGCAAACTGAAATTTACATGCGCGATACCAAAATTAAATTTGGCCAACGAAAACAATTTGGATAATATCACGGAATCAATACCTCCACTGACCGCAATCAGTATTTTTTGATCTGGCTTGAATAAATTCTCTTTTTGGACAAAATTGATAAAATCTTCCAGCATAAAATTGGTAAATTGCGCGTTCAAAACAATTAGCGAAATTAACGATTCGCTTTTAAGATGCCGTATATTATTAGAATTTTAATGTTTTTCTTTTTGGTTTTGCCTTGGATAAGTCAGGGGCAAAGCCAAGTAGAATTAATACGGGCGGATAGCTTAAAAGGGTATCAACAAGATTTAGTTATGCGCAAGGAGCTTTTGGGGCATGTATTGTTGCGCCAGGGTACCACAACTTTAAGTTGTGATCAGGCGGTTCTGAACTCGACGACCAACAATGTAGAGGCTTATGGCCATGTGAAAATCATTCAAGCAGATACCGTGACCATTACAGGGGATACGGCTTTATACAATGGGGATATGCGCCAAGCATTTATGTCGGGGCGCGTGAAACTTGATGACCATACCATTATCTTGAATACCAATAAACTTGACTACGACTTGAACTCAAAAATGGCCATTTACCATACGGGAGCCAAGATTATTGACAAGAAATCTACGTTGACATCCAAGGAAGGATTTTATAATACGGTGACTAAGAATTTTTTATTTAAGGAAAAAGTTCGGGTCATCGACAAAGATGGTGGTGCAGTTCGAGCCGATTCCTTGCGGTATAATACAGCTTCAAAAGAGGCTTATTTTATCTGCCCCACGGAGATTATCAGTAAAAAAGACACCGTTTTGACTTCTGCAGGATTCTATAATACGCAAACGAAGGTGTCCAACTTCACGGGTCGCTCGACCGCTAAAACGGATGAATATATTTTGTCGGCAGATACCTTGTTTTATGATTCACCGACTCAAATAGGCGTTGCTAGGGGAAGGGTCGAGTTTTTGAGCCAAAAGGAAAAAGTGATTTTAACCGGGGATCATGGTAGATATGCAGGAAAAACGGGTCTCACCCGCGTATATGGGCATGCCTTAATGAAAAACATCATGGAGAAGGATACGTTATATTTAACGGCGGATACTTTGGTTTCTTTAAACAACAAAAAGGATTCGATTCGTAAATTATATGCCTATAAAAACGTCTTGCTCTATAAATCCGATTTGTCGGGTAAATGCGATTCACTTGCCTATGATGTGACGGATTCCGTTATTCACTTTTATCAAAAACCAATTTTGTGGACGAATGATTCCCAGTCACAAGCGGATTCTATTTCCTTGTTTTTAACGAATCAGAAGTTGAAAGAAATGCGTCTTCGGGGTAAATCTTTTGTTATTTCAAAGGACTCGGCTGACCATTTTAATCAAATCAAAGGCCGAAAAGTTTGGGTGTTTTTTGACCCAGAAAGTAAGTTGAAGCGCGTCAATGTAGAAGGAAATGGGGAAAGTATTTACTATGTGATGGATGAAAAAAAGGTCACGACTGGGATGAACCGAGTCGAATGCAGTCGAATGAATTTATTTTTTGAGGACAATAAAGTCAAGAAGATTACGTTTATCACCAAGCCAGAAGCTAAATTCATTCCGCCTAAGGAGTGGACCGAAGATTTACAATACTTGGATGGATTTAAATGGCGAGATAAGGAAAAAGTGACTTTGACATATTTGTTGGAGCGAGTGAAGTACACAAATACTGTTAAAAAACCTTAAAATTTGACATTAATAGGCTTTAGAGTGATGGCCTAACGTGCACATTTAATAGAAAGGCTTACCTTTGAGAATAATCTTTTGGAATGAAAAATAATTTACGAACCTGTTTTTTTAGCCTTTTGTTTTTTGCAAGCCTATTGGTTGGGAATTCGGCAGTGGCGCAGATTCAAAATAGAAATAGTTCGGAAAATTATTTGTTCTCAAACGATCGCGTTTGGGTTTCTCATGTATATCCCAATCCAGCGCAAGATTTTGTTGACATCGACTTTCAAATTTCTTCCTCCGTACGGGATGTTAAATTGACCTTTTTTAATGTCTTAGGTCAAGAAGTTAAAGAGGCGGTGTTGGAAAAAGATCAAAAAACCACACATATTTCTTTGCGTGAATTAAATAGCGGAATGTATATGTATCAGTTGAGCATCGACGGTCGTTCGGTAGCTACCAAGAAATTGATTGTAAGAAAACAGTAAAATGAATAAAAAGGAAAAATAGGTAAAACCTATTTTTCCTTTTATCAATGGTTAAAACCCACCCACAGTTCGTTTGATAAACGCTGTTAAATCAGCGCCGGTCAATAAATTTTGGGAAAGTAAAGCTAAATCTGAAATTTGCTTTGCTAAAGCCTTTTGCTCATCTTCTGATTTCAAATCGGCCAATTTACTGATCAATGGGTGATTGGCATTAATGGTAATGTTGTAGGTATTTGGCATGGCACCAAACATCCCCATTCCACCGCCACCGGTTTTGGACATATCACTCATACGGCGCATAAACTCATTTTGAGTGACAATCGCTGGAAGTTCGTCTGGCGACATTGCTTCTACGGCAACAATCTTTTGCTTGTCTTGAAGCGTATCCTCAAATACTTTTTTAACGGATTCCTTTTGAGCATCTGTTAAAATAGCTTCTAAGTTGATCCCCGTGTCGATCAATTTATCTACCGCATCTGCATCGACTCTCTTCCACTGTGTTTTTTCAATTTTGGTTTCAATGGTATTGATAAAATGACTGTCAATCATATTATCCATTTTCAAAACTGAATAGCCTTTTTGGCTCGCCGATTGAATAAAGGCATCCTGCTGTTCTTGGTCAGTCGTATACAAATAAACCTTATTTCCGTCTTTGTCGGTCTGTGCAGCTTGGACTTCTTCTGCATATTCGTCCAGCGTAAAGTATTTATTCGCTGTATCCTGAACTAAACAGAAATCCTTCGCCTTTTCCATGAATTTCTCATCCGAAATCATGCCATATTTTACAAATAGGCCTATGTTAGCAAATTTCTCTTCAAAAGCTGGACGATCAGATTTAAATAACTCTTGCAATTTATCAGCTACTTTCTTCGTGATGTAACTGTTAATTTTCTTCACATTGGAGTCAGCTTGTAAGAAACTTCTCGAAACGTTTAACGGAATATCTGGTGAGTCAATTACCCCGTGTAACAACATTAAAAATTCAGGAACAATATCCTTTACCTCATCCGTAATAAATACTTGTCGACTATATAAGGAGATCTTCTCACGCTGCAATTGCATTTCATTTTTAACCTTGGGGAAATATAAAATCCCGGTCAAGTTAAATGGATAATCGACATTTAAATGTATCCAAAACAATGGTTTTTCTTGGAAGGGATAAAGCTCCTCATAGAATTTCAAATAATCCTCATCTGTTAAATCTGCTGGTGTTTTAGTCCAAATTGGATTCGGGTTATTGATGATCTTCTCGTTAAATTCAATCTCTATAGGAAGGAATTTGCCATATTTTTCAAGGATGGATTTTAATTTAAATTCCTCTAAAAACTCTTCAGAATCTTCAGCGATATGCAAAATGATATCTGTTCCTCTTGTTTTCTTTTTAGCGGCAGAAATGGTGTATTCGGTGGATCCGTCACAAACCCATTTAGCTGCTTCAGACTTATCTTGGTATGATTTTGAGACGATCTCAACTTCCTTGGCTACCATGAAGGCAGAATAAAAACCTAGACCAAAATGTCCGATAATTCCTTTGTCATCCCCTTTGTCTTTGTATTTTTCAACAAATTCGGTCGCTCCTGAAAAAGCGATTTGGTTGATGTATTTTTTTATTTCTTCCGCCGTCATACCGATTCCATTATCTGAAATCGTGATGGTCTTCTTGTCTTTGTCGAAACTAACCTTAACCTTCAACTCGCCTAATTCACCGTTGAATTCACCAATGGAACTCAAGCGTTTGATTTTTTGAGTGGCATCTACTGCGTTGGAAACTAACTCACGAAGGAAAATCTCGTGGTCCGAATAGAGAAATTTTTTGATGATGGGAAAAATATTCTCGGTGTGAATGGAGATGTTACCTGTTTCTTTCATTTTTTATGCGATTAAAAATTATAAATTTGGATGATCGTTTATCAATTTACTTTCCAAAAATAATTTGGGTGTCATATTGTCAGTTATTTATGTCTAATCGAATACTCCTTTTTTGCTTTTGTCTAATGGCTAATGTGGCAACAGCCCAGCAGGAAGCTATTCGAATGGTGTATCCTTTTATGCCAATTGCCTTAAATCCCGCTGAGGCCGGCGCTAGTGGGGTCATTTCGGCCACTGGGATATATAGGAAAAAGCCCCTATTTCAGCAGTTTGGGATGTCCAGCTCGTCCCAACAATATTTCTCGTTTGATAGGCCGATCAAAAACAATTCCTGGGGGATGGGCTTTTTGGCTTACAATACGGACCAAGCCTATGCCATGCCTTTAGGTGGTATTGCGTCCAACTTAGGTTTGGCGGGATTATTGGCTAAATCCATTTCTTTTGGGAGAGGTCGGGAAATTAGAGCGGGTGGCCAACTAGGAATCAATCAGTACCCCGTCATCGGTCGGAGCGGTACGAGTGAATTAACCGGTTCTTATGGTTGGGGGTTTATGCTCAAACAAGATGAATTCACCCTAGCTTTTAGTCAGCCAGCCGTCCAAATGCAAGAAATGAATTGGAAGTCGACAAGTCCCATGTACATCAAAGGGCAATACATTTTTAAAGCTAAGTCAGGCAATGCTTTAAAATCGGGTAGTGTTATTCGATTTATTACAGGTTTAGATACTCAAATTGATCTTTATAGTGTTTTTTGGTGGCAAGAACGATTGGGTTTTGGGCTTTGGTGGCAAAATACAGGATCTGAACTTGGCAGCCCGGCTTTATTAGGTAGTGTAGAAGTACCCTTAGGTAAAAATTTCAAGTTGGGTTATGGCTATGATTTTTTAGGTGAAAATGTTTCCACTTTACCCGCTGGCATTAGTGGATCAGCGAATACATCCATTTCAACAACCGCCTCCGGGTTTCACCAAATCTTTATTCGATATGAACTCGACACGGGAAATGGAAAATTAGCTGAATTTAGGCATTAAATAGAGTCGGAATATTTTTGATTTTTGAAAGATAAAATTGAAATTATTAAAGAATAATTTAAACCATTTTAGATTTGAATTTTTTCAAATGAAATTTGTCCACTTAAATGGAAAATCCATCATTTTTTTATGGGATAATTACATTGCTTGTAGTAAATTGCGTAGATTTTTAAGATTGCCATTTAAGCTAAACCAGTTAGAAAACATTGAAACGATTCTTAGGTGTTATGCCTTTGAAATATAAATATGGATCCATTTTCCTACGTTGCCAATGCAGATACACAAGTCATTTCAGATTTGTATGACGCATATATTCAAGACCCCAATTCGGTAGACACCTCTTGGCGTGATTTTTTCAAGGGTTTTGATTTTTCTCAATCCTGGAAAGGGGAGGCCTCTCAAAATAGTTTAGGTTCAAGTGCTACAGCAACTCAATCTACTGATATTCAGCATGTTAAAAAAGAGATGTCTGTGATCAGTTTGATCAAGGCTTTTCGTTCCCGTGGACATTTGTTGGCCCAAACAAACCCAGTCCGTGTCCGTAAAGATCGCAAGCCTCGTTTAGATTTGGTTGACTATTCACTTTCGGATGCCGATTTAGATACGGTATTCCAAGCGGGTAGCTTCATGGATTTGGGTCCAACGACCCTTAGAAATATTCAGAATGCTCTTCATACAATTTATGCTGGTTCTATTGGTTTTGAATATTCATACATTCGCGATGTCCAACAAAAAGAATGGTTGCGAAATAAGATTGAAAAGGAGGCGATGACCTTCAAGCCTACTTTAGATGAGAAGAAGTTAATCCTTCAAAAAATCAATGAGGCGGTTGTTTTTGAGAATTTTTTGGGTACAAAATATTTAGGACAAAAGCGTTTCGGATTAGAAGGAGGAGAAAGTACGATTGCTGGTTTGGATGCCATCATTAATGTGGCTGCTGATTCGGGTGTGAAAGAGGCGATGATTGGCATGGCACACCGAGGAAGATTGAATGTGTTGGCTAACATCATGCATAAATCGTACGAATCTATTTTCGATGGTTTTGAAGGAAATGTGCCGGATCAAATTCATGGCGATGGAGACGTAAAATATCACCTAGGCTATTCTAGTAAACATATTTCGCCGAAAGGAAATGAAATTTCGTTAAAGCTTGCTCCCAATCCATCGCACTTAGAAGCGGTAAATCCGTTAGTGGAAGGTTTTTGTCGGGCAAGTGCTGATGCACATTATGATTGTGATTATGATAAGGTTTTGCCTATTTTAATTCATGGGGATGCCGCGGTTGCAGGCCAAGGAATTGTGTATGAAGTAACCCAAATGGCCAAATTGAAGGGCTATGCTACGGGTGGAACGATACATTTTGTGATCAATAACCAAGTAGGGTTTACCACAGATTTTGAGGATGCGCGTTCGGCCATTTATTGCACTGACGTCGCTAAAATTATAGATGCCCCGGTATTTCATGTGAATGGGGATGATCCAGAAGCGGTCGTTTTTGTTTCAAAAATGGCGGCTGAATTTAGACAAGAATTTAACAAGGATGTGTTTGTCGACATGGTTTGTTACCGCAGAAATGGGCATAATGAGTCAGATGAGCCACGTTTTACGCAGCCAACTTTGTATGCAAACATTACAAATCATCCGAATCCTAGAGAAGTATATACACAGAAATTAATTAAGTCGGGGGAGATTGAAGCTAAATTAGCTGAGCAAATGGATGCTGAATTCAAGGCAGAGTTGCAGGCTCGATTAGATATGGTGAAACAAAAAGTTCGCCCTCCTTATATCCCGCTTAAATTAGATAATCGTTGGTCTTTATTGAGATTTTCCAATGAAAAAGATTTTGAAAGTTCTCCTAAAACGTCCATTTCTAAGGAGACTATAGACCAAGTAGCGAATTCATTAACTACGATGCCAAAAGGTTTTGTTGCTTTAAAGCAAATCGAAAAGGTGATTACAGATCGTAAGGGCTATTTTGCTAAAGGTCAGTTAAACTGGGCGACAGCAGAATTATTGGCTTATGGCTCTTTGCTTTTGGAGGGAAAACCGGTTCGTTTATCTGGACAAGATGTGCAAAGAGGTACATTCTCACATAGGCATGCGGTTTTGCATGAGGCCAATACCAATGAAAATTATTGTTCGCTAAATCACATTAAGGAAGGCCAAGAAAAAATACAAATTTACAATTCGCTATTATCTGAGTATGGGGTGTTGGGTTTTGAGTTTGGCTATGCCTTGGCTAACCCGGATGCTTTAGTCATTTGGGAGGCTCAATTTGGTGATTTTGCGAATGGAGCTCAAACCATGATTGACCAATTTGTCAGTTCCCATGAGTCGAAATGGGGGACCCAAAATGGTTTGGTGATGTTATTGCCACACGGATATGAAGGCCAAGGACCTGAGCATTCAAACGCCAGACCTGAACGCTTTTTGCAATTGGCTTCTGAGAACAACATGATTGTCGCTAATTTAACGACACCTGCTAATATATTTCATGCCTTAAGACGCCAGTTGACATGGGAATTCAGAAAGCCACTGATCGTGATGTCTCCTAAATCGATATTTCGTCACCCTAAAGTGATGTCACCGATTGAAGAATTTACGAAGGGTAAATTCCAAGAAGTTATTGGAGATGGATTTGCTGATAAATCAAAAGTTAAAAAAGTGTTGTTGTGTAGTGGCAAGATTTATTTTGATTTATTGGAACGCCAAGAAAAAGACGGAAGAAAAGATGTGGCGATTGTTCGCATCGAGCAATTGCATCCGCTGCCTTTGAAACAAATTGAAGCAGAATTGGCTAAATATAAATCGGCCGACCTGTACTTTGTACAAGAGGAACCTGAAAATATGGGCTGTTGGTCTTATATCATTAGGGAATTTGGTTGGACTCGCTTTAAGGGGTTAATCGCTCGAAAGAAAAGCGCGTCTCCGGCAACAGGATTTTTGAAGGTGCATGTTGAAGAACAAGCAGCCTTAGTAAATAAAGCATTTGAATAATTTAAATTAAGCCGAATACCATGGCCATAGAAATGAAAGTGCCCGCTGTGGGTGAATCGATTACCGAAGTAACCGTAGCCACTTGGAATAAAAAAGAGGGTGATTACGTGAAACTAGATGAGGTTTTATGCGAGCTAGAATCGGATAAAGCGACCTTTGAATTGCCTGCTGAGGCAGAGGGAATATTGCACATTGTGGCTTCTGAGGGGGATGTATTGCCCATTGGAGCCGTTATATGTTCAATTGAACCTGCTGCTGGAGTTTCCATTTCTGCGACTCCGGTCGTGGCTGAAGCGGCTCCTGCTGCGCCTGTTGTGCAAGCGGATGCAACACCTGCACCCGTTGCGGTGGCTGCTGCGCCATCAACTAATGCAACGGTTTTGGAAGTTAAGGTTCCGGCAGTCGGTGAGTCCATCACGGAAGTAACGGTTTCTGTTTGGAATAAAAAGTCGGGAGATTCGGTTAAGCTTGATGAAGTAATTTGTGAATTAGAGTCAGATAAGGCCACTTTTGAGTTGCCTGCTGAAGCTACTGGAATTTTGGAGATTGTTGCCGAATCAGGCTCAGTAGTTAGTATAGGAGGTTTATTAGCTAAAATTACGGTAGGTGCGGTTGCGGCGGCTCCAGTTGCTGCCCCTGCGGTTGTTACCCCAGCGGCTTCAGCTCCAGTTGTTGCTGCAGATAGTTCATATGCAACGGGACATCCTTCTCCGGCGGCTGCCAAAATATTAGATGAAAAAGGAATAGCAGCTAGTGCTGTTGCAGGTTCTGGAGTGGGCGGTAGAATAACCAAAGAAGATGCTCAAAATGCAGTTCCAGGTGCTCAGGCAGCTCCTTCAGTTGCAGCTCCTTCCCTTGTGGCGGCTGTTTCTAATGACCCAAGTGATGCCCGCGGAGTTCGTCGGGAAAAAATGAGTTCTTTGCGTAAGACAGTCGCTCGCCGATTAGTTGCCGTGAAGAATGAAACGGCGATGTTGACCACTTTTAATGAGGTTGACATGAAGCCTGTCATGGATTTGAGATCAAAGTATAAAGATAAGTTCAAAGAGAAGCATGGTGTGGGATTAGGATTTATGTCCTTTTTCACCAAAGCGGTTTGTGTGGCGTTAAAGGAATTCCCTTCGGTGAATGCCAAAATTGACGGCGAGGAAATGATCTTCCATGATTACTGTGATATTTCTATAGCGGTATCAGCTCCAAAGGGATTAGTGGTTCCAGTGATTCGCAGTGCGGAGCATTTGTCATTGGCCGGAATTGAGTCGGAAGTGGTTCGTTTGGCAGTTAAAGCTCGCGACAATAAATTGAGTTTAGAGGAAATGAGCGGAGGTACCTTTACCATTACCAATGGAGGCGTTTTTGGCTCTATGTTATCTACGCCGATTATCAATGCACCCCAAGTAGCGATTTTGGGAATGCACAATATTGTGGAACGTGCCGTGGTGGTGGATGGCCAAATTGTGGTTAGACCGATCATGTACTTAGCCTTGTCTTATGACCATCGAATTATTGATGGCAAGGAATCGGTAAGCTTTTTAGTTCGGGTGAAGCAATTGCTTGAAGATCCGGCTCGTTTATTATTAGATATTTAATCAACGCCTATATGCAAGAATTTGATGTCATTGTAATTGGTTCAGGCCCAGGGGGCTATGTTTCGGCTATTCGTGCGGCCCAATTAGGTTTAAAAACCGCTATCATTGAAAAATATGCCGTGATGGGTGGAACGTGTTTGAATGTGGGTTGTATCCCTTCAAAAGCCTTGTTGGATTCATCTGAGCATTATTACAATGCGGTACATCATTTTGAAGAACATGGCATCGACATCGCTAAACCCAAAGTTAATTTAAAGCAAATGATTGCTCGGAAAACGGGCGTCGTGGAGAAAATGAATGGGGGGATTTCGTTTTTAATGAAGAAAAATAAGATTAGTACTTTCCATGGTTTAGGTTCTTTTGATTCAGCCAAAACGGTAAAAGTAACGAAGGAAGATGGAAGTTCAGAGGTCTTAACGGGAAAACATATCATTATTGCGACCGGTTCTAAACCTACTATTTTGCCATTTATTCCGGTGGATAAAAAGCGCATTATTACGTCGACGGAGGCCTTAAAAATGACGGAAGTTCCGAAGCATTTAATCGTGATTGGAGCTGGGGTTATTGGTGCTGAACTGGGTTCTGTTTATGCGCGTTTGGGCTCAAAAGTAAGTTTTATTGAGTTTGCTGATAGCATGATTCCGACTATGGACAAGACGATGGGCAAGGAATTGCAAAAGTCGATTGCCAAATTAGGGGCTGAATTTTATTTATCACATAAGGTTATTGGTGCTTCTGTGAAAGGATCTGAGGTGACGGTCAAAGCTGAAAATTCCAAAGGGGAATCCGTTGAAATTAAAGGTGATTATTGCCTTGTTTGTATTGGTCGTAGGCCATACACCGATGGCTTGAATTTAGCTGCGGCAGGATTAGTGGCGGATGAACGTGGTCGAATTGCCGTAGATGAGCATACTTTGCAAACTTCAGTTTCTGGGATTTATGCGATTGGCGATGTGGTCCGCGGGGCTATGTTGGCGCATAAAGCAGAGGAAGAAGGCGTTTTTGTAGCTGAAGTTATTGCGGGCCAAAAGCCGCACATCAATTATAATCTTATCCCTGGCGTGGTGTATACTTGGCCTGAAGTGGCTTCCGTGGGAAAAACAGAACAAGAATTAACCAATGCCGGAATTGCCTATAAAGAAGGATCTTCCCCTTTCAAAGCTTTGGGTCGCGCAGCTGCGTCAATGGACGTGGATGGTTTGGTGAAAGTCTTAGCGGATGCCAAAACGGATGAAATCCTAGGTGTTCACATGATTGGCGCTCGAGCGGCTGACATGATTGCCGAGGCAGTTGTTGCCATGGAATTTAGGGCTTCAGCGGAAGACATTGCACGTATGTCGCACGCGCATCCGACGTATACGGAAGCTATGAAAGAAGCCTGTCTGGCGGCAACCGCTAAACGAGCACTTCACAGTTAATTAGTAGAACATTCAGAAAAGACGCGATAATCGCGTCTTTTTAATGCTGTAGAGACGCGATTATCGCGTCTTTTTTTAATGCTGTAGAGACGCGATACCTCGCGTCTTTTTTTTGTTTCCCAAATTTAAAACCTAGGGTTATTTTTTATACCTAAAAGACGCGAGGTATCGCGTCTCTACTCTACGGTAAGAGCATCCAAATCAATTCCATGCGTGCGGACATAAAAGCGCCACGTAAGTAAAATGGAAGAACAGATTAGGCTAGCCGTTAATCCGATCCAAATGCCTTCAGCTCCTTGGCCTAGAAATATTCCTAAGTAATAACTCAACGGAATACCCACACCCCAATAGGAAAAAATGGTTATCAATGTTGGGAATTTTACATCCTGTAATCCTCTCAATAAGCCCAACGAAACCGCTTGTACCCCGTCAAATAATTGGAATACCGCTCCCCAAATAACTAATTGGACGGCGATAGTGACTACGGCAATTTCTTTGGTGTAAGAAGTGACAAAAAATTCTCGGCCAAAAAACATGACCAATGCACAGATGCCCATGAACACGAGGGATAGAAATAAGGCAGCATTTCCGGACACATAAATACCCGGTTTGCTTTTATTTCCGATATCTTCGCCCACCAAAATTCCTCCAGCCGCCGCGATTCCTGTGGCTGCCATATAGGTAAGTGAAGCCATATTAATCGCAACAATATGGGCCGCCTGTGACGTGATGGAAATCCAGCCCATCATGACTACGGCCATTCCGAATGTGGCAATCTCAAAAAAGCCTTGAAAACCACTGGGTACGCCAACTTTCAAAAT
Organism: Cytophagaceae bacterium; assembly: GCA_005791165.1. Taxonomy (GTDB): domain Bacteria; phylum Bacteroidota; class Bacteroidia; order Cytophagales; family Spirosomataceae; genus Aquirufa. Next base: position 118,748 of record SXXW01000020.1, read on the forward strand.
CGTTTTTTCAAGGACCCAAGGAGTATGATGCACATGCACTTTAGCTAAATAGGGTTTAAATTCTTTCCGTGTAAAAATATAAATAGCCAAACTGGTGGCCATGAAAATCCGCGCCATTAGGGTAGCAATACCAGCCCCCATTAATCCCATGGCCGGTATGGGTCCGTAACCATTGATCAAAATGCTATTCCAAAGTACATTTAACAATAGCGCAATTAAGGTAATGGTCATCGCGATCCTAGGTTTTTGCAGCCCATCCGTCAGTGTTTTTAACGCTGAAAATGTAAAAATGGGAATTACGGAGGCCGAAATCAAAGCTAAAAAAGGAAGTGTTAATTTTTTGTTGATCGCCGTTTGCCCAAACAAATCGTAATTTAGTCCTATGATCCCTAAAATGATAATGGTGATGACCGCTAGAAATAATGCAACACGCAAACTAGCCCTAAGCAAATTCCCGCATTCGGGTAAATCACCTTCTGCAGCGGCTTTGGAAACCATAGGGGAAACGATGTTCATGCAGATCAAACCCACCACGGCAATCGTAAAAAATATGGAACCGGCCATTCCGGATGCGCCCAGGCTTTCCGCCGCCAGAAATTTCATTCGGCCTACCTGGATTGTATCCGCTAAACCCATGAGCATGATGCCCAACTGCCCTATGATGATGGGCAATGCGAGTTTAACCGTCTTAAAGACTTTTTCAGAAAATGTGGCTAATACCATGCGTTAAATTCGGACGATCTCAGCACCAATCGAATTAAGTCGGGTATCGATATTTTGATATCCACGATCTATTTGTTCGATATTATCGATGATGGAGGTTCCTGTGGCCGACATAGCCGCGATTAGTAACGAAACTCCCGCCCGAATATCCGGCGAGGACATCCGAATTCCTTTTAAGGTTTGTTTCCGATCAAATCCAACTACAGTCGCACGGTGTGGATCACACAAAATGATTTGTGCACCCATTTCTATCAAGCGATCCACAAAAAATAAACGTGATTCAAACATTTTTTGATGTATCAAAACAGTTCCTTTCGCTTGGATAGCCGTTACTAAAATGATCGAAAGTAAATCTGGGGTAAAGCCTGGCCATGGGTGATCCGAAATGGTCAACATAGACCCGTCGATGAAATTTTCTAATTCATAATGCTCTTGAGAAGGGATGAAAATATCATCTCCTCTGAATTCCATTTGAATCCCTAATTTTTTAAACACATCTGGAATGATGCCCAATTCAGCTATTTGGCAATTCTTAATCGTGATCTCCGATTGTGTCATGACCGCCATACCGATGAACGAGCCGATCTCAATCATGTCCGGCAACATCGTATGTTCGGTGCCATGAAGCACATCCACTCCCTCAATTGTCAATAAATTCGACCCAATGCCAGAAATCTTGGCCCCCATTCGATTCAGCATTTTACTCAATTGCTGAATATAAGGTTCGCAAGCCGCATGGTAAATCGTTGTGGTTCCTTTGGCCAAAACTGCCGCCATTAAAATATTAGCTGTTCCTGTTACAGAAGCTTCATCTAATAACATATAAGTTCCTTGCAAAGACGAGGCATCCACTTCATAATTACCTCCATCTTCCGGACTGTAATTGAATTTTGCGCCTAGTTTCATAAAGCCAAAAAAGTGCGTATCCAAACGTCTTCTGCCTATTTTATCTCCTCCTGGTGAGGGAATTCGGCCTTTTTTAAAGCGGGCCAAAGTAGGCCCTAATAACATCACGGAACCTCTAAGGGCTGCCGCTTTTTTCTTATAGGTGTCAGATTCTAGGTAGTCGATGTTTACTTGAGAGGCATCAAACTCCATACTCGACTCGCTTAATCGGCGCGTCCGCACACCCATATCTCCCAATAAATCAATCAATTGATTGACGTCTCGGATGTTCGGAATGTTGTGCATAGTGACCGGCTCGGCGGTTAATACCACCGCGCATAAAATTTGCAAAGCCTCGTTTTTAGCTCCTTGGGGAGTAATTTCTCCCTTTAACCGCTTTCCTCCCGTTACTTTAAATGATGCCATAAATTATTTTTTTCGAAAATTATTGTTTCGATTATTGTTGTTATTACTTCTGAAGTTATTTTTCCGGTAATTGTTATTATTCCGGTTGTTGTTATTATTGCTATTTGGATATTCCGGAGCGTTATAGGCATTTCGCGCATTATTAGCCACGCGCGCATGGCCTAAACCTTCCTGCGATAATTCATCTACGATGGTTCCGAGTAAATTCTCAGACATATCTTTGATGTTTTGCCAAATCACGGAATCATCCACCGAATCTTTATTCCATGTCACATAAAATCCTTTCATCAACCGAGCGATGTAGGCCACTAAAACCTTTTTGTCTTCTAGTTTTTCTTCTGCAATGGCACGTAGAATAAGCAATTCCACGTTCCTTCCATAATGTTTGAATTTCAGGTTATGCTGATTGTAAGACACTTTTCTTGGCGCCTTTCCTAAAGATTCAGGTGATGGGGGAGGGAATGGGGCTTGGACGTCCAACTTAAAATTGGACATAATAAATAAATCATCCCACAATTTTTTGGAATAATCTTGCGTCGAATCTTTCATGTTGGGATGAATTTGCTTCATCAGTTCCACCATCAAAAACGCATATTTGGTTCTTTTTTCTTCTTCGTCGATGGTCATGATATAATCCACCAATTTCTGAACGCTTGATCCGTATTCTTTCATAATATTACCTAGAAAATGCTAGCCACATCCACAGATGAGGAAAGGAAATTAGACAAAAAACAAATATGGCCCAAATCGCCATGACTAAAACTGCGCCTGCGGCATAATCTTTTACTTTTTTTGCGATCGGATTTTGTTCGGGTGAAATCAAATCCGTTAGCTTTTCGATCGACGTATTGATTAATTCAGCTACCCAAACCCCGGCTATCGCCAATGAAATCCACAACCATTCAATCGCTAAAAATTGCAATTTAAATCCTACGATGATGACAACGATGGTTGAAATCAAATGGATTTTGGCATTATTTTCGCTCTTAATAAGGTCGATAATTCCGTCAAAGGCAATTCCGATACTTTTGAACATTTGTTTCAACATTTTAAAATTCGGCCGTTTTAGGAGTTCTTGGGAATGGAATTACATCGCGTATATTGCTCATTCCTGTGACAAATAATACTAGTCGCTCAAAACCTAAACCAAAACCTGAATGGGGCGCTGAACCAAATTGGCGCGTTTGTAAATACCACCAAATAGATTCCTCTTCGATTCCCACTTCTTTTGTTCTTTGTAAAAGTTTTTCGTAATCATCCTCACGCTGCGATCCACCGATGATTTCACCGATGCCTGGAAATAACACATCCATCGCGCGAACCGTTTTTCCATCCACCTCTTGTTTCATGTAAAAGGCTTTGATCTCTTTCGGATAATGCGTTAAAATAACGGGTTTTTTGAAGTGTTTTTCGACTAAGTAGCGTTCGTGCTCTGATTGTAAATCGATTCCCCAAGCGACTGGGTAATTGAATTTACCTTGTTTGTGGGCCTTGGACTGCAATAAAATCTCAATTGCCTCCGTGTAGGTTAACCGCTCGAAGGTATTCTCTGTGACAAATTTCAATTTCTCAGAAAGAGTCAATTCCGATTGCTCCTCCTTCTTTTTCATTTTCTCTTCCTCCAATAATCTTTTCTCCAGAAAAGCTATATCGTCACCACAATGATCTAATGCGTATTTAATCAAGAACTTGGTAAAATCTTCGGCCAAATTCATATTATCAGTTAGTTCGAAAAATGCCATTTCAGGCTCGACCATCCAAAACTCAGCTAAGTGACGTGTCGTGTTTGAATTTTCAGCTCTAAAAGTAGGCCCAAACGTATAAATTTTTGATAAGGCCAAAGCGCCCAATTCACCTTCTAGTTGGCCCGAAACCGTCAAATTAGTCTCTTTGCCAAAGAAATCTTCTTTATAATCTACTTTTCCGTCTTCGGTCAGTGGCGGGTTGATGGCAGGTAATGTAGTCACCCGAAACATTTCGCCAGCACCTTCTGCATCAGAACCCGTAATGATGGGAGTATGTAAATAGAAGAAGCCGTGGTCGTTGAAATACGTATTGATCGCAAAGGCCAGGGCATGTCGAATGCGCAAGATTGCTGAAAAAGTATTAGTACGCGGTCTTAGGTGACCTATTTCTCTTAAAAACTCCAAGGAGTGTTTTTTCGGTTGAAGCGGATATTTTTCTGGATCTGCGGCACCATATATTTCAATGGAATTCACTTGGACCTCTACGCTTTGGCCTTGTCCCTGCGAGGGAATTAAAATTCCATGAACGGCGATACAAGCTCCCGTGGTCACTAATTTCAATGTTTCCTCGGGGATAGAACCTTCATTAACAACCGCTTGAATGTTGTTAATCGTGGATCCATCGTTGATGGCAATAAATGCGACGGCCGCTGAATTTCGTTTGGTACGAACCCATCCCTTCACCGTGATGGCTTGTTTGGCTGCTGTTAAACCTAATATTTCTTTAATTTGCATGCGATAATAAATCAAAAGGCCCTTTAGATGGGCAATAACCCTCAAAATTACGTTAAAAAAACGGATATTTTTTATTTATTTACGATTAAGGATTATTTTTAACATTGAATGTAAATCGGCTTATATTTGCTCCAATTAAATTCAGATGTCAAATTTATCAATAAAGCTTTCTCAGCAGCAGCGTTTATCTCCACAGCAGATCCAATTGATCAAGTTGTTGCAGATTCCGACCGCGGAATTAGCGGCTCGGATTGAGGATGAATTGGAGGAAAATCCTGCCTTAGAGGAGGGGCCTGAGGTAAATGATTTGGATGAGCCAGCGGAAAGAGAAACGGTGGATGATTTGGAGCGGGAGGAATTGGAGATCGGGGATTATTTACAAGATGATTATTCGGGGTATAAGATGGCGGGGGATTCGTATGATCCCAATGAGGAGACGAAGGAGCGCCCGATGGCTACCGTCTCGAGTGCCGAGGAATATTTGCTCATGCAGATTGGGTTTATTGTCAAAACGGAACGCGAACAATTATTGGCCCAACAAATCATCGGATCCTTGGAAGATGATGGGTATTTACGGCGTAATATAGAGAGCATCGTCAATGATTTAGAATTTACGATTGGCTTTATGACGACCTATGCGGAGGTGGAGGGGATCTTGAAAAAAGTGCAGGAATTGGATCCGGCTGGCATAGGGGCGAGGGATTTACAGGAGTGTTTGTCGCTGCAATTGCATCGCAGGGAAGTGGATGAGCCGGCTTATGGTTTGGCGATTAAATTGATTGACCACTATTTTGATGAGTTTTCGAAAAAACACTTTGCACAGATTCAGCAAAAATTGGGCGTCGATGATGCTTTATTGAAGCAAGCCATTAAAATTATTACGCGCTTAAACCCAAAACCGGGAGGGACGGAAGTGGGGGAGGTGGCTCCTTATTTACAACCTGATTTCATTGTAACGGCTTTGGACGGTAAGTTAGAGATTAAATTAAATGGCAAAAATGCTCCGGAATTAAGGGTGAGTCGGGCATTTCAAGAGATGTTGCAGACCTATGCCAAAGGGGATAAGCAGCAGAAGGACATTAAGGAGGCGGTGACCTTTATTAAGCATAAATTGGATTCGGCTTCTTGGTTTATTCAGGCGATTCAGCAGCGTCAAGGAACTTTATTGAAAACGATGGAGGGAATTGTGAGCAAGCAATATGATTTTTTTCTGACGGGCGACGATGCACAATTGAGGCCCTTGAAAATGAAAGAGATTGCGGAGGTTATTGGGATGGATATTTCAACCGTCTCTAGGGTGGTGTCGGCGAAGTCGGTGCAAACGGATTTTGGTATGTTTCCATTGAAATATTTCTTTTCGGAGGGAATCATGAATGATTCTGGGGAAGACATATCTACACGAGAACTAAAGAATATTTTGCGGGAGATTATTGAGCAGGAGCCTGCGGGTTCTCCTCATGCCGATGAAGAATTGGAGAAAATCTTGGCTGAAAAAGGCTATGTGGTGAAGCGCCGCACCGTGGCAAAATATAGGGAGGCCTTGGGGATTCCGGTGGCGAGGTTGAGGAAAGGGTTTTAATCTTGTAGAGACGCGATACCTCGCGTCTAAGAAAAATGTAGAGACGCGATACCTCGCGTCTAAGAAAAATGTAGAGACGCGATACCTCGCGTCTAAGAAAAATGTAGAGACGCGATACCTCGCGTCTAAGAAAAATGTAGAGACGCGATACCTCGCGTCTAAGAAA
>SXXW01000021.1 GCA_005791165.1 Cytophagaceae bacterium
AAACTGTGTTTCCCATCTCAATCCTGATCGTTTTATATTGGTTCTTACATCAAATGTATCAATTTTAGGTGAAAAAATTACATTCATTTGATGCGTATCAGTAAAGCCATCCAATGACAGCGGGTAAATAATTAGGAATTTTCCCACTCCCTTCCTAATTTCATCTTTCTAAACTTATCATGTATGTCCACTTCGAATCCTGTATTCGACAATAATAAAATACCTGTTCAAAAACTATGGCAAGTCATCATTGCCTCCTCCGTAGGAACGGTGATTGAATGGTACGACTTTTATATTTTTGGTTCTTTATCGGCTATTATTTCTTTGTCATTTTTTCCTAAAGATGACCCAACGGCCGCCTTTTTATCCACGTTAGCGGCATTTGGGGCTGGATTTATTGCAAGGCCATTTGGAGGAGTCATCTTTGGACGCCTCGGAGACCGAATTGGTAGAAAATACACCTTTTTATTAACCTTATTATTGATGGGAGGATCCACGTTTGCCATTGCATTCATCCCCTCCTACTCTCAAATCGGCCTCGTAGCTCCCGCCATCTTATTATTTTTGCGCATCATCCAAGGATTAGCCTTAGGGGGTGAATATGGAGGCGCCGCCACCTATGTCGCTGAATATGCTCCAGATGCACACCGAGGAAAATATACGGCCTACATTCAAACCACGGCAACCTTAGGGTTTTTTGTCAGTATCATTGTGGTATTGGTTTGCCAAAATATCATTGGAGATGCGGAATTTAAAGAATGGGGCTGGCGAATTCCCTTTGCTCTCTCAGGAATTTTAGTCGTGGTCTCCTATTTTATTCGTAGAAATATGCATGAATCGCCTTTATTCGCAAAATTAAAAGCGGAAGGCGGACTCTCTAAAAATCCATTGAAGGAGGCATTTGCTTCGAAAGAAAACCGCCGATTAATGCTGATTGCCATGTTTGGTGCAATCATAGGCCAAGGCGTCGTTTGGCATACAGGACAGTTCTACGCACAAATATTCATTAATAAAATACTGCAGGTCGACTTCGTAACGACCAATTTAGTGATCGCTGCTTCATTGATTGTAGGTACTCCTCTATTTGTCGTTTTTGGTTCACTTTCAGATCGGGTAGGCCGAAAAGTAATTATGCTAGGTGGCATGGCCCTGGCCGCTATTTTTTATTACCCATTATTTGCTTGGATGTCCGATATTGTGGGGAAAGAAGGAACGATGGTGAATGGGGCGATTCAACTGACTAACTGGGGTAAAATAGAACTCGCGTTTATTTGCTGTTTATTAGTGACTTTTGCCGCGATGGCCTATGGCCCGATTGCCGCATTTTTAGTGGAACTATTCCCCACCAAAATTCGCTATACCTCGCTGTCTATTCCCTATCATTTTGCCAATGGCGTTTTTGGAGGTTGCGCTCCCTTCGTAGCCACTTGGTTAGGAGCCGTCACACATTCCAATTTTGCCGGAATTTTTTACCCCATCACCTTGGCTGCGATCACGGTGATTGTTGGTATTATTTATTTGCCAGAAACAAAAGGTAGACCCATCATGGATTAATTGCTATGGAAAAAATATTTAAAGAGGCTATTGAAAACGAAGCTATTTTAGCTACAAGAAGGCATTTTTTAAATACCCTAGGAACAGGGATTGGTTCCCTTGCTTTGGGATCTGCACTTTGGAACTGCCAAACTTCTAGCAAACCCCAAAACTCCGCCTTTAAAATTCCACCCCATTTTGGCAAAGCAAAATCCGTCATATTTTTGCACATGGCTGGGGCGCCTTCCCAACTAGAACTATTTGACTACAAACCGGTACTAGCGAAATTTGACGGCAAAGAATGTCCCAAAGAATTAATTGAAGGAAAGAAATTTGCCTTCATCCGAGGCATACCAAATTTATTAGGACCCAAAGCTAAATTTGCCCAACACGGTAAATCAGGCCATTGGATATCCGATCACATGCCCCATTTGGCCACGCAATCCGATAAAATAACCTTTTTAAAGGGGATGTACACGGATCAATTCAATCATGCGCCGGCCCAATTACTCATGCACACGGGTTCAGCGAGATTAGGAAGGCCTTCTTTAGGCTCATGGGTTTCGTATGGACTTGGCTCCGAAAATGAAAATTTGCCCGGATTTATGGTCCTCGCTTCAGGTGGCAAAAACCCCGACGCGGGGAAGTCGGCCTGGGGAAGCGGATTCCTCCCCTCCGTATACCAAGGGGTGCAATGTAGATCCGCTGGCGAACCCGTTTTGTTCATTCAAAACCCAGAAGGTGTCAATACTGATATCCGAAAAGCAAGCATTGACGCAATCAATTCGGTCAATGAAGAAACGTTTAAGGAATTTGGAGATCCAGAAACGGTGGCAAGAATTGCCCAATATGAGATGGCTTACAAAATGCAAAGCTCGGTGCCCGAAGTCATGGACATCAGCAAGGAGCCAGAATACATCCATCAATTATATGGAACAAAACCGGGTGAAGAGGCATTTGCCAACAACTGTTTACTCGCTCGTAAAATGGTTGAGCAAGGAGTGCGCTTTGTCCAATTGTTTGACTGGGGTTGGGATTCACACGGAACGAGTAAGAGTGGGTCGGTCGACTACGGATTGCATCAAAAATGTTTAGAAACAGATCGCGCGATTTCGGCCCTGCTCATCGACTTAGAACAAAGAGGTTTATTAGATGAAACCTTGGTCGTTTGGGGTGGGGAATTTGGGCGAACACCGATGCAAGAAAACCGAGAAGGAAAGACTCTAGATTATTTTGGTCGGGACCATCACACAGACGCATTCACGATGTGGCTCGCAGGCGGCGGGATAAAACCTGGTTTTAGTTTTGGAGAAACGGATGAACTGGGTTATGCGACGGTGAACGGAAAAACATCCATTTATGACCTTCAGGCAACTATTTTACATTGCCTTGGATTTAATCATGAGGAGTTTACGTTCCCATTCCAGGGAAGGAATTTCCGTTTGACCGATGTCTATGGAAAAGTCATTAAACCTATATTAGCCTAAATCATGAAAGCAATCATTCTTTTTGGGGCTATGATATTGGGAGGGATTTGGACTTTTTTCCAAATGGGTTCTGAGCCAAGCTACACAATCGATTATAGTACACAGGTCAAACCTATCTTAAATAAAAACTGCATCGCCTGCCATGGAGGTGTAAAAAAGCAAGGTGGATTTAGTTTACTATTCCAGGAAGAGGCATTAGGCAAAACGAAGTCGGGCAAGCCGGCTATCATTCCTGGCCAACCTGAAAACTCGAGTTTCATTCAACGCTTGCATGCTAAAAATCCAGAAGAAAAAATGCCTTATCAAAGGCCTTCATTGACAAAAGATGAGGTCGACATTTTAACTACATGGGTCAAAGAGGGTGCGCGCTGGGGGGAACATTGGGCATACCAACCCCTTAAAGAACCTTCCATTCCCAATGGCAATTGGTGGAGCAGAGCCCTCGCTTTCATCGGAATTAAATCTGGCTGGGAGACCAATGAGATCGACTATTTTGTAGCAGCGGAACAAAAAAAGCAAGGGTTAAGCCACGCCGAAAAAGCATCAAAACCAGATTTATTACGCAGACTGTATTTAGATCTAACTGGATTACCCCCCACGCCGGCAGAATATCAAGAATTTGAGGCTGATGCGTCAAGCAATGCCTATGAAAAGCAAGTCGATAAATTATTGAAATCACAGCATTTTGGCGAGAAATGGGCGTCGATGTGGATGGATTTAGCACGGTATGCGGACACCAAAGGATATGAAAAAGACGATGCGCGGACCATTTGGAAATACCGTGATTATGTCATCTCCGCGTTCAATCAAAATAAACCTTACAACCAATTTTTAAAAGAGCAATTGGCCGGCGACCTATTGCCTAACCCCACGGAATCCGATTATGTAGCCACGGCTTTTCATCGGAATACGACCAACAACGACGAGGGAGGAACCGAAGATGAGGAATTTAGAACCGCGGCTATCTTAGACCGAGTAAATACCACGTGGGAAGTATTGCAGGGAACAAGTTTTGGATGTGTTCAATGTCATTCACATCCTTACGATCCCATTCGCCACGAAGAATATTATAGGTTCATGGCCTATTTTAATAATTCGCGGGATGAGGATATCCCAGATGATTCCCCTAATTATCGCCATTTCAAGCAGCAAGACCAAGGAAAATTGGATAGTTTAAGGGACTATTTATTAACTCAGCCCAAGCAAATACAAAAGGAGTGGACTCAAACTTTGCGTTTTGTAGAACCTAAAATTCATCCCCATTGGGCAGACCAATTTGTCAACGGGGCTCTGGCAGATAACAAATATTTGGCCGTAAGAAATGGAGGATCGGTCCGATTTAAAGCCGTGCCATTAATGGGGAAAACAAGCTTAATGATCGCTTGTAAAAACTCTGGCCCTGCGCCTACCTATATTACGATTCGCCAAGGAACCAATACGGGACCGGTTATTGCCCGCTTAAAAGTAGACACAACCTTACAAGAAAAATATGCGAAACCTAAGGGCACATGGGTAAAAGGTTGGGCTTATGCTTTCTATAAAATTCCTTCCTTAGCTGGAAAACAAGACTTAGTTTGGGAGTTTAAAAATTCGAAAACAAAGCCAGATCAAAACACCGTTTCGATCGGTTTTTGGATGATGATCCCCGAGGTACCGGCCCAATTAAAATCCACCGATTTTCAAAAAATTGCGTATCAAATTATTTCCGCATCGCCTGAAACGACGACGCCAGTGATGCTAGAAAATCCCGTGGAATTTACTAGGCCTACCCGACTATTTAACCGAGGCTCGTGGCTAAATCAAGGCCAAGAAGTGACACGTGGAATTCCGGCTTTATTCAGTAAAAAACCGGTTTCAAACCGCTTAGAATTAGCGGAGTGGATGGGTGGAAAAGAGAATCCCTTGACGGCAAGAGTCGCGGTTAATCGTTTTTGGGAACAGTTGTTTGGGACTGGAATTGTGGAAACTTTAGAGGATATGGGAAGCCAAGGCCTGAACCCTGTAAACCAAGGTTTATTGGATCATTTGGCGTATCAATTTCAATATACATTTAAGTACCAACCGAAAGAATTGTTGAAATACATAGTGATGTCGGCGAGTTACCAACAAAGCTCCGTGGTTTCGGAAAAGGTGCGTGAAAAAGATCCTTATAATCGCTACATCACACGGGGCCCAAGAATCCGATTGAACCCAGAACAACTACGTGATCAGGCGCTGCTTTGGTCAGGTATCTTATCTACTAAACTAGGGGGGCCGAGTGTCATGCCTGACCAGCCCGATGGAATTTGGAATGCCCCATATAGTGGGATGCAATGGAAAAAGAGTGATGGAGAAGACCAGTGGCGCCGATCACTTTATACGTACTGGCGCAGAAGTAGTCCCTACCCGACGATGGTTTCCTTTGACGCGGGGACTCGAGATGTTTGCCTTTCTCGACGAATCAGAACGAATACTCCGATGCAAGCCTTGAATACTTTAAATGATCCGGTGTTTATTGAGGCATCCCAATTTTTTGCCAGAAAGTACCCAATAACCGGCGCGGAATTTATTAAAAAAGGCTATTTAGATTTATTTGGAAAGCCTATTTCCGAAACTAAATTGGCCAAATTAAATGCTTTTTATGCGAATATGCTGGCTTACTATTCAAAGAATAATAAGGAGACTTTGGCCTTTTTAAAACTTTGCCCTGACAACAATGTGCCTAAAGATCCCGCTATTTTAGTGGCTAAAACATTAGTTGCAAATGCATTATTTAACATTGATGAAAGTATAAATAAACCATAATCAACATATTTGATTAATTTAGACCTTACAAATAAACCTAATTCATTATGAACGAGCATTTACCGCGCAGAGACTTCTTGAAAACAAGTTCAGCGCTTATTGGCGGATCGCTTTTAACCTCAACCCCTATGAAAAAAATTGCCCCAAAAGCTGGAGAAATTGTCCTTGGACATGGAAATTTCAAATACAAAGTAGTACCCAATTGGGGTATCTTAGACGCTGGCAAAAACCCAGTGAACGATTGCCATGAAATGGTGGAAGATGCGAAAGGCCGATTAATTTTATTGACCAACGAAGTCAGAAACAACGTCATTATTTATGATAAATCAGGTAAATTGTTGGAGACCTGGGGACATTCATATCCAGGTGCTCACGGCTTAACCATTTTGAATGAAGGGGGCGAGCAGTTTTTATTGATTTGTGACAACACCCGTCACCAAGTAATCAAAACGGATTTAAAAGGAAAAGAAATATTTAAAATTGAGTACCCTAAGGAAACAGGTGTTTACGACCATCCAAACCAATTTGTTCCAACTGAAACCGCAGTAAATCCAAAGAACGGAGACATCTATGTAGCCGACGGTTACGGAGCGAATTACATCACACAATACGATTCAAAAGGCCGCTACATCCGCCATTTCGGTGGAAAGACAAGTGAATATGCGGATGATAAATTCAATTGCTGCCATGGCGTTTTAGTGGATACGCGTGATCCCAACAACTGGACTTTATTGATCACAGACCGCGTAAATAACAGCTTGAAAAGGTTCACATTAGATGGTAAATTCATCACGCGTTACCACCTTCCAGGTTCATTTGTGTGTCGTCCTGTTTTACATGGCGACTACATTATTGCCGCATGTTTTAGAAGTACGGATGGATCGTGGGCTGGCTCTGGATATGTACAAATTTTAGACAAAAATATGAAGGTTGTTTCTACCCCAGGGGGATCCGAACCAATCTATAAAAATGGCGTTTTGCAAAGACAATTTAAGGAGGATGAAAACAAAGTGTTTATCCATCCACATGACGTTTATGCAGATTCGGACCATAACATGTATGTACCTCAGTGGGCGTCTCAAAAAACGTATCCGATTAAATTAGAACGAATTTAGTTTACATGATTTTATTGGACGCTGGCCCATCGGATTGGGTATTGTTTTTTGGGCATTTTCATCCCATACTCGTGCACTTGCCTATCGGGATGCTCGTGCTTGCCTTTATTATGTACTTTTTTTCAAAAGAACAGAACGAGGGCTTGCGTCAAAAATCTATTTCGGCTATATTTTTATGGGCTTCCTTGTTTGCCTTCATATCGTGTGCGATGGGTTGGGCTTTATCCCAAACAGGCGAATACGATGAGGATACCTTATTTTTTCACCAATGGTTAGGGATTTCTACAGGGGTAATTTCAGCGATATTATCCTACATGGCTAAGTTTTGGTCGGATGAAAAAACGATGATGAAATTGTTTAAACCTGTCTTATGGGTTTCGCTCATTTTAATCACAATCACTGGACATTTAGGCGGCAATTTAACGCATGGTTCGGATTATTTGACGGCTTACTTGCCTCAACCAATTCGAGCTTGGGTCGGGATGGAAGCGCGCGCCGAAGCGGCTGAAGGTGGAGCCATTATTCCTAAGATTGACAATATCCAGCAAGCGATTGTGTACCAACAATTAGTCCAACCTGTTCTGAAACAAAAGTGCTGGTCCTGCCACAATGCCGAGAAGCAAAAGGGGAAATTAAGGATGGATACACCTGAGTTTTTAATGGCTGGGGGAGAAGATGGAGTCATTATCAAAGCAGGAATGCCCCTAGAAAGTGAAATGATTAAAAGACTTTTAATGGATGCGAGTGAAGAGCATCACATGCCACCCAAAGGGAAGACGCCGATGACGGAGGATGAGATTGCGGTTTTGCAGTGGTGGGTCCAACATGGAGCTGACTTTAAGAAAAAAGTGGTGGCCATGCCTGCCGATGCTAAAATAAAAACCATCTTGGCTAAATATGCATCGGGTACTTCGGCGACTGAACCTTATTGGTCCCCCGTATTCAAAATGTCCATTTCTGAGGCCGATGAGGATGATATTGCCAGCCTACGAAAATTGGGATTATTGGTCAATCAGGCTGCCAAAGATCAAGCATTTTTAGAAGTCAATGCTGTAAATGCGCACGGGTTATCAGATAAAGAATTATCCGAATTGTCATCCGTTCAGGATCAAATAGTCCGATTAAAATTAGGCCAAACCAAATTGACAGATAATTTCATGTCTCAAATTAGCGACATGCCTTTATTAATCCAATTGGACTTAGATCATACGATCGTGAGCGATAAAGGCTTATCGGCCTTAGAGAATTTAAAATATTTAGAATCGTTAAACCTTTATGGAACCAAAGTTTCTGACGCTGGATTGATGAGCTTGGCCAAAATAAAATCTTTACAAAGAGTCTATCTGTGGCAAACCAAAGTGACTGAGGCCGGAGTGGCCAAATTGAAAAAAATGAGGCCAGGATTATTGGTCGATTTTGGCTTCAAAGGAAAATGGCCTTTGGAAATCGACACGGTTAAAGTCGAAGAAAAAGCTAAATAGTACTAATTATTTTAGGTAAAATTCTCGTCGAATTATTCAATCGGTTTTTACGTATAAGGGATATAATCCTTCTCATTATTTGACAAAATATCTGCTAATTCTTTAGACCTAAAATCATGAAAAATCCCATTCTCAAGCTATTGGTTTTATGCATATTGGCACTGACCATGAACGATATGATGGGCCAAGGTATTTCACATACCAAGGCTAAAACCACTTCAGCAAAAAACGTAATTATCCTTTACAGCGACGATCAAACGTTCAGAACGATTCAAGCATTAGGGAACAAGGAAATCAGAACTCCTAATTTGGATAAGTTGGTGAAGAGTGGTCTAACATTCCAACAAGCGCACGTGATGGGTGGACATCAAGGAGCAGTTTGTATTCCCTCGAGGGCGATGTTGATGACGGGCCGATATGTAAATCGATTGCCTGGCGATGGAAATGTAATTCCCGACAGCCTAATGAGTCTGCCCGAAGTGTTGCGCCAAAAGGGA
Organism: Cytophagaceae bacterium; assembly: GCA_005791165.1. Classification (GTDB taxonomy): domain Bacteria; phylum Bacteroidota; class Bacteroidia; order Cytophagales; family Spirosomataceae; genus Aquirufa. The sequence continues at coordinate 8,898 of SXXW01000021.1, forward strand.
TATACTACTTTTCATACAGGCAAATGGCATAGCGATAAAAATTCTTATGCCCGCATGTTTTCAAAAGCCGACCATATATTTTTTGGCGGCATGCACTTTCCAAAAGAGGGTGGGCAGGAACATCCTCGGGTAAATCACTTTGATCCTACGGGAAAATATCCAGTAGAAAAAAGTTTTTTAAGTGAGACTTACAGTTCAGTTTTATATGCGCAAACAGCTATTGATTTTTTAAGTAGTCAAGAAGCTAAAGAAAAACCATTTTTCTGTTATGTGGCCTTTACCTCCCCACATGATCCGAGGACACCTACCGCAAAATTTGCGAAGGCCTATGATCCTGCGAAAATTTCTTTGCCGCCCAATTTCCTTCCGGAACATCCCTTTAACAATGGAGATCTAAATGTCCGCGATGAAAATTTATTGCCACATCCCAGAACCGAAATGGCTGTTAAAGAAGATATCGCGGCGTATTATGGAATGATTTCTGAGCTCGACGAGCAGGTCGGGCGAATCATGTCGACGCTGGAAAAAGAAGGATTTTTAAAAAATACGTTGATTGTTTTTGCGGGAGATAATGGATTGGCGATGGGCCAACATGGTCTCTTGGGAAAGCAAAATTTGTATGAACATAGCATACGCGTTCCTATGATTTTTTCAGGTCCAGGAATACCGAAAAATGTTCGAAATAATTCCTTTGTATATCTGAGTGATATTACACCTACGATTTATGATTATTTGAAAATCAAAGCACCCAAAACCGTAGAGGCAAAAAGTTTACAGGCCATTATCCGCAATCCAACGAAGTCTGTAAGAGAACAAATTTATAATGTCTATGGACATTGGAGCAGGAGTTTGAAAACGAAGGATGGCTACAAATTGATTGTATATAATGTGGATGGGGTGTTGACAACCCAACTATTTAACCTAAAATCTGATCCTTGGGAAAAGCATAATTTGGCTCAAGAAAAAAGCCGACAAAGTCAAATTTTAAGGATGCGAAACCTCTTAAAAAAGGAGATGTTGGACAAGCACGACAACCTCCATATCGACCTTCCCGACTGGGGAAGGAAAGCGAATCAAAAGTCGGCGGGCAGCTAGTTTTTCATTCGTATTTCGGTAGGTACAAAGCCAATTCGATGACTCATGACATAAAGCGAATCCCCATTATTTAATGAAAATGGCTTTGTATAAACTTGCCACGTCTCTTTTGAATTCTTTCTAAAACCAATGGATGCACCGGCGGTTGGGCATGATAATTGGACCGTACCATTCGCGATCGACACACTGCTTTTCTCCGTTACAGGAGGCTTATCTTGGCCATTCCACCATTCCTTAATCATCTCTAATTCCGGTTTTGCACCCAAGTCTCCATATTGTTTTATCCAGGCTAAATGCTTCCCTCTAAGTTCGATTAATTTATCTTTATAGGTCGGATTATTCGCTAAGTTATTGAACTCGTGTGGATCATTTTGGGTGTCAAATAACTCCTCTAAAGCTTTGGTTGGACTAAACCACTTCATTTGAGTTTCATTCAATTTTCCCGCATTTTTTAGTGCTAACATATGTAACATCAACGGATTTTGAAGTCGGTATTTAATGTTTTGATAGTATGATTTTTCGGGCATATAATTCCGAATGTACTTAAATCGGCCATCACTGACGGCACGTACTCGGTCATATTCGGAATCCATTCGATCACGGGCCGCATAAATATATTGACGTTTTGCTTTTGCTTTTTGACCACCCAAAAATGGTTGTCCATGAAGCGTTTTAGGCAATGTTACTCCGGCTAAGGAAAGGACCGTGGGTCCAAAGTCAACAAAACTAATCAACTGATTATCTACTTTTCCTTTAGGCAAGTTAGGTGCCTTAATCAGCAATGGAACCTTTAGGCCTCGTTGGCTTAATTCACGCTTCACAAAAGGCATTCCATCTCCATGATCACTGTAAAAAAAGATGATGCTTTCTTCATACAAACCATCCTCCTTTAATTGTTTTATAATCTCGCCGACTTGTTGGTCCATCACTATCACATTCGTCAAAAAACGCGCCATGGTTTTTCGGCTCACCGAATCATCTGGATAAAATGGCGGCACCATGACATCTTTTGGATTAACCAAAAGGGCTTGTTTTTCTCGAACCCAAACTTGGGATTCATGCGTCGTTTCGATGTTAAAAACGGAGAAGAAGGGCTGAGATTTATCTGGGCGTTTTCGCCAATGCGCTTTCTTACTACTTTCATCCCAAGCCGTTACGGGTGCATCAAATTGGTAATCTTGTTTCGCGTTATTGGTGCAATAATAACCGGCCATTCGGAGGTATTCGGAAAAGCATTTTACGCCTGCTGGGATGACGGCCGAATAGGGTTTTAGGCCTTTGGGATAATCATCTAATGCGTTCGCAGAAAGACCTAAGGTCCGCATGTTATGTCCACCGATGGCGGTTTGGTAATTCCCGGTAATGAGCGCACACCGACTAGGCGCACAAACTCCGGCGGTAGAATATACTTGAGTATAGCGAACAGCTTCTTTGGCTAATTGGTCCAATACAGGCGTTTTAGCCACCTTTTCTCCATAAGAACCCAAGTGAGGCGACATGTCTTCA
>SXXW01000022.1 GCA_005791165.1 Cytophagaceae bacterium
AAAAAGCACATCCTGATGTATTTAATCTATTGCTGCAAGTATTGGATGATGGTATTTTAACAGATGGATTAGGAAGACGAGTAGATTTTAGAAATACAATTATCATTATGACATCCAATATTGGCGCCAGGGATCTGAAAGATTTTGGTTCGGGAATTGGTTTTTCAACGAAATCGAAATCTGACAATTTGGATGAGCAAGCTAGGTCGACGATCCAAAATGCATTGAAAAAGGCATTTGCTCCTGAATTTATAAATCGTCTAGATGATATTATTATTTTCAATTCTCTAGAAAGAGCTGATTTGCATAAGATTATTGACTTAATGTTAATTAAACTTAAAGCTCGTCTGGTTAATTTGGGTTATGAGGTTCAGTTAACTGAAAAGGCAAAGGACTTCATAGCGGATAAGGGTTATGATCCTCAATATGGGGCAAGACCACTTAACCGAGCGATTCAAAAATATTTAGAGGATTTATTAGCAGAGGAAATTTTAAAAGGTCCATTGGAAGAAGGTGAGTTGATTGAGGCGGATTATGAGGAAAATGCGGAACAAATAAGTTTAGTTCGAAAAAAAGTATAAATCATATTTATGAATTTAGTTCAAGATAAAGTTGTGTTGGTCACTGGAGCCTCTAGAGGGATAGGGAAGGCCATTGCAACTCAATTTGCCAAAGCAGGTGCTCATGTAGCCTTTACCTATTTGTCTTCAGTTGAAAAAGGAGAAGCTTTAGAAAAAGAATTGTCAAGTTTTGGGATAAAGGCAAAAGGTTATCGGTCAGATGCTTCTCAATACGAGGAATCTGAAGCACTTGTAGAAGCTGTTTTAGTAGATTTTCAAACGATTGATATCTTGATTAATAATGCTGGGATTACGAAGGATGGGTTATTGATGCGAATGAGTGAAGAACAATGGGATGATGTGATACGTGTTAATTTAAAGTCTGTATTTAATTTGACTAAGGCAGTGATTAAGCCTATGATGAAGGCTAAATCAGGTTCTATTATCAATTTGACTTCTATTGTGGGGATTAAAGGAAATGCGGGGCAAGCCAATTATTCAGCATCTAAGGCGGGAATTAGTGGATTTACAAAATCTGTAGCACTTGAATTAGGATCTAGAAATATTCGTTGCAATTCGATTGCTCCTGGTTTTATTGAAACCGAAATGACGGGTGAATTGAATGAGGCTACTGTTGAGGAGTGGAAAAAAGCCATTCCCTTAAAAAGAGGTGGTGAGGCGAATGAAGTGGCTAATGTATGTTTATTTTTAGCTTCTGATTTATCTTCTTATGTGACTGGACAAACGATTCAAGTTGACGGGGGATTATTAACTTAATGTTTTTAGACGAAATATCGATTCAAACCTCAATCGCGATTTATGCGGGATTGGGGTTTCTTTTTTTACTAGGTTTTGGATATTATTTCTTCCTAAATCCCCTCAATAAAGGTCAGTCATTTTCATGGAAAATACTTTTAGGGAGTATTAGAGGTCTAATTTTGGCTTCTTTATTCGTTGCGATTTTGCCTTTTAAAATCTTTAATAAGGTAAATTTAAATGAGCTAGTCCAATATATTTTTGTTGTTGATTTTCCTGATTCGCTCACTAAAGATTTTGATAGAACTTTTAGAAAAGCTGATTCAGTACTTAAAATTAAATATCCCGAATTTAAATGGGTTGATTTTAATGGCCAAGAAATTGTTGATTTCAAGCGACTTTCTCCCTTTTCTCGTTCTTTAATTCGTTTAAACCAAACCATCCGAAAATTAAGTAAAGGACAATCTCGTAAAGAAATATTTATCCTAACTGATGGGAATTTGAATGATTTGAACGTAGACCTAGTAGGCAATATTCACTTAATTCCATACGGTCAGATAATAAATAAAGAACAAATTGAATTTTCAACGACCAATTTGCCCATTTTTTCTGTTCCAAGTGAAGAAGTTCATTTGCCAGTAGACGTATGGGTAAAGAACTTCAAGCGAAACAGAAATGTGATTATTAATATTGATGTAGATGGTACTTTTTTGAAAAAACAAAAAATATCATTTGATACTGATCATACTTATTTGATAATAGATGTAGACTTAAGCTCTAGGAAATTAGGTAAGCATAAAATTAAAGTGTCTCTAGATGGGGTAAGCAAATGGATCGATTGGAATGTAGTTAATGAAAAGGCTACTGTATATGGATTTTCAGATGCATTGGATCCTGATGTCGGAGTTTTAAATAGGGTCGCCAAAAATAAGTTCATCAAACTGATTTGGAATTTTGATGTTAATGCTAAAATTTCCGATAAAGCTGATAAATTCATATTTATGAGGGTTTTACCCAAAGAAATTTACAAGATTAAAATGATCAATTCATCCGTATTGTTTTTAAATACTTCAAAAGATAAGACTTCACTTTATTTTAAAAGTGATCATCATGCAAAAATGGATGGAGAGTCACTTTGGGATGTACAAATGAAGGAATTTCAGGCTACGGGTACCTATGCTAAAACTGATTCTACGATGGGAGCTTTGTTTGATAATTTATTTGTAAACAATACGTTGGATAGCTTAAATAAAGATCGAGCTTTCGTAGATGATTTACTAAATCAAGATCAGTCCGTTAATAGTTTGGGCCGAAATGATCCTAAATTAAATTTCTTGGCCAATAAAAATAATATAGATTTGTTGGAAATAGATGATTTAGCCACTGCTGATTTTAACCTCGAGGAACAAAATTCAAATTTCAGAGAAGAATCTGTATATGTTTGGCAAAATAATTATTTCAAACTTTGGCTATTATTGTTAATCTTGACTGAATGGTTGATTAGAAAATTTAGAGAATTACGATGAGAAAAAATATTATTTTATGGTTGGCAATCATTTTATCCATATGGGGCTGTCAACCGAAATTAACTCAAAAAGAGTTTATTCCCGCGCAATATGCTAAAGTGTTTTCAAGTGCAAAACCTAAGAATTTCCTAGTTTCTGTTTTTATTTCTTATGATTCTTTATCGAAATGGATAGACCAAAGGCCCGATAAAACTATTTTTGAGTCTAAATCAGATCAATCTTTTATAGGCTTTCCAATTCAATCAAGCTTAGCTGGAAAAGTTAAATTTTCCACTAATAAATCAAAGCATTTAATCATTCAGGCTCCAGCTTTATTTGAAGCGAAGCCCAATGTGGCAGGATTTAATGCAGGCGTAGTCCGAGGAAAATTGGATTTAAATGTAGATATCGATTTGCAAGTTAAGTCATTAAATAATTTTGGCGTGGGAAACATTTCATATAGTTATCAATGGTTGGAAAAGCCTATGGTAAAGGTTGCTGGCTTTGGAGTTAATGTGGGGCCCGTCGTAGACAATTTATTTAAAAGTAAATACAACGAAGTGAATACCACCATTAAATCTAATTTAGAAGGTTTTTTGCAGCCTACTAGCTTAGAGAAAATGCTTATCAATAATGCTCAAAATATCATTTGGCCCGAGTATACTTTTCCTACTAGTAGAATAGGCTTAGGAATTAGAAAATTGGATATAGTGCCCCAAGGGATTAATTTGGAATTACTTTTAAATACGTCTTTAGGTTTTTCCACTTCCCCAATGGATACTAAAAGGACGATTCGTTATTATATGAATAATGATCAAAAAATAGGCCGAGAATTACCATTTTCAGGCCAATTGGATTGGATTAAGATTAATGAATTTTTAACAAAATCTGCACAAGAAAAATTAAAAATTAAAGGTTTGAAAATCCATATTGATGGAGAGAATACTTCCTATTTAAGTACAAATATTATTGGATTTAAAGGACCCAAATCGGAACTGAAGATTGATTTTGTTCCGGTGCTTTTTGATCAACATATCATAGGTTTTCAAATAGTAAACCAAGAAATTAAAGGTTTATCATTTCCCAAATCTCTATTTAAAAAACAGGTAATTAGGCGAATTAATAGGTTGGCCACAGATTTTAAATTTGATCTAATGAAATCCCAAGATTTAATAGATAAATTCTCGGGTCCACTTGTGATGACTAACACTAATTTAAAAATTGATTTATTGCAGTGGAATCAATCAAGTTTTTATTTTAGTGGCCTATTGGGTGCCGATTGGAAGATTTTAAAATAATTAAGATACCTTTGTGATGAGAAAATAAATCATCTTATCGCTTTTTAAAGAGGAAAGTCCGAACAACAAAGAGCAGTGTGCTTCCTAACAGGAAGGTGGATTTAACGATCCAACAGATAGTGCCACAGAAAATTACCGCCTTTCGAGGTAAGGGTGAAAAGGTGGGGTAAGAGCTCACCGCTGGATTGGCGACAAGACAGGCAAAGGTAAACCTCACACGTTGCAAGATCAAATAGGCTGACTGTCTTAGGACAAAAGGGTTGCTCGTCCGATGTCAGTGGGTAGATTGCTAGAGGTAAACAGTAATGTTTATCCAAGATAAATGATAAGAGGGTAGGTTTCCTACTTACAGAATTCGGCTTATCGATTTATTTTCTCATTTTTTCATTTGTATTTTAGCTCAACAATCATTAATTTTGCAGACATTTTTATAAACACGAAGGACGAGATCCTTCATAAACCCATGTATAATGGCTGTTAAAATTAGATTATCGCGTCGTGGACGCAAGAAGTTAGCCATGTTTGACGTAGTTGTTTCGGATGCTCGTGCACCCCGTGACGGACGTTTTATAGAGAAATTAGGAACTTACAATCCTAATACAAACCCAGCGACGGTTGTTTTGAATGAAAAACAAGCGATTAAGTGGGTGATGGATGGTGCTCAGCCAACAGATACTGCTAAGGCTATTTTATCTTACAAAGGGATATTATATGCAAAGCATTTGCAGGTTGGAGTCATTAAGGGTGCATTAACCCAAGAACAAGCTGATGCTAAATTTGAAGCATGGAAAGCTGAAAAAGAAATCAAAATTCAAACGAAAGCTAGCACGATTCAGCAATCTAAAGCTAAATCTAAGGCTTCTCGTTTAGAAGCTGAATCTAAAGTATCTGCAAGTCGTGCAGTTAATATTGCTGCTAAAAACAAAGCTGCAGATGATGCAATTGTTGCTAGCGTAGTAGATGCGATTAATGAGTCTGATGAAGATGAAGTAGAAGTAGCTAATGAATCGCCATCTGATGTAGTAGCAGAAGTTGCGGTTGAAGAAGTTGTAGCAGAAGAGCCAGTAGCAGAAGTTGCGGTTGAAGAAGTTGTAGCAGAAGAGCCAGTAGCTGAAGTTGCGGTTGAAGAAGTTGTAGCAGAAGAGCCAGTAGCTGAAGTTGCGGTTGAAGAAGTTGTAGCAGAAGAGCCAGCGGCAGAAGCTCCAGCGGCTGATGAAGCAGCTACTGAAGCGACTGAAGAGCCAGCAGCAGAATAATTTTTAAAATTTGATTAAATCATACAAATTTGTTTTCAGATTTGTATGATTTTTTTTTGTACCTATGGCAAAAACAGAATATTTTGAGTTGGGTGCTTTAGCTAAGCCTCATGGATTAAAAGGAGCATTCCATGTATTTATGGATGTGGATGATCCCTATGAATATGAGGGTTTGGAATCTGTATTTGTTCAAAAAGGTAACGAATTAGTTCCTTATTTTATCGACGAGCTTCAGATCAGAGATTCGGTCAATTTAATGACGCTGGAAGGCGTGAATAGTTTAGATTTGGCTAAAGAATTGGTGGGATTGAAACTGTTTTTGCCCATTAGCTTTTTGCCTAAATTAAAAGATGACCAATTTTATTACCATGAGATTATTGATTATCAGGTCCAAGATCGTAATTTAGGCTCATTGGGATATGTTAAAGAAGTTTATTCAACAGGTGCTCAGGACGTGATTATTATGATTTATAAATCGAAGGAAGTTTTAATTCCTTTGATCGATGAAATTGTTCCCAAAGTGGATAAGAAAGCAAAAATTGTATTTACAGAATTACCAGAAGGCCTTTTGGAGGTTTATTTAGAAGATGATGCGAATTGATATAATTTCAGTTATTCCGGCATTGATGCATAGTTTTTTCGAGCATTCAATATGCAAGCGTGCTTCTGATGCTGGTCTAGTCAATATTGTCTTTCATGATTTGCATGATTTTTCCTTAAAAAAACATCGCCAAGTAGATGATTACCCTTTTGGAGGGGGAGCGGGGATGGTTATGGCGATTGAGCCTTTATCTCGTTGCTTGGACCAATTATTAGCTGAACAGATGTATGATGAAGTTATTTTTTTCACGCCTGACGGCCAACTCTTAAAACAAGGATTAGCCAATCAGTTGAGCCTTAACGCAAATATGATTTTTATTTGTGGGCATTATAAAGGAATCGATGAGCGTGTACGAGATAAATATGTTACTCGAGAGGTTTCTATCGGCGATTATGTACTTTCAGGTGGAGAATTAGCAGCTGCTGTCACCGCTGATGCCATTATACGATTGTTACCCGGCGCATTAGGAGATGAAAGTTCCGCTTTAACCGACTCATTCCAAGATGGTTTATTGGCCCCGCCTGTTTACACCCGTCCTTCAGAATTTAATGGCCAGAGCGTACCTGAGGTATTGCTTTCTGGGCATGACCGAAATATAGATGCATGGCGACATGAGCAATCCGTTTTAAGAACCCAAAAACGTCGTCCTGATTTACTTTCTTAATATGAGCCCCAAAATAAAAATTCCGGCGGCTGCTTTAATTTCTTTAGGATTATTGTATTTAATCTGGGGTTCCACTTTTTTAAGTGTTCGTATATTATTGGCTTATTTTCCTCCATTAGTCATCACTTTTTCTCGAAATATATTTGCGGGAACCTTGTTGCTTATTTGGTCCATCGCAGGCCAACATTGGGTTAAGATGCCCTTGAAGCATCTATCCATTCATTTACAAGCGGGGATCTTATTAATTTGTTTAGGGAATGGCTTTATGGCGATGGCAGGTTCTATTGTACCTTCTGGATTTTCATCTGTATTTATGGCTTTAGGACCCTTATTATTAGTTTTTTTCTTTTGGTTAAGTGGTAGAAAACCGACCAAACGTAAATTATTAGGGACTTTATTAGGTTTGATTGGGATTGGAATCATGGTCAGTCAAAAAAAATTAGCCATCCCTGGAATGGAAATGGAGTTCTTTAAAGGTATTTTTTACTTGTCAGTGGCAGTCATTGGTTGGAATATAGGCGTTTTTCGAATTCAGTATACTCAGGCTAATTCATATCATTTTACACAAGTATGTTCGATTCAAATGTTGACCGGCGGCTTGATTGTTTTTCTTATTAGCACATTGAAAGGAGATTATCAACACATTGTTTTAGCCGATATACCCTTTAAAGCTTTTTATGTATTCTTATACCTGGGATTAATTGGTTCGATGCTGGGTTATTCCCTTTTTGGCTACCTATCTAAGGAATTAGATGCTACATTAGTAGCGACTTATACCTATGTAAATCCATTGATTGCGTTAATTTTAGGTAATTTGATTTTACAGGAAGAATTACATAAAATTTTAATTTTAGCTAGTTTTTTTATACTATTGGCAGTTGTTTTAATCACGACTGATAAATCTAAACCTTCTTAATATGAAACATGTCATCTCATTCCTTTATTTTTCTATTTCTATAATCTCTATGAATCAACTAAATGCACAAGGTGTTCAGGCTTTATATCCTGGAGCGATCCCGAATTATATAGATGGACCTAATCTTCAGAAGAGCGAAGTTACGGGGGGGATTGAACGTAAATCAAATGTGAGTATTCCTACTTATGAATTTTTTGAAGCCAAAGGAGGTAAAACGCAGAAACCTTGTGTTGTTGTTTGTCCGGGTGGTGGGTATAAAATTTTAGCTTCAACGCATGAAGGGACTGATATCGCTAAGAAATTTAACGAATTGGGGATTCATGCATTGGTATTGTATTACCGTATCCCTGATTCTGCTAGGCAGGTAGATCGCAAAATTGCTCCTTTGCAAGATGCCCAACAAGCCATCAGGTTGGTTAGAAAAAATGCGAATAAATGGGGTATCGATGTTGGCAAGATAGGTGTTATGGGTTTTTCAGCTGGAGGACATTTGGCAGCTTCTGCAGCTACCCACTTTGAAAAAGATTATACTGGAGTGGATGATGGCATTAATCTTAGACCTGATTTTCAAATATTATTATATCCTGTGATAAGTTTTAGGCCATTTGGTCATTTGGGTTCATCCCTTAATTTGCTTGGTAAAAAGCCTTCAGAGGAATTGATTCACTTGTTTTCGAACGAAGAGCAAATTACGGATTACACACCTAAAGCTTTTATAGTACATGCAGCTGATGACAAAGCGGTGCCCATTAAAAACTCCTTGTTATATGTTGAAAAGCTTACCGAAAATAATGTCGCAGCTGATTTACATGTGTATGCCAAAGGAGGTCATGGATTTGGTTTAAACAATAAAACCACAAAAGAATTGTGGTTTGATCGTTTAGCTGAATGGTTAAAGACAAATCATATTCTTTGATTTTTCTTCATGACGTAATAAAATGGTATCCCTACTAGAACGATAACTAAGCCTATTGTGGACGATATTGTTTTTACCCAAAGTAAATTTCCGGCTAAAAATAATAAGCAAATCAAATAAATCGAAAAGATAATTTTTTGGCTCATAGGTAATTGTGCCCCCATGATTCTAGTTTTAAATACGGATGCTACGGTTAAGAAGTAAAAGATTAAGATCGCAAATACCGTAAAGTCTAAAAGTGTACCATAAGATCCGGAAAAGCATAATGCAATTGCCCATATTCCTTGAATGAATAGTGAGTTGGCAGGTACACCATTTTTATTTGTTTCCGCAGCTTTTTGGAAAAACAAACGATCGTTTGCCATCGCTTGAAATAAACGACCACCAGCTAGAATGATTCCATTATTACATCCAAAGGTGGAAATCATAATTAATATAGCCATAACAGTAGCTCCTATGGTACCTAACACTGCTTGTAAAGCAGCAGATCCTAGTCGGTCCTGGCTTGCAAACATAATACCTCTTAAGTAGGGGCTAGCGCCATTGGGATCACCTTCTAAGGGCAGTATGCCTAAATAGGCAATATTCGTTAATATATATAATAAACAAACAAGGGCTGCTCCATAGACTAAGCCTTTGGCAATTGTTTTTTTAGGGTCTTCAAAGTCGGCACTGGCAAAAGTCACATTGTTCCAAGCTGAGGAGGAGAATAAGGGTCCGATCATGGCTACGCCAAATAAGCTGCCAAATTGCCAAATACTGATATTTTCAAATGAGTTTGTCGTAGCGCTATAGGTTTGAGTCTCTTTGAAAAAATGATCGAAATGCACCCAGCCATTTGAAATACCTACATAAACTCCTATGATAATTAGGATAACTATGGCGCCAATTTTAGTAATGGTAAAAACATTTTGAACCAAAGATGCAAAAGATATTCCTCTTAGATTGACAAAGGTTAAGGTGGCAATTAAAATGGCCGCTAAAATTTGTTGGCTTGTAATATAATTCCCAACTAAAGGAACGTCATTGATTAATTCAGGTAATAAAATTCCCGTATACTTAGCAAAAGCGACTGCAACGGCAGCAATAGTTCCTGTTTGAATGACTAAAAAAGTTGTCCAGCCGAACAGAAAGCCAATCATTGGATTGTAAGATTCTTTTAAGTAAATATATTGGCCACCTGTTTTTGGAAATATTGTTGACAACTTTCCGTAGGCATAAGCACCTGTGATGGTCACAAAACTGGTCAGAACCCAGGTCATAATCCAAGCGATGGGGGAGGTTAGTTGGCGGCCAACTTCCGCACTTACTAAAAATATGCCTGAACCTATCATGGATCCCATGACTAACATGGTCGCATCTAAGGTATTTAATTTCTTTATATCCATCATTAATTATTTTAATTTATCAGTTTAATACAATATAGAATTTATCAAAAAAAAAGATGTCTATCTATAATTTAATCTTAAATATGGTCGGAATATTGCGAATAAAAAAATGTAAACGTTTACGGTAACGTTTACAGTAAAAAATTATAGATTTTCTTGGTTTTTAAACAATTGATTTACTTATATTAAAGAGCTCTAATAGTAACGAATAAATTAAATATTTGATAAATACAATTTATAAAAATCGATGAAAAATAGTATCAATGAGATTGAATTATGGGATGAGCTTCGTGGTGGTAGTCAGGAAGCATTTTCAAAATTATATCAAATGTTTATTAATCCACTTTATTCTTATTCGGTTGGAATTTCGAGTGATAAAGATTTGATTAAAGATTGCCTTCATGATTTATTTGTTGAGTTGTGGAAAAATCATTCCAATCTTGGTCCCACGACTAGTGTTAAATTTTATTTAATGGCATCGATCAAACGGAAATTGATTCGTCATATTGATGGCAATATAAAATCAATTAATCATCATGTTAATTATACAAGGGATTATGTGGAAGATTTACCATCCCAAGAATCTGTTTTAATGCTAAATGAAGCACAGGTAGAAATGAATGTTAAAGTCGCGAATAGTTTACATTTATTAAGTAAACGCCAACGAGAGGCTATTCAATTGAAGTTTTATAAAAATTTGGATACTGACCAGATTAGTGAACAAATGAATATTAATGCGCAGTCGGTTTATAATTTAATATTTGGAGCGCTTCGGGTCATAAAAGAGAGCTTAATAAATAAAACATTTTCTGTTTAATAGAATTAATTTCAGAATTATTTGAGTATATCAGTGTTCTGTACTGCTTTATAAGGTATATTAAACGTTTACATGTTTTATGCCCTTTAGAAAAATAAGTCATTTTTGGGTTTATCGAAATTTTCTAAAGAGAATTATATTATATCAAATTAAAACAATATCGTTAGGAATAGGTTCTAATAGCGATTTGAAACAATTAGAGAACCAATTAAGCCATGATGAAAGCAAAGCATTGTGGATTAAGATTAACCAAACTTTGCAAATTATTCACTAAACAAAATCATTTTATGAGAAAAAAATTACTTTCAAAAGTACTTTTAAGCATGATTTTCATGTTTTTAGGGGTACAAGCGTTTGCTCAGGATCGTGCGGTCACAGGGCGCGTAACAGCTTCTGATGATGGCTCAGGTGTTCCTGGGGTTTCTGTTTTAGTCAAAGGCTCAACTATTGGAACGTCAACTGATGTCAATGGAAATTTTAAAATTTCTGCAGCATCATCAGCGGTTTTACAATTTAGTTCAGTGGGTTACATTACTCAAGATATTTCGGTGGGTAATAAGACTCAGATTGATGTTAAATTGCTTGCTGACAACACTAGTTTGTCTGAAGTAGTCGTTGTAGGTTATGGTACTCAGAAAAAGAGTCAAATGACGGGTGCTATTTCTTCGGTTTCTTCAAAAGAAATTAGCGAATTACCTGTAACGAATGCTCGCCAAGCCTTACAAGGTCGTGCGGCAGGTGTTGACGTAGTACAGCCTGGATCCAAGCCTGGAGCTGGTCCTCAAATTCGAATTAGAGGTAGACGTTCATTTAATGCAACGAATGATCCTTTGTATGTAGTCGATGGTATACCTTTAGCCGGCGGTATTGATGATATAAACCCTTCAGATATTACCTCTATGGAGGTTTTGAAAGATGCATCTTCTACAGCTATTTATGGTTCAAGGGGAGCCAATGGAGTTGTTTTGATTTCAACCAAACGAGGTAAAGCTGGTAAAACGATTGTTTCAGTGGATTCTTATTATGGTTTAAACCAGCAATTAGGTACGATCGGAGTAATGAACGGTGCTGAATTTGCTGAATACAAACGTGAATCAAGAAGGGCTGTAGGTCAATATTCTTTAGGTGCAGCTAATGCGACGGATGATGCGAAGATTTTTGAGCCTCGCGAGCTAGCTAGTATTGCTATGGGCAGATCTACTGATTATGTAGATGGAATGTTGCGAGCAGGAGCCATTCAAAGTCATCAGGTAGGTGTTTCTGGTGGAACCGAAAATACTCAATTTAATATTTCTGGTAACTTCTTTAATGATATTGGGGTAGTCAAAATGCAGGATTTTAGTCGTTATACCTTTAGAGTAAATTTAGACCATAGAATTAATAGAAATGTCAAAATAGGTTTATCTACCTTAGTCGTTAATTCAATAAGAAATGGCGAGAACTTAAACATTTTAGGTGGAGCCATGCAAGAGAATCCATTAGGAGAGCCTTATGATGCTAATGGTAATTTAGTTTTCTTGCCGACAAATGACGGATTGAGAACAAATCCTTTCTCCGAAATTGTTCCAGGAGCAAACGTAGACGAAAATAGACGTTATCGTATTTTTAACAGTTTATATGCCGAAGTTAATTTAGCGAAAGGACTTACTTATAAAGTTAATTTTGGACCTGATTTTACGATTGGTCGTTCGGGTAGATTTATTGGAGCTTTTACTAACAATAATCGTGGTGGTAACGCAACGGGTTCTGTTAATGAATCTTTTTCGTTCAACTATACTCTTGAGAACATTCTAAATTATTCTAAGAAATTTAATGATGTACATAATTTAAATGTTACTGCTTTGCAGTCTATTCAGCAAGATAAATTTGAAACAACCAGTATTTCGGTTAATGGTATTCCAGCTGAGACACAATCATATAATCGTTTAGGGGATGCAAGTCTTATTACTGGTGCAAATACTAATTTGACTGAATGGACTCTTTTGTCTTACATGGGACGTTTAAACTACGACTATAAGGAGAAATATTTATTAACTGCAACAGTTCGTATGGATGGTTCATCTCGTTTTGGTGCTAATACTAAATTCGGTGTTTTCCCTTCATTTGCATTGGGTTGGAATATTTCAGAGGAGCCATTTATTAAAGATGTAACTGCTATAGACCAATTAAAGTTAAGAGCTAGTTGGGGTGCCATCGGTAATCAAGCTATCAACCCATATCAAACTCAGTCTCTTTTAGGTAGAACTGCATATGCTTGGGATAATTCAGCTGCTTATGGTTACCGTCCAAATACAATTGGAAACCCGGATTTACGTTGGGAAACTTCGACAACAAAAAATATTGGTTTAGATTTTAGTTTTTTAAGAGGTCGTATTTCTGGAACAGCTGAATATTATGTAACGAATACGACTGATTTATTAGCTCCACAGCCTTTGCCAACTTCCATTGGTTTTGGAGGTTTTACAACCAATATTGGAGAGACTCAAAATTCAGGTATTGAGTTGACCTTGTCTACGGTTAATGTGGATAAGGGTGATTTTCAGTGGACTTCTGATTTAATTTTTACTAAAAATAAAGAAGAAATTGTTTCATTAGCCAATGGGAAAGTGGATGATATTGGTGCGGGTAGGTTCATAGGCCAACCTTTATCTGTTTTCTTTGATTATAAGAAAATAGGTATTTGGCAAACTTCTGAGCGTGACCAAGCACTAGCTTTTGGAGATCGTGTAGGTCAAATTAAAGTACAGGATTTTAATAATGACGGTAAAATTAATGCCGATGACCGTCAAATTTTGGGATCAGCTGTTCCTAGTTTTGCGGCAGGTTTAACGAATCGTTTTAGCTACAAAGGTTTTGATTTATCAATTTTCATCTTTACTCGCGTAGGTCAGTTGATCCGTTCTCGTTTTCATGATAACGTAAACCAATTAGCTGGACGTTATAATAATTTATCTTTAAATTATTGGACACCTAATAACCCAACGAATGAATTCCCTCAACCTGTTGTTACCCAGGAATTCCCGAAAAATGGATCTTCTTTAACGTATTTTGATGGTAGCTTCTTTAAAATAAGGAATATTAATATTGGGTATAACCTTTCTGATAAAGTAGCAAAGAAGTTGAAAATGGAAAGCATTCGTGTATTTGCTTCTATTCAACAACCTTTAATTTTAGCAGAATATCGCCAAAAATATAAAGGTATAGATCCTGAAACTTTTGTAGATGGTGAGCAAGGAGTTGGTGGTGGTGAGGTGAATACGAACATTTCGCCTGCAACATCCATTACCACTTTTGGATTTAATCTTAAATTTTAATTAAATATTTTTATAGATATGAAAAATGTATTTAAAAGAAAGATATTCTCTTTCACCGCAAATTTAGGGGCTGTTATTGTATTAATCATAGGCACTCAATCTTGTACTGACCTATTAACTGAAAAGGTTATTTCTAGTATTGGAAATGATTATATAAATACTCCTAAAGGATTAAATGATGCAGTTAATGCAGCATATTCTACGAATCGCTCTTGGTATGGTACTGAACGAGGCATGAACCTTACTATTTTTGGTACTGACTCTTATACAAACGGGGCAGATGGAAGCTGGAAATTCATGAATACCTATACGACTGATTTTGATACTCGAAATGGTCACATTGCCGAATTATGGAATGATTTTTATCTCGGAATCAATACTTGTAATGCAATTATCGAACGCGCTCCCAAAGTAACTGGGATTGCAGATGCAACAAGAAAGCAACGTGTTGCAGAGGCTAAATTTATTCGGGCGCATCATTATTTTATTTTAACTCAATTATTTGGTGGTGTTGATTTACGTTTAACTGAAACAGTCGCTCCCACTAAAGATGTTAAAAGATCTACTGTTGCGGCTCAATATGCTCAAATAATTAAAGATCTTTCAGAAGCAATACCTGACCTTGAAGCTAAAGCTAAATCTTCTGATTTTGGCCGTGCTACTCGTCCTGCAGCTGAACATTTATTAGGTAAGGTTTACTTGACTAAGGCTACGTCAATTGCAAAGGCGGGTGATGATTATGCTAAGGCAATAGCTAATTTGAAAAGTGTGATAGCTAATTATGGAATTACATTACTACCTAATTTTGCTGATGTACATAAGCAAGGTAATGAAATGAACAATGAAGTTATATGGTCTATTCAGTACACTAGAGATCCTTTAACGAATGCGGGTGGTAATAATGCACACGTTTTCTTTGGTATGGAATATGATGTATTGCCAGGTATGCAACGTGATACTGAAAACGGTCGTCCATTTAAGCGGTATATGCCTACCAAATATACGCTGGATGTAGTTTTTAATAATCGTGATAATGATAGCCGTTACAAAAAGTCTTTTAAAGACACCTATTATTCAAATAAGCCTGGAACGTATAATACAAGTTTTGATTTAACGAAAAAATCAGTTACGTATGCTACGGGTGATACGGCTATTTATTTACCAGGTTTTGAAATGTCGGTGGAAGAAAGAGCTAAGAAAAAGTATCAGGTTTTGGTTCCTTCTCGATATGACGAACGTATTTTTCTTGCTGTAAATAAACATTTCGATGGTGGTCGTATAGATCGTACTCAATTCGAAGGGGGTCGTGATTTTATCGCATTTCGTTTAGCAGATACTTATTTAATGTTAGCTGAAGCGCAATATTTTTCTAATTTGAAAGCAGATGCGGTGGCTACTTATAATGTTATTCGCAGACGTGCCGCTTGGCCAGGAAAGGAAGCCAATATGTTAATTACTGAAGGTGACCTTACTATTGATTTTGTCATGGATGAGCGTGAGCGTGAATTATTAGGTGAGCAATATCGCTGGTTAGATTTAGCTCGTTGGGGTAATTTGATCGAGCGTGTGAAAAAATTTAATCCACAAGCAGCTCCATTCATTAAGTCTCACCATGTTTTGAGACCTATTCCTCAATTACAGATTGACCGAGTTACTGGTAACGCAGCTAGTTTCCCTCAAAATCCAGGATATTAATTCTATTTAATTTGTTAATTTTGTAAAATTCCGAAGGTGTTTACCTTCGGAATTTTTATTAAACCTATATTCTTATGAAAAAAATAATTCTATTTCTTACCTTATTGTCTATTGGAGCCACTGCTCAAAATCAATCTGTTTCATTTAAAAAGAATGATTCTGAGAAAAAAATTGATGTTTTAATTGGCGGAAAATATTTCACATCCTACTTCTATCCGGGGGAATCCGTACTTAAAAAGGCTGTTTTGTTTCCCATCTTGTCTGCTAAAGGAACTACGATTACAAGAGGTTATCCTTTGTCGCCAAGAGCAGGTGAAAGAACAGATCATCCACACCACGTAGGAATGTGGTTAAATTATGAAGATGTGAATGGATATGATTATTGGAATAATTCTACAGCCATTGTAAAATCATTACAGTCCCATAAAATGGGTACTATTTTTCATGATGCCATATTATCCACCAAATCAAATAAAAACACGGGTGAATTGGTCGCAACAGCCACTTGGGTGGATGATGACGGAAAAGGTCAAAAAGTATTGAGTGAAAAAACTACGTATGTGTTTTCAGGAACAGCAGATACAAGAACAGTTGATCGTAACACCACGTTAACAGCTATCAGTGATTTAGTTGTATTTAAAGATGTTAAAGATGGGATGTTTGCGATTCGATTGGCGCGCCAATTAGAAATCCCTTCCAATAAGCCAGATGTATTTACAGATGCAAGTGGAGTTGAAACGAAAGTTCCTGTTTTAGATAACACAGGGGTTACTGGAGATTATATTTCGAGTGAAGGAATTAAAGGTGAAGCCGTTTGGAGTACCCGTGCTACTTGGATGAATTTAACTGGTGTAATGGATAATCACCCAATCAATGTGGCTATTTTTGATCATCCTTCCAATGTGAGCTATCCTTCTTATTGGCATGCCCGTGGATATGGCTTATTTGCTGTCAATCCACTGGGAGCTAAAGTATTCAGTAATGGAAAAGATGTCCGCAATTTAACCTTGAAAAAAGGGGAATCAGTGACATTTCGTTACAGAACTTTAATTGCTGATAAAAATATGAGTAAATCTGAATTAGATCTTATGCAAAGCAATTTTGCCAAAGAGGTTAAATAATTCGTTATTAGAGAAATTTGTGTATTTTTGTAACACAATCGGGGGCCTTAGGGCCCCTATTTCTTTCAATTTATGAAGTTACAATTTTTGGGTGCAGCTAAGCAAGTAACAGGTTCTATGTACATGCTGGAGCTTGAAGATGGATATAAAATATTAATTGACTGCGGTACCGACATGGAACGCGAAATTGATTTTGAAACACCCATAGTAAATAAATCCTTTTTTCCTTTTGATGCATCGTTAATTAACCTGGTTGTTTTAACTCATGCACATATAGATCACTCCGGTAATATCCCGATGCTTTTTCGTGAAGGGTATGAAGGGCAGGTTTTATGTACTCCGCCAACTGCAGATTTAACGGAATTATTACTTTTTGATTCAGCTAATTTACATTTACGAAGGTTAAAAGCAGCGCAAGGAGAAAGCAATAAGAAGCATAAGCAAATGGATCGGCTCTTACGTAAAGGGGATATGTATTTGCAAAAAGATGTTGAAAATTCCCTTGAGAATTTTGTCACTTTACAATTCAATAAAAAATTTACCATCAAACCCGGTTTAGAAATCACTTTCTTTCCAGCGGGACATTTGTTGGGCGCCGCTCATCTATACTTCTCCATTACGGAAGGCGAAGAAATTAAGACTCTTGGATTTAGTGGGGATATTGGCCGAAATAATTATCCATTGCACATTGATCCACAAATTCTTCCTCCAGTGGATTATCTTATTTGTGAAAGTACCTACGGAAATCGGATTCATGAAGATAAAGTAAGCCCCATGGATGCTATGGAAGAAATTATTAAGGAAACATGCATCGATAAGCCTGGTCGTTTAGTCATACCGGCTTTTTCAGTGGGCCGAACGCAAGCTGTATTGTTTACTTTAAATCGATTAATCGAAGAACGTAATTTCCCTGCCATACGTGTATTTACAGATAGTCCGATGGGTAGAAGTAGTACCAAAATTTATGCGAAATACCTTTCTTATTTAAATCCAGAGGCCAGATCTTTTCAAAAAGAGTATGATGAGTTATTTGACTTTGATAATTTAGTTTACCTTCAATCTGAAAAAGAATCGAATGCTATTCAAAATTACCATGAACCTTGTGTGATCATTTCATCTTCAGGAATGATTACTGGGGGCCGAGTGGAAAAGCATATCGCTGATAATATTAGTAATTCATACGCGACTATTTTATTGATTGGTTATTCTGCAGAGGGGACTTTAGGCCGACAACTACTTTCAGGTTCTGAGACAATCAAAGTGAAGGATCGAGAATATAAAGTAAATGCTAGAATATGTAAAATTGATGTGTTTTCGGGTCATGCAGACCAATTAGGACTATTATATTTCATAAAAAATCAACAAATTGATAAATTAAAGAAAGTGTTTTTAACTCACGGGGAAGAAGAAAGTATGTTGGAATTTAGTCAAGAGATCCAAAAAATTGGCTTCAAAGAAGTTATTTTACCCGCTAAGAATGAAACATATCTACTTTAATCTTTATTTTTGCTTATTGTAAAATTGGAATTATGAGAACGTTGCTAGAATTTGAAAAGCCCATTGCCGAGTTGGAAGATAAGTTAATTGAAATGCGCAAATTGGCTATTGAAAACAATGTAGATGTTACAGAAACGGTAGTCTCTTTGACTGAAAAAATATTGGAACTTAAAAAGGAAACCTTTTCTAATTTAACTCGCTGGCAACGTGTTCAATTATCTCGCCATCCTGAACGTCCATATACCTTTGATTATATTGAAAAAATTTGCTCTGAGTTTATTGAAATTCATGGAGATAGGTCTGTAGCCGATGACAAGGCTATGGTTGGGGGTTTTGGTAATGTTGATGGTGAATTCTCGGTTATGTTTATAGGCCAACAAAAAGGTCGGAATACAAAAGATAGACAATATCGTAATTTCGGCATGCCAAATCCAGAAGGATATCGGAAAGCACTTAGGTTGATGAAAATGGCTGAAAAATTCAATAAGCCTATTGTTTGTTTAATCGATACACCAGGTGCATTTCCAGGAATTGAGGCTGAAGAAAGAGGTCAAGGTGAGGCTATTGCAAGAAACATTCGTGATATGTTTATGTTAAAAGTTCCTGTTATTTGCATAATAATAGGAGAGGGAGCCTCTGGAGGTGCTTTAGGGATTGCAGTGGGTGATCGAGTTTTAATGATGGAAAATACCTGGTATTCCGTAATTTCACCAGAATCCTGTTCCTCAATTCTTTGGAGAAGTTGGGATTACAAAGAACAAGCCGCCGAAGCTTTGAAGTTGACAGCGGATGATATGCTAAAAAATGGTCTCATTGACGGTATTATTTCTGAACCATTAGGTGGAGCTCATTTAGCACCTGAAATAGCTGCTGAAAATATCAAAAAGGTCATTATTTCCGAGCTCAAGGTTTTGAATGCTATGTCGAGCACGGAACGGATCAATGCAAGAATTGATAAATTCAGTAAAATGGGTGTAGTAAAAGAGTAGTATGAAATCAAAAAAGGCTCTCCTATTTGATTTAGGTAATGTTTTATTGCCTATTGATTTATCTCTTACCTTTCAGGCTTTTAGTCAATTGTCGACTTCTTTTAATCCTACTGAAATCCAAGAAAAAATAATCAATGAGGGTTTATGGTTAGGATATGAAGCTGGTTTGTTGAATGATGATGAATTCAGAAATCTTTTAAGGGATAAATTAGCTATGAATTGCTCTAATGAAGAATTTGATCAAGCTTTTTCTGCTTTGTTACTAGATTTTCCCTCCAATATTTATTCTTTTTTAGAAGATTTAACTTCTGATTTCGATCTATATTTATTGTCTAACACAAGTATTATTCATTCTCGAATATTTTTAAATAACCAATTAGGCCCCAATCGAGAAAATTTATTTGGACTTTTCAAGAAAGCACATTTCTCTTATGAAATGGGATTAGTAAAACCTAATCCATTAATTTACCAACAGGTATTAAGGGAAAACAATTTAGAAGTTGGCAAAGTTATTTTTTTTGATGATAATGTTGCCAATATAGAATCTGCATCTAAATTAGGTATTGATTCTGTTTTGATAAATCCAAAAACATCTTTGTCTCAGATTTCTGCTAAAATCAATGAACTATGTTAATATCTAGCCCCATTTTTGATTTTGTATTTAAAGTTACTGGTTGGACTTTAGAAGGTGAATATCCAGCTAATATTAAAAAAAGCATTGTAATTGTCTCGCCTCACGCTTCTTGGGTAGATTTTCCTGTTGGCCTAGGTGCTCGCTCCATGATGAATATTCCTATCGTTTTTTGGGGTAAAAAGGAATTATTTGATGGAATTTTTGGATGGATGTTTCGTTGGCTCGGAGGTTACCCCGTTGATCGAAAGAACAAATCAAATCTAGTAGATTCCATCGTAGATATATACGCCCAAAAAGAATCTTTTATTGCTGTACTAGCTCCTGAAGGTACTCGAAAAGATGTGCAAGAATTGCGAACTGGATTTTATTACATCGCTATAAAAGCTAATATACCGATCATTATGATTGGGTTTGATTATGTTAATAAATCAATTAAAATTAGAGAACCTTTTTATCCTTCTAGAGATTTTGATGTGGATAAAAAAGTTATTGCTCAATACTTCTCGACAATTCCCGGAGTTCAAAAATCTTGGATTAAAAATTATTTAGTTTGATTTTTAGCGAATAATACTATTTTTTTCGCGGCCAATTTTGATGCCCCTGATGGACCAATTAATTCGTTTAAATTTTCGTAGTCGCTTTTCTGGTTTCTATATTCAATCGATTTTTTGTCTACTAATTTTAATAGCCAAGCCTGTATGTTTTTGCTATTGAATTCATTTTGAATGAGTTCTGGTACTGCTGGCTTGTTTAAAATTATATTTACTAAAGATATGTAATTTATTTTTATGACCATTTTGGCCAAATTGTAAAACAACCAATCTGTTTTGTACACTACGATTTGTGGAATATTTAATAGGGCAGTTTCCAATGTGGCCGTTCCAGATGTTACTACCGCAGCGGATGAACAGGTGAGTACATCATAGGTTTGATCATATACAACCTTTAAATCACAATTCTCATAAAGGTCTTTAAATTCAGAAACGCCTGCAATGATAAAATCTTGTTCTGGCCGCGATTTAACCAATTCTTCGAATATCGGTAAACTAGCTTTGATTTCTTGACGCCTACTGCCAGCTAATAAAGCGACGTAATCATTATTTTTGTACCTAAATTCAGGATTAGGGACAAATGTGTCAATAGCATCTTTTAGAGGATTGCCAATATAATGCGTTGAGATACCTTTTTCTTTAAACAATGGTAGTTCAAAGGGGAAAATAACATATAATTGATCCACCCATTTTTTGATAGAATTTATTCGACTTTTATTCCAAGCCCATACTTTAGGTGCAATATAAAATTGCGTGTAAAAACCGTTCTGATTGGCTATTTTTGCCGCCTTTAGATTAAATCCCCCGTAGTCAATAAAGATGATGGTATCTGGCTGAAACTCTAGTATTTGTGCGGTAAATAGATTGAATAATTTGTTTAGCCTAAATAGGTTTTTTAAAACTCCTAAAATTCCCATGATGGCTAACTCCTGATGATGCACTAATATTTCGACGCCGGCAGATGTCATTTGATCGCCACCCCAACCAATTATTTCGGCCTTTTTGTCAATTAAATGAATTTCTTTTACGAGGTTGGAACCATGTAAATCACCTGATTTCTCACCCGCAAGAATAAAATATTTCATCTATGATTCTCCGTAGTATTCTACCGAGTTTTTATTGGTTTCAATCAAATTAATTTTATGGAGACATGCATTTGTTGTAGTTCCTTCAGAAATTTTGGGTGCTAATATTTTCCAAAATTCCATGACTAAAATTTCACAACTAGCCAATTTATTGGCCATAAAATCGACGTCTAAATTTAGGTTTTTATGATCTACTTTGTCGATAATTTCAACCTTTATTAAATCACCCAATTTTTTAAGGTCATATACAAATCCGGTTTCCGGATTTGGTTCTCCTTTTACTGTTACGATAAGTTCAAAATTATGCCCATGCCAGTTATTGTTAGCACAAGGCCCAAATACTTCTAGATTTTTTTCCTCAGTCCAGTTTGGATTGAAAAGCCGGTGTGCGGCGTTGAAATGTTCCTTTCGGATTACGTATACCATTTGTTTTCAGTTTGTTTAAAGGACCTCTGGGAAAACAATAGCAGAATGTCCAAATATTTCACAAAGGTAAGAAACCTAATGAAGTTATTGTGTAAATTTGAAAATTAATCCCATTTTATATGATCATAGTTACTGGTGCCGCTGGTTTTATTGGAAGTTGTTTGATTGCAAAATTGAATGAATTGAATTTTAATTACATCATCGCCGTAGATGACTTTTCTAATGAAGAAAAAAATAAAAATTTAATTGGCAAGAAAATTAAAGAGCGTGTGGAAAGGAATGATTTTTTCCAATGGCTTGATCAAAATAATCGAGAAGTGGAGTTTCTTTTTCACATTGGAGCGCGAACGGATACCACAGAATTTAATAAAGAAATTTTCGATACATTAAATGTAAATTATTCAAAGCATGTTTGGGAAGCATGCGTCAAATATCAAATACCTCTTGTATATGCCTCATCTGCTGCAACTTATGGTCTAGGGGAATTAGGATACGACGATAATGAAAGTGAAATTCATTTACTAAAGCCTTTGAATCCATATGGAGATTCTAAAAATGACTTTGATAATTGGGCATTAAAACAAGAAGAAAAACCATTTTTTTGGGCTGGTCTCAAATTTTTTAATGTGTATGGCCCCAATGAATATCATAAAAGCCGAATGGCCTCTGTGATATGGCATGCATATCGACAAATTTTAGCTAATGGTTCTCTGAAACTGTTTAAATCTCATAAGCCTGAATACCAAGATGGTGAACAAATTCGTGACTTTATTTACGTCAAAGATTTAGTCGATGTGTGTATATTTCTAATGGAGCACCGTAAAAATTCAGGCATATATAATTTGGGTACCGGTAAGGCTAGATCTTTTAATGACTTGGGTAAATCTACTTTTACAGCGCTTAATAAGCCAGTTCAGATTAATTACATTGATACTCCTTTGGACATTCGTGATAAATACCAATATTTTACGGAAGCCAATATGAAAAAGTTAATTGACATAGGATATATAAAACCCTTTTATTCGCTAGAAGAGGGAGTAAAAGACTATGTTCAAAATTACCTTGTCAAAGGTCTTTATTGGTAAGTTTTTTTAATCCTTCTTCAAGAAATCCTTTCCCGTAGGCTAGCAGTTGGATATTTGCTGCTATAAGTCCTAAAAATGCGATTAAAAGGTTTTTAGATTTTATCAGCGCATCTATGAAAATCAGGATCCAATATCCAATGAGTATGCTGCTGAAAATTAGTCCAAAGTTTATGTCAATAATGTTCCAAATGATTGTATTCCAAAAGAAGATAAAGTAAGCTAAAGGTATAAAATGTACCCATTTCAGTTCCTTAGGAAAGAACCGACTAATATTAATTCGTGCCCTCCCAAAAAAATGAAGTTGATCGTAAAATTGGATAAAGGAAGTTCTTCTTTTGTGGTAAATAAATGCTTGAGGCAATAACCCTGATTTAAATCCATTTTCTATACAACGAATACTAAATTCGATGTCTTCTCCCATTCTGGTTATTTTAAATCCACCTGTTTTTTCCCATACTTCCCGAGAGATTCCCATGTTAAAACTTCTTGGATGAAATTTCCCTCCTATATTTTTACTTTTGCCTCTAATTCCACCGGTAGTAAAAAAGCTGGTCATACTAAAGCTGATAGCTTTTTGAATAGGAGTGAAGCTCTCATGTTCTTTATCGGGTCCTCCGAATAAATCTAAATGTTCCTCGTGGATTCCTTTATTTACTTCGCTTAGATAGTTCGGTTCTATCAAAGCATCAGAATCTAGGATGACAAAAAAATCTCCTTTAGCTCTTTCGAAGGCATAATTTCTGGCAAAACCTTGCCCTCCATTTTCCTTAACAAAATAGGAAATGGCTAAGTTTTGATTGAAGGTTTCAACGACAGATTTGGAGTCTATTTTTGATCCATCTTCTATAATGACAACTTCAAAATTAGGATAGTATTGTTGACTCAGGCAATTTAATAATTCACCTAACTCAATTGGCCGATTGTAAACGGGAATAATGACTGAGAAGAAGGTGGATGCCATTCGCTTAGGAATTTTGCATGGACGTAAGCGTGTCCCAACTTGCTATGATGATTTTTTCTAGTTCTTCTTCACCTATTGAATCAGACAAGAACCAAGATTCAAATTGAGATGGGGGTAAATAAATACCACGATTGAGCATTCCTCTGAAAAATTGACCAAATTTAATTAGGTCAGACGTTTTGGCATCAGTAAAATTTTCTACTTTTTTGTCCGTAAAGAAAAGGGTGAACATAGAACCTATTTGGCTAACGGATGCCTTAATTTGTAATGACTCAATTTGGTGTCTAATGGCTTCCGCTAATCTTTTACCTTTGGCTTCTAACCTTTGATAGACTTCAGGATTTGATTGGATTAAACCTAACATAGCTAAACCAGCTGTGGTAGCTAATGGATTTCCGGACAAGGTACCTGCTTGGTATACAGGCCCTTCTGGTGCAATCATTTCCATGATGTCAGCTCTTCCGCCGTAAGCACCTACAGGTAATCCACCCCCGATTATCTTGCCTAAAGTAGTTAAATCAGGTTTTATTCCACAAATTCCTTGATATCCACTTGAAGACAAACGAAAACCTGTCATCACTTCATCAAAAATCAATAAGGCATTGTGTTTTTCGCAAAGTGATTTAACCGCTTCTAAATAACCTTTTTTAGGAATGACTAATCCCATATTACCAACTACGGGTTCTACAATGACGCATGCAATGTCACCTGTATTGGCATCGAATAACTCTTCTAGTGATTTTACATCATTGTAAACAGCAGTTAACGTGTCTCTAGCGGTCGATTGAGTGACTCCTGGACTATCTGGAGTTCCTAAGGTGGCAACGCCAGAACCTGCGGCAATTAAAAAAGAATCGCCATGTCCATGATAGCAACCTTCAAATTTTATGATTTTATCTTTTTTAGTAAATGCTCTTGCCAATCGTATCGCAGCCATTGTAGCTTCGGTTCCAGAACTTACTAATCGAACTTTTTCAATTGAAGGAACCATATCCGTTATTTTTTGGGCTATGAGAACTTCGTTGTAACTGGGAGCGCCAAATGAAAATCCGTTGGCTAATGCATTTCTTACCGCATCTTCTATCACAGGGTGAGCTTGACCAAATAACATAGGCCCCCAAGAACCTATTAAATCAATATACGAATTGCCATCTACATCATGCAAATAAGCGCCTTTGGCTGATTTAATGAAAATTGGATTACCACCTACGGACTTAAATGCTCTAACAGGGGAGTTGACTCCCCCTGGGATTAATTTTTTAGCTTGTTCAAAATAAATAGAACTTAAATTCGTCATTTACTTTTTCTTTTTAGGCGTATTTTTTGCGTTCTTTTGCGTCTCCTCCATCGTCTTCATTTGTGTTTGCAAGTATTGAGAAAAACGAGATTTTTTAGCTCCTCCACTGGCTGCAATTTTCTTTCTGTTTTCTTCTAAGATCAATTTGATTTTATCTTCATTCACAAATTTTCTAATGGCTAATTGTTGGCCTATCGTCACTAAATTAGAAATGAAATAATAAAAACTTAATCCAGCAGGAAATGAATTCATGACAAACATGAAAATCACTGGCGTGAAATAGGCCATCATTTTCATGTTGATTGGCTGTCCTGGTTGGTCAGGTGTAATTTGGTTATTGTAATACCCATAGGCCAATTGGGATACTGTCATCAATAAACAAAATAAACTTACATGAGATCCGTAAAATGGAATTGTAAATGGCAATGAAACAATGGAATCGAAGGTCGACAAATCTTCCGCCCAAAGAAATGATTCTTGCCTCAGATTGATCAAATTAGGAAATAACATAAACACAGCCATTAAAACGGGCATGGTAGCTAATACAGGAACACAGCCACTCAATGGATTTACTCCCACTTCACCATAAAGTTTCATGGTTTCTTGTTGGACTTTAGCCGCATCGTCACCAATCTTTTCTTTGATAGCGGCTATTTCAGGAGCTAAAATTCTGGTTTTTGCCATAGACACATATGATTTATATGTCAATGGCAATAGGGCAGTTTTGATGATTAAAACCAATATGATAATTAGTAAACCGTAGTTTGAAAATATGCTTTCAAGAAATTCAAATAGGGGTACAAATATGTATCTAGTGATCGGTAATAAAAAATCATAGCTTAACTTAACATTTTTTCCAAAAGAAGGTGCTATGGTTTTTACGATGGAATAATCATTAGGACCAAAGTAAAAATTAAAGTTTGATTTGCCTGATTTTAAATCCTGTGTGGATCCTGTAATTTGTGCATCTAATGTCTTAATGTAAATAGAATCAGTTAGATTCGGAGTGGATGTGATCGAAGCTTTTACAATTTTTGATCCTTCAGGAACCAATCCAGTTAAAAAATATTTCTTTTTAAATGCAATCCAATCTGTAGGTTTTAATATATTATCTGTTTCAATAGACGAAGGGTTTTCTGATAAATTATCAAATTCTTCATCTTCGGTGATTAGGTAATTGATCGTTGCTTTTCTTTCTTCGTTGATATCTTTTTCATTTTGCAAGATGTTTTCCTTCCAATGAATTTGATATTCGTTGCCTGAAATTTGATCCGATATTTCTCTAACATCTATGCCATATCCAAGTTGGTACCCTTTATCGGCTAATTTATATTTTACTTTTATTTTTTTACCTGTTGGCAAAACCGATGTGTAATAAATTTCCCCATCTTTTTTCTCTAGGGTATATGCTAAGGCATTCAAATTTATTTTAGCTGAAAGAGTAGGTATTTCTACATTGAATACATCTTTTTTAGAGTCAAAAATGTATAATCCCGTTGGGTTATTAGCCTGATAGTTTTTATAACTTTTGAAATTCTTTAGTTGGACCGAAATAATCCGAGCGCCTAAATTAGAAGTAACAATCTTTATTTCGTTGTTTTCTAATGTGCTCAATTCCTCTTTGATTAATGTATCTGCTGTAGCTACATTGATTGCCTTAGATGTTGAATCAGCATTTGATTGAACAATAGCTTTCTTTTTTGGCGATGAAGCTTCAATTTTTGCTTTTGGATTTTCAATGGGTTCTTTGGGTGCAAAAAAATATTGATAGCCCAATAGCATTGCCATGATTAATACGATTCCTGTAACTGAATTCTTATCCATAAATACTATTTTGAATTTTTAATAAATGGTACGGCATGTTGGTAAGCCGCTTTTACAAATTGGACAAACAATGGGGCAGGTGCCTCCACAGTTGATTTATATTCTGGGTGAAATTGAACGCCAATAAAAAATGGATGATTAGGTAGCTCAACTATTTCAACTAAATTGGATTCCGGGTTTGTACCCGACATAATTAATCCGGCCTCTTTAAATCTCTCCAGATAAGCGTTATTAAACTCATATCTGTGACGATGCCTTTCTTGAATCAATGATTTTCCATAAACTTTATGAGCCAGTGTTCCTTTTTCAATTTTACATGAATAAGCTCCTAAACGCATAGTTCCGCCTTTTGCAGAAACATCTTTTTGCGATTCCATTAAATCAATTACGGGATATGGAGTTTCAGGATTCATTTCAAAGGAATGAGCTCCTCCTTCTAATCCCATGACATTCCTCGCAAATTCTATGACCGCACATTGCATTCCCAAACAAATGCCTAAAAAAGGTATATTATTTTCGCGTGCATACTTGACAGCATTTATTTTACCTTGAATACCTCTTTCACCAAAACCTGGCGCTACTAATATTCCATCAAGACCTGCCAAAGTCTCATCGACCAAATCCTCATCCATGGTTTCTGATGAAATCCATTTTAAATTTACTTTAATCTCATTAGATACACCTGCATGAATAAACGATTCTGCTATTGATTTATACGAATCTTTTAGCTCGACGTATTTTCCTATTAGGCCAATACTAATTTCAAATTTTGGCGCTTTTAATTTTTCTAGAAACTTTTTCCACTGGACCAAATTCGAATCACGGTCATTGTAAATATCTAATTTGTATAGAACTCGACTGTCCAGTCTTTGTTCTTGCATGAGAATAGGTACGTCATAAATGGTTTCAGCATCTCTAGCCTCTATTACATCTTGCTCTGTCACATTGCAAAAAAGTCCGATTTTCCTTTTCATTTCTTGAGGAAGTGGATGTTCCGTACGGCAAACTAAGATATCAGGTTGAATACCCGATTCTGATAATGTTTTTACTGAGTGCTGGGTAGGCTTCGTTTTCAATTCCCCTGCAGATGCTAAATATGGAATTAAAGTTAAATGAATGAATAAGGTGTTTTTTTCTCCTAAATCCCATTTCAACTGCCTTGCAGCTTCTATAAATGGAAGTGATTCTATATCGCCGACGCATCCTCCTATTTCAGTAATGACTACATCATATTTTCCTGTCTCTCCTAAAATTAAAATATTTCGTTTAATTTCATCTGTTATGTGTGGGACAACTTGGACTGTTTTCCCTAAATAATCACCTCTGCGTTCCTTTGTAATTACATTGTGATATATTCTACCTGTTGTAATGTTATTTGCTTGACTTGTCGCTGAATTTAGAAAACGCTCATAATGACCTAAGTCTAAGTCTGTTTCCGCACCATCATTCGTGACATAGCATTCACCATGTTCGTAAGGATTTAAGGTCCCTGGATCAATATTGATATAAGGGTCAAATTTTTGAATGGTACAGGTCAAGCCTCTTGCTTGTAAAAGCTTAGCAAGGGAGGATGCTATGATGCCTTTTCCAAGTGAACTAGTTACGCCACCCGTAACAAAAATGTACTTTGATTTTTTGGGATTCCCCTTGCCAGACATTAGGATTTTCTTTATTTGGTTACGGGAAACAAAGATAGCGAATAAAACCCACACAGAATTAATCCTATTTTTATTTTATCTTGCATAAACAATTTATTTTTTGAATTTCTATGAGTATTCTGTTGTATTCTGCATCTGCCGGTTCTGGAAAAACATATACCTTGACTCTAGAGTATATTAAATTAGCTCTTCAGGAAGTGGATAAAAGAGGATACTTTCGAAGGATTTTGGCGGTAACATTTACAATAAAAGCTGCTGAAGAGATGCGTACTCGTATTATTGAATATTTAACGGGTATTTCTGAATATCCATTATTTATTAATTATTCTCAAGATCAAGTTGGTCAGTTTTCAACGATTATTGATACCATTCATCAAGATTTAAATATTTCTGGTGAATTGATAAGTAAAGAAGAAATTTCAAGGCGGGCTCAAATTGCCTTGCAACAAATTCTTCAGGACTATGGTCTTTTTTCGGTCATGACGATTGATAGTTTTGTTCAGAGGTTAAGTACTTCGTTTGTCGAGGAGCTAAATCTTCCAAGTCAGTTTGAAGTTATATTAGATTCAAATAAACTGATTAAAGATCTGATAGACCAATTAATGGAGAAGGTAAATCTTCATGGTGATCCAAATTTAACAGAACTCATTTTAGATTATGCACGCAATGAAGTTATCGAAGGGCGTAATTGGAATTTAATACGAAGTGGTTTCCATCAATATTTAAAAATTTGTCTTCAGGAAGATTTTTTAAAGGTTCAAGATCATATTCGGTCTTTTTCGATCACTGATTTTATTACGATTGAAAACCAGATTTTTCAATTTATTTCAACTATTCAAAATGAATTAAAAGAAATAGCAGAGAAAATTATTGTATTGGTTGAATCTATTCAAGTGGATGATTCGGAATTTGCTCGAGGAGCCAAGGGTCCTATTAATTTCTTTAGAAAATTTAGTTCAAATCCTGAACTTGAACCTAATAAATTCACCTATATTAAAGATGCTTATTCTTCTGGTAAGTGGTATTCAGCTAGTTCATCTCCATTATCTAAGGTTCAAATTGATGGGATTACCGACCAGTTATCCATATTAAGTCAATCTTTTGTTGACATACATGAAGAGGTAATTAACAAATATTCGTTGCTTCAACTGATTAAAAAAGATATTAAGAAAATAGCTTTACTAAGTACTGTCGTAGACGAGTTAAGCATTTATCAAGCTGAAAATAACGCTGTATCCATTTCTGAGTTTTCGAAAAAGATTTATGAAGTTATTTCTCAGGATCCTGTACCCTTTATTTATGAAAAATTGGGGGATCGATATTTTCATATTTTGATTGATGAATTTCAAGATACATCCATCCTTCAATGGCAAAATTTTATGCCATTGATTGAAAACTCCGTGAGTATCAATAAAAGAAATTTGCTCGTTGGCGACCCCAAACAATCCATTTATAAATTTAGAGGGGGTGAGGTAGGTCTAATTGCTTCGATGACAAATAATAATTCTGATTTATTAGGTGATAAACTTGGATCAAACGAACTGGATCAATTTAGATATGATTATTTATTAAGTAATACTGAAAATATTAGTTTGATTAATAATTTCAGAAGTGCTAGCGAAGTGGTCGAATTCAATAATAAGTTTTTTGATTTTATCGCTAATAATTCTAGCTATCAAGCTTATTCAAGTTTATTAAGTCCTATTTATGGGGCTAATATGAAGCAGAATTCAAAATTAAATCCCAACAAAGGAAAAGGATTCGTTGATGTAGTCATTTTGAATTCTGCATCAAATGACTCGCCTTCGAAGGTTTCAGACTCGACGATGATGCTTGATGTTTGTATAGATCAAATAAAGCAAAGTATTTCAAAAGGATTTTCTTACAAGGATATCGCCATATTAACTCGAAAAAATAAGGATTCTAAATTCATTGCGATTCAGTTAAAAGAATTAGGATATCCTGTTATCTCAACTGATTCACTTTTGGTTCATTATTCGTCGATTGTTGTTTTTATCCATACGTTCATGAAGTTGGCAAATAACCCGGATCAATTTACGCTTCATGAACTTTTGTTTCAATTTAATCAGCTTGTAGGCCAGACCGAAACGATTAATGAGAATATTTCAAATGTGAAAGGGGATTACCTTCGTCATTGCATCGAATTTTTTAATGCTTATTCGATCAAATTGGATTCCTCTAAATTGAATGATTCTTTACTTGTTCCTTTTGTCTATTACTTAATTGATCAATTTAATTTATTTGCTCACAAAGAAGGAACTGAATATCTTTTTAAATATTTGGATATTTTGAATGAATTTTCTTTGCTTAAATCGAATTCGATATCTGAGTTTTTGGATTATTACGAGGATAATAAATCGAGTTTCTGCATCGCTTCTCCTGATCATTTAAATGCGATTACTATATCCAGTATTCATAAGTCTAAGGGTTTGGAATATCCAATTGTCATCATTCCATTTGCTTCATGGTCCCATCAAGTAGGATTTGAAAAGATATGGTATGACTTGAATAATTTAGCATATGATGAGCTATCGGTAGCTGAAAATAAAAATTTAGCACATTTTTATAGTAAGGTTAATGCTAAAAATTTAATTGGTTTTGATGATTTAACTGAACAAAGCCAACATGAGAAAGAAGCGGTGTTTTTGGATGCGCTCAATATGTTATATGTGGGAGCAACTCGCGCTAGATTACACCTTCATCTGATTGTGGCTAAACCATCTGAAGATGCTCATGGTACTACGAAAGCCATATTTAATGTATCCATTGGAGATATTTTATGTAAAATGGCGGAAGTAGAAGGCCGTTTAATTCAACTTGAATCTTATTTGGTTTCTAGTACATATTCAGAATTTGTTTCTCATTATGTTTTTAGCGAGGATCAGATTCCTGAATGCATTAGTAAATCAGAAGGCCTTGAATATGAATCTAAGTTGGTAGATATTCAGTCTTCGTTATTTGAAATACCTAAAATTCGGGTGGATTCCTCTAAATCTGACATCTTTACTTTAGCAGATAAAAAACGAGAAAAAGGAAATATACTGCATGATTTTTTTGCCAAATTAAAGGGGATTAATGATTGGAGGTTGCATTATGCTAGTTCTATTTCAAGCAATTCTTTTGAATACCGGGATGATATTAGTGACATTTTAGAGGATGAGAAAATTAGTGATTTTTTCATTGATGAGGAATTATTGTTTGTAGAAAGTGACATCCTGTGTCCCGATGGGTCTGTATTTAGGCCTGACCGAGTAATTAATAAAGATGGGAATGTGTTTATTATTGACTTTAAATCAGGAAAAAGAGATGAGAAACATACAATACAAATAAGTAATTATTGTCAGATTCTTCATGAAATGGGTTTCAATAAACCTAAGGGGGTATTGATTTATTTGAGTGAAAGAGATGTTGTCTATGTGTAAAAAAATTGTCATACTTCTTTTGGTTTTGTTCTTAAGTCAAGGTTGTAAACTCTTTCATAGTACAGTGCATTTATTCTATAAAAAGTATCTGTCAACTACCTTTAATCAAGACGATTTAGATCAATTATTTAAAAGTGGATTCTCTTTTTTAGGAGTTCCATACAGAATAGGTGGAACCGATAAGAATGGGCTAGATTGCTCTGGATTGTTATTTACTATGTATGATAGCAATTCTTTTCAGATACCAAGAACTACTTCTCAGCAATTAGAATTTGGGTTCCCTGTTTCAATCGATCAAATTCAACGTGGAGATTGGGTGTTTTTTTCAAATCAATCTCGAATCATTAATCATGTAGGTATCGTTTCAAACATTAGCAAGGACTCAATTTTGTTTTTACATGCGAGCACTAGCAAGGGAGTAAGAGAAGATGAGTTACTAAAAGGATATTGGCATAATTCATTTGTGAGGGTGATAAGGCCATTTAAGCAGATTAAATTTTAATGTGCTGTATGGATTCTAACTTGCAATATGTATTTTTGCATTCTTTTTTAAATTAACATGGGAAAAAAAGTAATTATAATTGGCGCTGGTGGTGTGGGTAATGTAGTAGCAAAAAAATGTGCTATGAATCCAGCGTTTTTTTCAGAAGTGGTTTTAGCTTCTAGGACTTTGAAAAAATGTGAGGCTATCGCCGAGGAGTGTAAAAAAATAGGATTGCCTATCAGTGTACAAACTAGGCAAGTGGATGCAGATGATGTTCCGGCCTTAGTCCAATTGTTTAATCAGGAAAAGCCATTCATGGTGATCAATGTAGCCCTTCCATATCAGGATTTAACGATTATGGATGCTTGTTTAGCTACTGGCGTACATTATTTAGATACGGCTAATTATGAGCCTAAGGATGTGGCTAAGTTTGAATATTCATGGCAGTGGGCGTATCAAGAACGTTTCAAAAAAGCAGGTTTAATGGCTTTATTGGGCTGTGGGTTTGACCCTGGAGTAACTGGAGTATATACTGCTTATGCCAATAAGCATTACTTTGACGAAATGCATTACCTTGATATTATTGATTGTAATGCGGGTGATCACGGAAAAGCCTTTGCTACAAATTTTAATCCTGAGATTAATATTAGAGAAATAACTCAAAAAGGTAAGTATTGGGAAAATGGAGAATGGGTTGAAATTGACGCTATGTCTATTCACAAGCCAATTAGTTACCCTAATATCGGACCTAAAGAATCATATTTACTTTATCACGAGGAACTGGAATCGTTGGTTAAAAATTTCCCAACCATCAAGCGTGCTCGTTTTTGGATGACTTTTGGTCAAGCTTATTTAACTCATCTAGAAGTTTTACAAAATGTAGGGATGACTTCCATCCACCCCATAAAATTTAATGGATTAGATATTGTCCCTTTGGAATTTTTAAAAGCTGTTCTGCCTGAACCGGGTACATTAGGTGAAAATTATTCCGGACAAACGTCTATTGGCTGTCAAATTAAAGGAACTAAAGACAATTCAGAAGTTACTTATTATGTTTATAATAACTGTCATCATGCAGATTGTTATAAGGAAGTCCAAGCACAAGGTGTTTCCTATACTACTGGAGTTCCTGCCATGATTGGTGCTTCCTTAATGTGTGAGGGAATATGGTTTAATCCAGGTGTTTACAATGTGGAAGAATTTAACCCTGATCCCTTTATGGAATTATTGAATATTCATGGGTTGCCATGGCATGAGGAAGTAAATGGTGAATTACCACATACCTATTAACATGCGTATCCAATATCCTCAAATTGCTTCACCAGCATACGTTTTAGAAGAAAAATTATTGTTAAATAATTTAAGATTATTGGAACGGGTTCAAAAAGAAGCGGGAGTGGAGATTATATGTGCCCTAAAAGGTTTTTCTTTTTACCATGTTTTTGGGACGATTAAGAAATATTTATCTGGTGCGACGGCTAGTTCTTTAAATGAAGCAAAATTAGCATTTGAAGAAATGGGGATTACATGTCATGCGTACACGCCGGCATATCTTGCATCAGAATTTAATGAGTTTATGCATTATGCAAGTCATATGACTTTCAATTCTTTGAATCAGGTAAATCAATTTGCTGATCAGGCTGTTAAATATGGTATTTCTTGTGGTATCCGCATCAATCCAGAATATGCTGAGGTGGAAACTGAGATGTATAATCCTTGTATTGCTGGTTCTAGATTAGGCATTAGAAGATCGGATTTAGGTAATTTATTACCAGAAGGAATCGAAGGCTTACATTCTCATACACTTTGTGAAAATGATTCATTTGTTTTAGAAAGAACATTGAAGGTGATTGAAGATAAATTTGGTGATTTATTGCCCCAAATCAAATGGTTAAATTTAGGTGGAGGTCATTTAATCACCAAAGAGGGCTACGACGTGGACCATTTGATTAACTTGTTAAAGTCCTTTAAATCTAGATACCCACATCTTACGATTATTTTAGAGCCTGGATCAGCAGTCGGTTGGCAAACTGGTTTTTTAAAATCTACGATTCTTGATATCGTTCATTCAGCAGGAATCGATGTGGCTATTTTAGATGTTTCATTTGCGGCACATATGCCAGATACGCTTGAAATGCCATATAAACCTCGAATTCGACATGCGTCTATGGAACCTATTTCTGGAAAGCCAAGCTATAGGTTTGGAGGAATGACTTGTTTAGCTGGTGATTTTTATGGTGACTATTCATTTGATTCGCCATTAAAAATTGGTGATGAAATTATATTTGAAGATATGATTCATTATACCATGGTAAAAACAACGACATTTAATGGGGTTAATCTTCCGGACATCGGTATGATTGATATTAATGAAAAATACCAACTTTTAAAGCATTTTGGATTCGATTCCTTTAAAGATCGACTATAAAAAAAAGGACTCTATTTGAGTCCTTTTTTTGTGGAGAAGATCGGGCTCGAACCGACGACCTCTTGCATGCCATG
>SXXW01000004.1 GCA_005791165.1 Cytophagaceae bacterium
GCAGGAATTAAAACGTGGAAAAGAACTTTGCAATTGAATAAAGTGAAAGGCCAAGTAGAAATCAAAGATCAGTTTGAGCTTTCTGAAAATAAGCAAGGGGTCCAACAAGCCTTCATGACTTTGTGTACGATTGATTCTTCTGTACCCGGGAAATTAAATTTGACGACGAGTACAGGAGACAAACATATACTGACGTATGATGCTAAAAAATGGACTATGGCGGTAGATCTTCCATCCACCGATGGACCCGAGTATAAAAGTTTTAAAACTAAGTGGACAAATAGACCTGTTCAAAGAATCATTTTTACATCAAAAGAAAAAGGATTACGAGGGAATTACCAGTTTACTATTCAATAAATTTAAAAAAGATGATACGAAAAAAGGTGTTGCGTTTAAAATCGTAACACCTTTTTTTATTGGAATAATTCAATTTTCAATTAAAATAAATCCACGTTTCATAAAATGAATTTATTTTGGTGATTAAAGAATTAAATTACCTCAAACTAATTTATTTTAGGTAGCCGTAAACGTTTACGGCTAAAATATCAGCCATTATTTTTGGGATTTGGACTACAATTCAGTATCATTATTTATGGATAATTATTAATTAAATCAATTATTAAATATCCAATATTAGTTAAATCCTAAAATATATTTTTTGATGAAAAAAACTTACCCCATGAAACACAGGGTAGCTCGTTGGAGCATCCTATTCACGATGGCATTTGCAATGCCGTTGTTTTACACCCTTGGTTCGACGAACCTCAAAGTAGTTGCAGCTACCAAACTAACCGGAACTGTAACTGATGAAAATGGAGCTGGAATGCCCGGAGTTACGATTGCCAAAAAAGGCACATCCTCTGGAGCGAATTCAGATGTAAATGGAAAATATTCGATTGACGTAAATCCTGGAGACGTCTTAGTTTTCTCATTTGTAGGTTACAAGTCTCAGGAAGTTAAAATTGCCAATCAATCTGTTCTAAATATCCAATTAGCTGTAGACGCTAAGTCCT
This sequence comes from Cytophagaceae bacterium, assembly GCA_005791165.1. GTDB lineage: Bacteria > Bacteroidota > Bacteroidia > Cytophagales > Spirosomataceae > Aquirufa. The sequence continues at coordinate 1,014 of SXXW01000004.1, forward strand.
TAGAAGAAATTGTCGTTACGGGTTACGGAAATCAAAAAAAGAAGGACTTCTTAGGTTCATCTTCTTCCATTAAATCAGCAACGATTCAAGAAATGCCAGTTGTCAGTGTAGAATCTGCTATGCAGGGAAGAATGACAGGGGTTCAGGTTCAACAAAGTTCTGGTCAACCCGGTGCAGGTATTTCCATTCGTGTACGTGGAGTAACTTCCATCGCGGGTGGTAATGAGCCACTTTTTGTGATTGACGGAGTACCTCAATACAACAATGATAACAGAGCTATGAACGGAATGTCCTCATTTAATGCAAGTGATATCGAAAGTATTGAAGTATTAAAAGATGCATCTGCCACTGCGATTTATGGTTCAAGAGGAGCGAATGGTGTGGTTCAAATCACGACTAAAAGTGGTAAAGCAGGTGTGAGTCGCGTTACGTATGAATCCACTTATACCAATCAAATCATCCAAAGAAAATTGAACTTAATGAATGGAGTTCAAATGCTTGATTTTATCAAGCAATATTATACCAATTCAAATCTTGCACTTCCTGCTGAAGTAACTAAAGCTACGAATGCAGAAACGGATTGGCAAGATCAAGTATTGCGTTCAGCCTTACAGCAAAATCATACGTTGAGTTTTTCAGGTGGTAATGATAAAACACAGTACTATGTTTCTGGAAACTACTTAGACCAACCAGGAATTATCAAAGGGTCTGATTTCAATAGAGGATCTATGCGTTTCAATTTAACTTCTCAGTTGAATTCAAGAATTAGCTTAAGAACTTATATGACTGCATCTAGAACTGTTTCAAATGGTTTCTCTGCGTCAGATAACTCGCCAACTCGATATACAGGTAAAAATGGAGTAGGTGCTATGGTTTTAGCATCTCCTACAGTACCTGTTTATAATGCAGATGGTACATATGGAAATCCAAGACCATTTTCTTTCAGTGGTATCGACGTTGAAAATCCATTAGCATTTACGAAGGAATCATTAGATCGCAATACTGTGGTTCGTTTCCAAGGAGGCATGGATTTCAATGTTAAATTAGCTGAGGGATTAGTCAATACCACGCGAATAGGTGGTGATTATTTTTCTGCACGTGCGGATTTATATTTCCCAATTGTGTTAGCCCAATTAAGTTCTGGGGTGGGTATAGGCCAACTAACCACAACAAGTTCATTAAATGTGGTGGCTGAAGATTATTTGGAATACAAAAAGAAGTTTGGTGATTTGGAGTTTGAAGGTATTGTTGGGGGTTCTATCCAATCGGCCCAACAAGACATCATCAATTTGTTAGGATCAAAATACATTTCAGATGATTTGAAAAATTATAGCTTTGCGGCAGCAGGGTCTGTTTCAAAACCAGTTACTGATATTATCACAAACCGTTTAGTTTCAGGTTTTTCAAGGGTACGATTAAACTTCAAAGATCGCTATTTATTTACGGCTAGTATTCGTCGAGATGGTGCTTCTGTATTTAGCAAGAATAAGAAATATGGTGTTTTCCCTTCATTGGGTTTAGCTTGGAAGGCGTCTGAAGAGCCCTTTATGAAAAATGTTACAGCTATTTCAAACCTTAAATTACGTGCTACTTGGGGACAATCTGGTAACCCTGCCATTCAACCCTATCAATCATTATTGATTGGAAACGTAATTAATACAGCACAGGGAGCTGGATCTGGTTTAGCGGTAGGATTATCTCCTACGTTGCCAAATGACAATTTGACTTGGGAAACAACAACTCAGACAAATGCTGGTTTGGATTTTGGATTCTTAAATGACAAATACCGCGTTACTTTAGATTATTATGTAAAGAACACAACTTCTTTATTAGCAACGGTCCAACTACCTCCATCGTCTGGATATAACACGATTATTGACAACGTGGGTGAAGTAGAAAATAAAGGATTTGAATTGGAAATTGGAACTGATCTAATTGCGACCAAGGATCTTCGTTGGTCTATCGACGCCAACCTTTCCATCAACAAGAACAAGGTAGTTGCTACTAAAAACAATTTGCCATTTAGTTCTGGTAACTCTAGAATTACTCCGGGTGATCCATTATCATCTTTTTACGGTCCTAAATTCAATGGCTACGCAGCAGATGGAGAAATGGCCTTTGTGGATGTAAATGCAGATGGAATTATTGATGGACGTGACAACCAGTACATTGGAAATCCTTATCCATCAACCATCATAGGTTTAAATACGAGCTTAAAATATAAGCGCTTGAATTTTATGATGACTTGGTCGAGTGTTCAAGGCAATAGCATTGATAATCAAATGTTATTTACAGCGGCTACTCCTACGCCAATTTACAATCGCTCAGCGGAAATTTATACCTACTATCCAAAGCCAAGAGCTTCAAGTATTCACAGAAGATCTGATTTGTTTATTGAGGATGGATCTTATATTCGTCTACGTAATATCCGTATCGATTACGCGTTGCCTTTGGGAGATACTAAGTTTATCAAGTCTGCCAATATTTATTTATCAGGTAATAATTTAATTACCATAACCAATTACAAAGGATATGATCCTGAGGTAAATGCATTTAGTGGAAACTCACTCCAACAAGGGGTTGACAATGGTGCATATCCAGGTTCTAAAACGGTTACTTTAGGTTTAACCGTCAACTTTTAATTCTTTAAAATTTTAAATTATTCAGGTTATGAAAAAGATAAAAAACATACAAATAATTCCCATTTTAATGATCTTCATGATGGGATCACTTTCAAGCTGCGAGAAATTTTTAGAAGAAATTCCTCCCGCTCGTTATCAAATTTCAACATTAAGCAAGCCTCTTTTAGATGCGTTTGTCATCGGGGCCTATGAGCCACTTTCACGTTCTCGTGGTCGTCTCTGGGAATCTACTTTAACAAGGGATATCGAAGGTTTAGCTGAGTATTGCCAATTGCCTGCTGGAGGTGGAACTAATTATATGAACTATAATTTTGAGCCTCAAAGAAATGATAATGCAGCAAGATGGACAACTTTCTATGAAGCCATCGGCAAATCAAATTTGATCATCAAAGCGATTGAAGATGATAAGTCACTTGCAGAAAACATCAAAGCACCTTACAAAGCAGAGGCTTATTTCGTTCGTTCCTTATGCTATTGGTGGTTGACCCGTATGCATGGAAATGTTCCTTTACGTTTGTCTCCGATCGAGAATTCTGATGGAACAGCCTTACCATTAACAAACTCTAGCATTATTATCGATCAAATCACTAAGGACTTAATCTTTTGTGAAGCTAATTTACCTAATAAAGTTCCTGAAGCTAATACAGGTAGAGCGACGAAAGGTTCAGCCAAAATGATGCTTGCTGATATTTATTTATGGAAAAAAGATTATACCAATGCTCGTTTAAAAGCAAAAGAGGTAATCGACAACAAAGCAACGTATGGTTATGATTTAGTAAAATCATTAGAGACTTTATATTCGCCCTCTACGCCAACGAACTCTGAAGAAATTTTTGCGATCAAATTTTCACAGCAAAAAGCATTAGGCTCATTCTTGCCAACCTATGCCTTTGAAGGTAGAGCATTAGATGCTGGCTTAGCTGCACGTGGAATTTCTGCATTAATGATCCGTAATTCTCCATTAATTAAAGATTGGGATCGAAAAGATCTCCGTAGGAATTGGAATTTGATCGATACCATTACCATCAAAGGTGTTAAAGTTAGAGCCAATTTAATTCCACAAGCTTCCTTTATGTTCGGAAAATTCCGCGATGGAGCAGCCCCTGAGGAAACAGCTGCTGGAAATGATTATTATTTATATCGTTTTGCTGAAGCTTATTTGATTTTTGCTGAATGTGAAAACCAATTAAATGGTCCAACTCAAGCAGCTTATGATGCGGTAAACCAAGTTCGTAGAAGAGGATATGGGGTAGACTTAGCTAAGTCTAGTACATTAGCTGACTTTCCTGCAGGATTATCCAAAACAGCTTTTGACGATTTGATTTTCCAAGAAAGAGGATATGAATTCATCTATGAGTGTAAAAGATGGTGGGATATGGTGAGAACAGGACGTGCGGATGCAGTAGCGAAAGCAGCTGGAAAAACACCTACAGGTGGAAGCATCGCTAGATTTACCTTGTTTCTTCCAGATGTGGAATTAGTTAATAACCCATCTATCGTCAAGTAATGTGTGAACCAATCGGGTGAACTTTTTAAAAATAACTCTCCACTTATGGGGAGTTATTTTTAATTTACACCCTATATCATTGCATTCTCCAAACCTATGAAAACAGCAAAATACCTTTTTGCGATTCTACAGTTGATGACTCTCTGTGCGTTTGCACAAAATAAATCAAGGCCTAACGTACTTTTTATTGCTATCGACGACCTTAAGCCCATGCTAGGTTGTTATGGAGAAACTCAAGTACACTCACCTAATATTGACAAATTAGCCGCATCAGGCACAGTCTTTTTGTCAAATTATTGCCAACAAGCAGTTTGTGCACCCACAAGAGCTAGTTTACTTACAGGACAGCGGCCAGATTACACACAGGTTTGGGATTTAAAAACACTGATACGGGATAAAGTTCCTAACATATTGACATTGCCTCAGTATTTCCACCAACAAGGTTACACCACCTCTGGGATTGGTAAAGTATTTGACTCAAGGTCAGTAGATAAAAATTCAGATGAGGCCTCCTGGTCTATCCCCTACCTAAAACTTGATAAAGATGATTTTGCCAAAGGTTTTAATAAACCTTTCAACAATTATTATCAGTCACAGGAACTTATTCGATTGATCGGCAGCTTCCGAGAGGAAGGAATAAAAAATGGACTAAAAGGAAAAGAATTAGAGGACTTTGTCGAAAATGGTCGCCGACCACTATACGAAGCCATCGATGTTCCTGATGACGCTTACATAGATGGGGCAAATACCTTAAAAGCAATCCAACAAATTAAAAAATTAAAAACAGAGGGAAATCCATTTTTCATGGCCGTGGGTCTTACTAAACCCCATTTACCCTTTGTTGCCCCGAAAAAATATTGGGACCGCTACGAAAGATCCACGCTTAAATTAGCCGAGTTTCAGTCCTTATCTGCAGGAACACCTGAATTTGCTTTTCAAGCATCTAATGAGCTGGTCAATCAATATATTTTACCTTCTGGCGAGCGTATGCCAACTGGATATTCGCCTAAATCAGATGAATTACAGCGATTACTACTTCATGGTTATTATGCGAGTGTTAGTTATACGGATGCCCAAGTAGGCTTGCTTATTGCTGCCCTAAAAGAACAAGGCCTAGATAAAAACACCATTATCGTACTCTGGGGAGATCACGGCTGGCATTTAGGTGACCATACGATGTGGGCGAAACATAGCAATTTTGAACAGGCCACAAGAGCTCCTTTAATTTTCTCTGCGCCAGGTTTCAAAGGGGGCCAACAAGCAAAGGGAATTTCTGAGTTTGTTGACGTATTTCCCACACTGACTGAGTTGGCAGGGCTTCAAACCCCAAATGGTTTAGCAGGAAAAAGTTTAGTTCCTGCCATGAAAAAACCCAGCCTACAAGTGAAAAAATTTGCTCAAAGTCAATATCCACGCATGAACGATAAAGCGATGGGATATGCGATTAGGACTAACCAATTTAGAATGGTCACTTGGTTTAAAGGAGAGTTCCATACCTCTAAAATCAGTTCAGATAATCCCGTGATCGGCATAGAACTTTATGATTATAAAAAAGATCCCCTCGAAAAAGAAAACTTGGCCTTAAAAGCTGAATATGCTAGCGTTTTAAAACAACACCAGGAAATGTTGACCAACTTCTTAAAAACTCAAAATCAATCCAGATAATATGAAAAAATACATCATTTTTTTCTCACTGTTGTGTTTTTCCGGCGCGGCGCAACAAGCCAGCCTAATCACAAAAATAGAATCTCAAATGGATTATGCACTGAGGGAGTCGGCCCGAGTTGCTTCAAGAAACAGCGATAAGGTGAGTCCAAGAACCGTGCGCAACGATTCATTGATTTTAGTTGCCTCAAAAGACTGGTGTTCAGGATTTTTTCCTGGGGGCTTGTGGTATTTATATGAATTAACTGGAAATAAAAAGTGGGCTGCCCAAGCAGATAACTACACCCTTCCATTAGAGAAAGAGAAAATGAATGCTGGAACCCATGACATGGGATTTAAGATGTTCACAAGTTTTGGAAATGGGCTTCGTTTAACTAACAATGCTACCTATCGCGATATCTTAATCCAATCGGCCAGAACCAATATAAAAAGATTCAACCCCATCACAGGTGTCATTCGTTCTTGGGATCATAGTCGGGACAAATGGGCTAACCCAGTGATCATCGACAATATGATGAACCTAGAATTATTGTTTTGGGCCTTTAAGGAAACAAAAGACTCTGCTTTTTACAAGGTTGCTGTTTCACATGCCAATACGACCATGAAAAATCATTTTAGGCCTGATTTTAGTTCCTACCATGTATTAGATTACGATGTTAAAACGGGTACCGTGGTTAAGAAAAATACGCATCAAGGCTATGCGCACGCATCTGCATGGGCGCGAGGCCAAGCATGGGCATTGTATGGATACACAGTATGTTATCGAGAAACAGGAAAAAAGGAATATTTGAATTTAGCCGAAAACATTGCTCAATACATCTTAAATCATCCACGATTACCTTCTGACCTTGTTCCTTATTGGGATTTTGATGACCCTAAAATCCCTCATGTACCCAGAGATGCCTCCGCCGCGGCTATAACTGCTTCCGCTTTGTATGATTTGGCAAACCTTCAACCCTACAAAAAAAACTATTACCAAGGATTTGCAGACAAGATCTTAGCAAGCCTTAGTTCTTCAGATTACCTAGCCCCTGTGGCATCTTCTACCCATGGATTTCTTTTAAATCATAGCACGGGTGGTTTGCCAAATGGATTTGAAGTAGATGCGCCCATCGTGTATGCTGATTACTATTTTTTAGAAGCATTAGTTCGTCAAAAAAATAAAAAATGAGATTTATATTCATCAGTTTATTCCTATTGTCCTCAAAAATATTGTTTGCGCAAGCGAATCAACATGAGATTTCTTGGGGTCAAGATGGAGCCGGAATTACGCTTCATGCGAGCTTAGGGGCTAACGTTCACGACGTAAAAATTCAAATAAGAAGTGATCGAAATACTCGAATAACGAAGATTACTGATGTTTCAAACGAACATCCTGAGCCACAAACGGTATTGCCTAATCCTATGCCCAACAAGCAAATTTGGTATCCCGTGGTTGATTTTGTTCGAAATCCAGGCATGAAAGGGTATATTATTCTTGACTCAATGGCCACGGTTTCCGCTTGGAACCAGCATTTTTTCAAAAAATCCGAACAAAATAAAAAGAAAATAAACCTTGAGGCAGATCGTTTGGAAGACTGGGAAAACTCGCTGTACATAGAGCCGCGCGCACGTCAAATTAAAGATTTTTATATTCAACAAACTGTGCAGCCATTAAATGGTGCATTAAACTATCATTTTACTCCTTTAAGTGAGGATTGGAAAGGTACAATTACGTTGCATTACAAGGAAAATGGAATATCAAAAACAATCAAACATCAAATAAATTGGTCTAAAAATACCCTAGGAAGGTCGGAGCTCACAAATAGTGGTTTAACTCAAAAGAACTTAAAAATAGCACTTTCAAAATCCATCGATTATATCCTTAGATCTCAAAACAACAATACCAGCAGTCTAACTTACGGGGGGCTCAACTTATTTTATGATTTAGATGCACAGAGTTACCGATCAAATCATTGGATTTGGGGTTCAGGTCCCGCGGTAAAAGTACTTTTAAACGCCCGAAAAATACCAGCATTAACTATTTCCACATCCGCAGCAGGGCTTTTGTCTGCAGCAGAAAAAATAGGTCAGTCGGCCATCAACACGCGAATCATGGAGGTAACTCATCCCATGTTTGGTGTACCACTTTCCCGTTGGAGAAGAGATATTATTTTACCAGATTTTGGGTACCAACAATGCTACAGCACTTCAGATGCAAATTTCTTCTCTGGTTGGGCTTGGATTCCCCTTTACACGGAAACAGGAAATAAAAAATATTTAGATGCGGCAAAATTATTAGCTGAAACGACGGATCGTTTAATGACCCAATATGGGCTTATCCCACAAGATTATTATGTGGATGAACAAAAATTTTCAGAGCATACCATTGATGAATCGGGTTTTGGAGCTGAAGGAATTGCTAATTTATATGCCATAACCAAAGATCCTAAGTATTTCAACATGGCCGAACAATATATACAAGAGCATTTGAAAAAACTCAGTAGGCCCGACGGATTATGGGAGCGAGGATGGCATCAAAAAACAGGGGTTCAGCCGACCATAAAAATGACTCGGGGACTTGGATGGGCGATGGAAGGATTATTGGCCGCACACCGCAACAACCCTAAAGGACCTTACCTTGCATTAGCTAAAAAAATGGCCGATCGCATGCAAGCCTGGCAAAAACCTGATGGCCATTGGAACTTTATCACGGATGAGCCTGTCGAGAAAGTTGGGATTAGCGAAAAAGGCACAGCCTTGTGGAGTTATTTATTGTACCAATTATACGCGGCTAGCGGAGAGAAAAAATATGTCGTGATGGCTCGAAAATCATTAACTTGGTGTATGAAAAATCAATACCAAGGACCTGACCGACAAGCATATGGGGGGATTATTGGGAAAACAATTCATTCGGCCGTCGGCGCCGCATTTAGACCTTGGTTTCCAATCACTTGCGCATATACTTCAGCCTTTTTCTCATTGGCCCTCATGGAAGAACTTAAACTGACTAAGCAATGAAAAATCACTTCCTAATTTGCTTATTGTTAATAGGCATTCAACCCATTTTATTGGCGCAAAAAACGCCTCCTAATGTCATCGTGATTTTGGTGGACGACATGGGTTATAGTGATATCGGAATATTTGGATCAGAAATCAAAACGCCCAACATCGATTTACTCGGTAAAAAGGGAGCCATTTTTACCCAATTTTACAATGCAGGACGCTGTTGTCCGAGTAGAGCTTCCTTACTCACAGGCATGTATCCGCACCAAGCAGGGATGGGAGGAATGGTGGTTACAAGTGATTATGATCGAAATAAAACGGGATCTTACCAAGGTTTTTTAAACGTAAATACCCCGACAATTGCCGAAGAATTAAAAAAGAATGGGTACAATACCTACATGACGGGCAAATGGCATGTGGGCGAAAAAAAGCCCGATTGGCCTAACCAAAGAGGTTTTGATCACTTTTACGGATTAATTTCAGGGGCCAATAGTTATTATGAATTATTGCCTAAACGCCAGCTCGTTGAAGATAACGAGCCTTTTGCACCCAAGGGGAATTATTATTTTACAGATGCCATTTCAGATAAATCCGTTTCCTATTTACGGAAAAATCATTCTACGGGAAAACCGTTTTTTCTATATGTGGCCTACACGGCGCCACACTGGCCGATACACGCGCCCCAAGAATTGATTGATTCCTATAAATCTACATATACTCAGGGATGGGAAGCTCTGCGGAAGCAGCGATTTGACCAACAAAATAAAGTTAAATTAAACCCCAATATTGACCATTTACCTGGATCGGATCCAATGATTGTAGATTTTGAAAAAGAAGCCGACAAGACCATTTGGATCGAAAAAATGGCCACTTATGCGGCCATGGTCGACAAGATGGATCAAGGAATCGGGAAAATTATACAAGAATTAAAAGCCACTGGAACCTTTGACAATACCGTTATTTTCTTCCTTTCAGATAATGGCGCTTGCCACGAGGTATTAAATGAACGTTCATCCAAAGATTTAGGACAAGAGAAATACAATGCTTCATTAACAACGAGAATTGGCGCCCCAGGAAGTTATACAACCTATGGAAAAGAATGGGCCTATGCTAGCAATACTCCATTCCGGATGTACAAACATTGGATGCATGAAGGTGGGATTTCGACGCCATTAATTATTTCATACCCAACCGGAATTAAAAAAAGCTTTCAAAGTGACCAAGTAGGACATATCATGGATATTTTCCCAACCATCATGGACTTAACAAAAACAAAAACAACAAAGGCTGTCGAGGGAAAAAGCTTGGTCCCCATATTTAAACAAAGTAAAAGGGAATCCCAACCTTATATTGCTTGGGAACATTTTGGGAATAAAGCGATTCGGGAAGGGGATTGGAAACTAGTTTGGGACGATGAAGTGAAAGAATGGGAATTGTATAATGTTCGATTAGATCGAATTGAATCAAATAATTTAATCAAAAAAAATCCCGAAAAATTTAAAAATCTTTTAGCTAAATACTCGGAGTGGGCCTCAAAAATGCAAGTCAAATGAAATTGAAAATTTCTTTCTTATTTCTCTTTTTAGTAAGCAATATCCCAGGTTTTTCTGTAGCTCCTAGGGAGATTTATTCCAAAGAACGTATTGCAAAAACTATAGCCATAGCAGATAAAAATTTAGCTCAAAAACCCATTACGGTTACCGCCACTCAATGTCCTCGATCAGCTGGAGGCCTTAATGATTTTTATTCAGAAGGCGATTATTGGTGGCCAGACCCTGCAAATCCAAATGGTCCTTATATTCAAAGAGACGGAGAGACTAATCCAGAAAATTTTGTGGCACACCGATTAGCCATGATACGTTTCAGTGAGATTGTCGGTTCACTCGCCTCTGCCTATACATTCACAAAAAAAGCTCAATATGCCAAAGCAGCTATTCCACATTTTAAGGCTTGGTTTGTGGACCCATCCACGCGCATGAACCCTTCTCTATTATATGCTCAGGCAATTAAAGGAAAAGCAACGGGTCGCGGCATTGGAATTATTGATACCATCCATTTTTTAGAAGTGGTCAAAGCCATGGAAGCCTTAAAAAGCCAAATTGCTCCAGAGGACTATGCTGCATTTGTCGCCTGGTTTAAGGAATATGTACTTTGGATGACGACGCATCCCTATGGAATAGCTGAAAGAGATGCCTTGAATAATCATGGAACTTGTTGGGCACTCCAAGTGGCCGTATTTGCATCTTTTACAGGCAACGCCTCTTTGATTGATTTTTGCAGAAAACGCTTTCGAACAAATTTTATTCCGGACCAAATGGCGGCTGATGGATCATTTCCACTTGAATTAAAACGGACAAAGCCCTACGGTTATTCCATATTTAATCTAGATATCATGAGTACGCTAGCCCATGTGTTGAATATGTGGGACTGGCAAATGCCTGATGGACGGTCGATTAAAAAAGGGGTATCCTATCTATTTCCATTCATCAAAGATAAAAGTCGGTGGACCTATCCGGCTGATGTCATGTATTTCGATCAGTGGCCTATCGCGCAAAGTTTTCTGTATTTTTCTGCGATTCATGGCGATGATAAAAGTTTGGCTCTTTGGAAAAAACTAGATAATTTCCCTACTAACCAAGAAGTCATCCGAAATTTCCCGATTCGAAATCCCATTTTATGGAACCAAAAACCCTTTTAATTTAGGGTAAAATAAGGTGAATTTCGTATTTGATTCCACGATCCGCAAGAATGATCACATTGCCGGAATCATCGATGTCTGTTGGCTTAAAACTAGCCACCAATTCCTTATCTATTTTGTCAAAATCAATGTGAATAACTTGGCAACCTTGAATTTCCACATAAGTTGAAAACTCAAGGTTGTTTTTAGGTTGTTGGCCTTTTTGCTCAACCTTGATTATCGCCTTAAAGGGACCATCTTCAAACGTGCAGCCAAAATTCGGAGTTTTATACTCGATGTTTTTTTTTGTTTGTGCAGATGTCTCTGCACAAACACCCATAAAAAAAATGATACATAAGCACTTGATCAAATAATTTGATAGGTAAATCAGTGGGGCTATTTTTACATTAATGTGCATTATTGGCCAAAGTTCTTGTTCGGATTAGCACCTAAAACATACCTAATTTTTCCCCCTTTAATTAGGTCAGGATGTGAAATCCAAGATTTTATCGGCTTGCCATTGAAACTTGCCTGCTGGATATACATATTGTCCTGAGAATTATTTTTTGTCTCTATGGAAATTGTTTTTCCTGGATAAAAATCAGGATTTAATTTAATTTCAATTTTATCAAAAATAGGGCTGCTTAAATCGTAATAGGGCGTTTGAGCGACACCACCATCCATACTAAATAGGCCTATTTTCATTAATACGGCTAATGATCCCATGAGTCCCTGGTCCTCATCACCACTATATCCATAATCGGACGACAGGCCTGAATAAACTTTTTCGATGACCTTACGGGTCCATTTTTGGGTCAACCAAGGAGCACCGATTTGATTGAAAATATAGCTCGTTTGGATGGAAGGCTGGTTCCCAAAGTTTAAATAAACTCGGCGATTTTCCTCCTGAGTTTCCTTATCATGAGATTTACCACTAACAAAATCATGTGCAGAAGCCTTTTCAAAAGACTCATTTAATTTTGCCACCGCTTTATCTTTTCCTCCCATCAAGTTGGCCAATCCTTTTATATCATGTGGTACAAACCAAGTCCATTGGGCTGCATTTCCTTCTTCCCAACCATGGTCATAACGTAAAATATCCACTGATTTCTCCCAGTTTCCATCAAGATTTTTGATCCACATCCAACCTAATTCTGGGTTCCATATATTTTTAAAGTTCTGCGAGCGCTTCATAAACAATTGATAATCCTCTGTTTTCCCTAAGGCCTTTGACATTTGGGCTAAAGAGAAATCCTGATAAGCATATTCAAGCGTTTGCGCAGATCCATCCATGTGAAAACCATATCGAATATTACTGATGGGATGAGGCACATAGCCGCGCTCCATGTAATACTCAATTCCACCACCCTTAAAAGTTTTGTGTTCATAACCCGCCTTGCTCATCATACCTCCCGGAAAATGATTTTTACGCATACCTTCATATGCCTTTTGTATATCAAAACCACGAATCCCTTTTTGGTATGCACTTACAATAAATGGAGTCGAAGATGCTCCCGTCATCACATAGGTGTAATTTCCACCCGCGGGACCTCTCGGAATTAAGCCTCCGTCATCATACATCATCAGCATCGAATTGATGAACGATTCGGTCACCTCAGGATAAACCAAATGCCACAGGGTATTGATCGTCCATTGCGCTCCCCACATGGCATCAAAATTATGGTGATTAAATTTCGGTTGGCCATTCGCCTTCAACGGAATTTGACCCGTGCGTGGCTTTTCACCTGTCATGTCCAAATATTTTCCATTCACATCGCTGACAATCCTTCTCCCTTGCAAAGCATGAAACAAGTCGGTGTAAAATCTTTTCTTCGCCACTTCATCCTTGCCTTCCACCTGAATACGGCCTAGCCATTCATTCCATTCAGATTTACTTTCTTCCACGACACGGTCAAAATCCCAGTGAGGAATTTCCGTTTTCAGGTTTAAACCTGCCTGCTCTGTGCTCACATAGGAGATGGCAACTTTCATCAAACGCTCTTCATTTTTGTCCGTTGGGAAGCTCACGTAAACCCCTATTTTCTCCCCTTCAATCTCATTTGAAAAAGCTTCTAATTTACCTTTTCTCCATGCGGCAATTTTAGTAAATGGCTTATCAAATTCGACAACAAAATAAACGGGCAGAATTTTTGGTCGGCGTACCGCCGGCGACATGATGGCATAGCCTTCAATTCGACGATCACCGACTTGCTTAACATACGCACTTTGGGTATCAGATGGTCCTAAAAAAGTAGCAAAATCGAATAATATTTGACTTTGATCCGCCTTTGGATAGGTGTATTTGTGAAATCCTACACGGGTCGTGGCCGTCAACTGCGCTTTAATCTTATACGATTCCAAATAGACTTCATGGTATCCAGGTTTGGCTATTTCCTTGGCATGCGAAAAAGTGGATCCATATTGACCTGAACCTAATTGGCCTTTAAATTCCCCCGTGGTAGGTAACACAGGGACCCCAGATAATTGCCAACCGTGAATGTGGCTAAAGCATTTAATGCTATCTGATTTATATCGATATCCCGCTCCCCAGTCACTTTGAACACCATTATCAGGACTTAGATTGACCATACCAAAAGGCCTACTGGTCGAGTTAAAGAAAAACCAGCGAGAATTAGATGAATCTAAAAATGGATCCACCAAATCAGATGGAGAGAATTTATCATGATTAGCAACACTTACTTTTTTCGCTAAATCGGAATAAGAAATGTCTTTAAAAGCTTTAAAACCCTCTATCAAGATTTCTTCTGAATCGGCCCAATGAATTTCAGCAATTTGCTGGTATGGCCACACCTTATCTTTTTTGATGTAAGGGATTAAAAAATCCAAGCATTTCTTAATTGACGCACCCTCAGGTGTTTGATAATGCCATAGATCAACATTCAATTTTTGCGCAAATTCGGCTAAATAAAAGAAGCCTCGGAGATTCATTAATGAATAACCAAAAGACTTAGTTCTGGCCAATTCATGGGGTTGTGATCCGTCGGGCTTCAACTGCGAAGCCATCCGAGATTTGGTGATTTCCAATTGGCGCCTGGCCAACTCATTTTCGCCCAAAAACATAGCAAAATTGACAATTTGAACATCATAATAAGTGCCATGGTTGTTATGCTCATCAGCTTCATCCTTACCTATGGGACTTTCAATAAGCCAAGTCAAAAAGTCTTTAAACCAAATTTTTAATGCTTGATGATCGGATTTACGCCAATGCGTAGATGCTTGCAATTTCTCTGCAGCATCCGTGATTTTAATCAGAAATCGGGTTTCAATGATGCCAATTCCCCGACCTGTATTTATGCCAGGAATACCTTGGCTAAAATTCAAATTTGGATTCTGTTTTGTTTTTGGATCTATAAACCAAGTCTTAATTAATTGAGAGGCAAAGGCCGCATATTTTTCATTTTTGGTTTTTTGAAATGCTTGTGTCAATAATTCCACATCGTCAATCAGTTCATCCATTTCATCCGAATCAGTGATTCCCTTTATTTCAGGATTTTTAACACCATCTTTCCGGATGTACGGTTTCCCATCGGGTTTGCTTGGATCTGGCCACCAATAAGGTCCTTGGCTCATATAATCATGCTTGTCTCCACTAGGTGGAATTTGAGTTTTATGCATGACCGTATAAAGCTTATGTAAAGCAATGATACGATCAGCCTTTTTAATCAGCCCGGGATTATCTTTTGCACTAAGAGAAATAAACGATAGAGTAAAGAATAAGAGTAGTAAATAATTTTTCATACAAGTAAATTGGGTAAACTTGAAAGCAAATTAGCGATGATTTATAGTGAATTAAAATAATTCTGTAATTAATTCAAAAAACAGTAAATATTTAAAATCAATCATAAAAATTGAAACACAATCTTTATATTTAAATTCAAAAAACACCTCTTTTCCCATAAAACTAGCTCCATGAAAATCTTTAAAATTCTTATTTTTTTAATGTGTGCACAGTCCATTGCTGCACAGAGCCCAAATGCTTTTAAAAAGGAAATAAAATTAGAACTGAATGAGATTTTGTCCTACTGGGAAAAGAATAGTGTGGATGTCGAGAAAGACGGATTCTATGGAGCTGTTGACGTGAATAATGTACCTAATACGCAGGCCGATAAAGGTCTAATATTGAACAGCAGGATTCTTTGGACATTCTCAGCTGCCTATCAAATGGACCCCAAACCAGGCTATAAAAAATTGGCCGACCGAGCATTTAATTACCTGAATACCTATTTTTGGGACGCTAAAAACAAAGGTGCTTATTGGTCCGTGAAATCAAACGGCACACCATCCGACACCCACAAACAAGTATATGCAGAGGGATTTATGTTGTATGCCTTTGCTGAATATTATAAAATTTCGAAAAACCCTCAAGCCTTAGAAAAAGCAAAAAGCATCTATCAGATCTTACAAACCAAATGCAAGGACCTGAAAAACGGGGGATATTATGAGGCTTATAATGAGGCTTGGATGCCGATTGAAGACAAGACGATTACCGAAGGAAAAGCAGATCAAAAAAAATCCATGAATACACATCTGCATCTGATTGAAGCCTTTGCGAATTTTTATCAGGTGTATCCCGACAAAAACCTAAAAAAAGAAATTGAAAACATGCTTTCTATTTTTCACGAAAAAATTATTGCCAATGGCAAGACGCAAACTTTATTTTTCACAGATGATTGGTCCCCAAGGTCGGAGGCCGTTTCTTTTGGTCATGATATTGAATCTGCTTGGCTTTTATTAGAAACTGCAGAAACTATAAAAAACCCTAGTTGGATCCAAAAAATGAAAACGCTGGCGGTCAATATGGCCATTGAAGCAGAAAAAGGAATTGATCCAAAAGATGGGGGCATGTGGAATGAGAAAAACCAAGGACATATTAATACTCAAAAACATTGGTGGCCACAAGCAGAAGCTATGATCGGATATTACAATGCCTATCAGATCACTGGAAATAAAAAATTCTACGCATTGAGTCTAGGAAGTTGGTCTTTTATTAAAGCCAACTTAAAATCCACATCAGGCGAATGGCTTTGGGGGATCGATGAAAAACAAGAGCCTATGATTCGCAATGGAAAAATAGGCCCTTGGAAAGGCCCTTACCACAATGGAAGAGCCTGTTTGGAAATATTAAAACGAATCCATTAATCAAAAAATGGCACTCCTTTAACCGCGTATTTGCGCATCGCTTCAATATTGATGTCAACGCCTACACCTGGTTCATTCGACAATGGAATAAATCCTTTATCTAACCATTCTCCTTTGTGAATCACAATCTCTTTATACATAGGATCTGTATGGAAATACGCTTGCCATTCCAAGATTAAGAAATTCGGTACAGAAGCACATACGTGACAAGCAGCCATCGCGCCTAAAAATGAGGACACCATATGCGGAGCAAAAGGCACATAATACAAGTTTGATAAATTGGCAATGCGCTGACCTTCACCCAAACCACCCGCTTTTTGTAAGTCTGGCATGATGATGTCAACTGCACCTATTTCCAACATCTCCCTAAATCCATAAGCTAGATACTGGTTTTCACCCGCACAAATAGGTGTGGAAGTGGAGTCGGTGATTTTTTTATAGGCCTGTATATTCTCGGCTGGAACAGGTTCCTCAAGCCACATTAGATTTAATGGCTCCATCATTTTGGCTACTTTCTCACCTGTAGGTGCATCGTATTTTCCATGCATGTCGACACATATGTCGATATCGGGGCCCACTTGCTTTCGGGCAGCGGCGATTTGTTCATACATACGTCTTAATTCAGCCGGACTTGCTGTCCAATTGTATGCATCATATTTATTCGGATCATTCGCTTGATCTATGTCAAATTTAATTGCATTAAATCCCATATCCACCGCCTTCTGAGCCGCATCCGCAAAGTCAGAAGGTTTAGGTAATTTGGTTTGATATAAGGCCGTGTCCATATAGACACGGATTTTATCTCTGAATTTTCCACCGAGTAACTGGTATACCGGCAAACCCAAAGCTTTCCCAGCCAAGTCCCAAAGGGCACTTTCCACAGCCGTCAGAACAGCTACATACATGCCCGACTGAGCACCTGCAAAAAATCCACTTTTGCGTATATCCTCAAATAAACGATGGACATTTAAAGGGCTTTTGCCAATGATCCTTTGGCCCATCATTTTAACTAAATGATAGGTTCCGGGAGTGGCATCTGCGCCTTCTCCTACTCCATAAATACCTTGATTAGTAAAAATTTTAACATATAAGTGGTAGCCTCCACGGATATACCCACATTTAACATCCGTGATTTTCAAGTCGGCCGGGGCCGACATTTTTGGATTGTCACTAATGGCCTCCTCATACCGACCACCCCAGTGAAACATGGATCCGGACATTAAGGCCGTTGCAGCCAAAGATCCATTTTTAAAAAACTCTCTTCTATCTGATTTATTTTTCATTTTCTTACATTTTTACCAAGTCCTACCTTTCAAAAATTCTTGTATTTGAGCCTTAGGGACTGGCAGTTTGTCTATTTTGTCATTTAACCATTTGGAGAAATCTTTTTCGATTTCCTCGCTCCAGCGATTGTCAATTTGACCCGGAGTATATTTTTGCTCGCGTAAACGCTGATGCCCAAACATATCCCTCAAACGAACAATCTCGGAGGTCTTTACCACTTTTTCCAATAAATGTGGGGGGATAAAAATCACTCCGCCATCTCGACCTAAAACCACATCACCTGGAAGAACCGTTGCTTTTCCAATACGTGTGGGGGTGTTTATCCCCACCAAAGTCGTGTTCAACTCTCCGTCAGGATTGTTTAAATGATGAGAAGGATGATAAGTCCGAAAAAAGGAGGTGAATCTGCCTAATTCCTTCAAGCCATTGATGTCACGAACAGCGCCATTATACACAATGCCATTGCCCGTTTTAGCATATATGGAATTTCCCAAATTATCGCCAATCGTCGGACCATCTTCGTGTGCCCCAAATTGGTCCACCACATAAACATCGCCTTTAACTAGCATGTCAATGGGCCAGGAATTTTGTGACTTAATTCTTCCGTCTTTGGTATGACCACGGTCGTCGATCACTCGTTGGATATCAGGACGACCCGGCATAAAAGTAGCGGTTAGCGCACGACCGACTAACACACTGTCGGGGTTTATGGTTTGCCAACCGTCTTCATAGTTATGCTTAAAGTTTGCATTTTTCAATACAGCCCAGGCCTCCTCTAATGTGACGGATTTAAGCCTTTGCAATAGAGCATCCGAAACTTTTGGTCGACCATCAGCAAAACGTTCCCCATTCCATAAAGGAGTTAAAAAGAGCATTTCCTCCTTGGAAATTTGTTGGCCCCACGCGAACGTCGACACCAAGACCATTGCGAAAATTCCGATTATTTTTTTCATCCGGATTACCAATTTTTATCTTTCAAAATCTTGGCTAATTCCGCTTTAGACATCGGACGCTTGTCGGGATTTTCATCAGCCCATTTAACAAAATCAGCCTTGATATCATCCGTCCATTTTTGATCTATTTGCCCTGGAGTATATTTTCCTTGCTTCAAACGTAAATGTCCGAATGCATCTGTCATGCCTATAAACTCAGCGGTCGAAATTACCTTTTCGGCTAAATGAGCAGGAATAAAAATAACACCTTCTTTTTTGCCTAAGATCAAATCCCCTGGCATCACCGTGACACGACCAATGCGAATAGGGTAATTAATTCCCGTCAGCATTTCATTTTTAATAAATGAAGGATCCACCCCACGTACAAAACCTACAAAACCATCAATGGCCTCAAGTCCTTCTAAATCGCGGATACCGGCGTCAAATACAACACCCGTTTTTGATTTTACATAAATCGAGTTTCCTAAATTATCCCCGATCAACGTACCGTCGATAATCTTGCCGTAGCCATCCGCTACATACACATCATTCTCTTGTAATAAATCGATAGGCCAGGAATTAGAAGCACCTTTCCGATTTTCTGATTTACCCTTTTCCATGATTGGCGTATTAACATCTGGGCGCATGGGCATGTATTGCGCCGTAAGGACACGGCCAGCTAAGGGCTTATTGGGATTAATAATATGCCAGTTTCCTTCGAATTGACTTTCATACCCTTCGCCGCGCATCACGCCCCAGGCTTCCTCAATCGAAATATTGGCTAATCTTTTCACTAAATCATCTGAAACTTTTGGACGACCATCCGGGAAACGCTCCCCCTTCCATTGTTGGGAGTAAGTCATAATCATCTCTTTAGGCATTTGTATATTTTGACCCAAAGAAATAA
Source organism: Cytophagaceae bacterium (assembly GCA_005791165.1). Taxonomy (GTDB): domain Bacteria; phylum Bacteroidota; class Bacteroidia; order Cytophagales; family Spirosomataceae; genus Aquirufa. The sequence continues at coordinate 20,773 of SXXW01000004.1, forward strand.
ACGACAAGCTGCAAGCCAAGCAGCTCAATACAATTGCTTTAATTTTCATGATATAAATAGGTTTATGTGTAGATAAAAAAGGGTGATGCGAACATCACCCTTGTAAAATTTAAGACCATTCGCGATCCCATGAATCAATCTTGGTCCAATCATCGGTAGGTGCAAAGAACATTTCACCTGATTTCAAGTGGGCTTTGACAACCTCTTCATTTAATTCGACGCCTAATCCTGGCTTGTTTGGAACTTTGACAAAACCTTTATTGAAAATTGGCTTTTCGATTCCAGTCACTAAATCCTCCCACCAAGGAACATCGAATGAATGATGTTCAAGCGCAACAAAATTCTCCGTTGCCGCAGCACAATGAATATTAGCCATAAAACAAATCGGAGAACCCGCAAAGTGCATTGCCATAGGAACTCCATTTTCTTCGGCATAATCACCTATTTTCTTCGTCTCCAAAATACCGCCTGAACTAGCTAAATCTGGTTGAATCATATCCACCGCGCGTCCGTCGATCAACTTAATAAACTCTTCTTTCAAGTAAATATCCTCACCGGTTAACGTTGGCGTATTGATTGCCTCCGTAATTTGACGCCATTGATCCGTATACTGCCAAGGTATCATATCTTCTAGCCAAGCTAATTGATATTTCTCTAGTGCATTTCCTAAACGAATCGCAGTATTTACATCAAAATGACCAAAATGATCCGCTGCAAGTGGGGTATCATACCCAATCACACTTCGAACTGTACCCACATAATCCGCTAAATACTGAATGCCTTTATCGGTTACTTGGATGCGTGTGAATGGATGCTTAGTCCAGCTATATGAACGAGCATTTCCCTTCGCAGATGGATTATTCCCCCATTGCTTCTTTACATCCCAATTTTTTCCTCCCACTAAAGCCCCAGGAATATCAGCTAATAATTGAATACCAAAATCCATTTTCAAAAATGTCAAACCTAAATTTTGACGTTCTTTCATTTTCTTAGCAAATTCGGCTGGATCTGCGACCTCAGGAGTATCTCCATAAATACGGATATCATCACGGTACTTACCTCCTAGCATTTGATATACGGGAACACCAAAAGCCTTTCCAGCTAAATCCCACAACGCCATTTCCACTCCGCAAACACCTCCTGCAGCTCTACCTTGGCCTCCGAATTGCTTGATGATTTTGAAAATCTTCTCAACATTACACGGATTTTGACCCATCAATCTGCTTTTCAGCATCATGGCATATTTAGGACTTGCACCATCGCGCACCTCACCCCAGCCAACTAATCCTTGGTTTGTATCAATACGAATCAAGGGACAAGTCATAGGAGCCTTATCAATGACAGCAATACGAATGTCTGTAATTTTAAGTTCAGAGGGATTACTCGATTTGTTAACTTTCTGAGTAATATACTCCATTTCCTTTTCAGGATCATGATCAAAAATCATCCCCAATGACAATCCACCCAAGGCAGAATTACGAAGGAAATTTCTTCTTGAGTTTTCTTGAGCTTTGGCCTTATCCTCCGCTCTAAAACAATTTACAAAATCTTTCATATATGTTATAGGTTTAAGGTATTCTTATTTATGCCACCAAACTTTAGTATCTAAATCGTCTGCGCCTTGATTTGCAATGGCCGCTTTTACATTCACTGAATTCACTGAAATTTCAGAGTTTGGATACGTCATGCGATTGATGAAATCTCCTTTGATAGCCTTACCTGAGAAAGGATTAGGCGTCAATTTAGGAAAACCCGTACGACGGAAATTAGCAAATGCCTCAGGTCCATTTAAGAAACATGAAATCCAATATTGCGTATTGATTTGCTCCAAGGCCGTTGTGGTGCTAAATGGATTTGCAGCTAAATATGCATCAACAGCAGCAGATGGAACCGATGAGTTAACATCCATATCTCCTAATTGGCTCATGTGCGCTTTCACGCCCGCCTCATAATAATCTTTGGCACTTCCTGTAACCCAACCTCTTGATACTGCCTCAGCTATCAATAAATTAGTTTGAGAAGCTGTAACAAGAAAAGCAAGAGCTGTTGTTTTATTCATACGAGTTCTATCCGCTTGACTAAAATCATAAAAACTTGCGAGACCTAAAGTCTTCACAGGTCCGCTGATCGAAGAGTTGTCATATCCAAAAGGCATTCCAATTTGAACCGCAGGATCAATTACACCCCTAGCAGCTGTTTGTTGAGTTCCTGAAGTAGCACCCACATACCTTACTGCAATTGACCTTAATCTCGGATCATTTGTTTTCTTTAAATGGTCAACGAATGGAGCAGCTAGGTAAAAATTGTTCGCTTCAGTAGCGTTTAACAATTGGCCAATGCTATTTAAATAATTAGCATCATGGCGAATAACCACATTATCCGCATTGGTCGTGATAACACCTCCGGCAACGGCTTTAGCAACCAATGATTGCGCTTGAGTTGCATCCACTTTAGCTAAGCGAAATCCGATGCGAAGCAAAAGTGAATTTCCAAATTTCTTCCATTTGGCCACATCACCCCCAAAAAGAACATCAGCTGTTTCTCTAGTTTTAGCCGCATCTAAGGCAGCCACTGCATCAGAAATATCTTTGATAATTCCAGCATAAATAGCTTGTTGTTTATCGTATTTAGGATAAACTTTTTGATCGGTATACCCTTTTCCAGCTTCTGTGTATGGAATATCCCCATAAGTATCCGTTAACACTAAAAAGGCATAGGATTGTAAAATCTTAGCCATGTTAACCAAATTAGTTCTGGCAGGATCTTTGGTTGTAGCGATCACATCATAGGTATTTCGAATCACTGAACGGTAATAACGCTGCCATATTGCTTGCGTATAATCACGGTTATCTTGATTAAAATTAGCCCCGGCTAAAACCCCAGAGTTTGGAGAAATCATTTGTTGGACTATCCCCATTTCATATTGAACGGTTGGCGATGGAGGAGTCGTATTAATTACGGCATTATTTAATGCAAAAACAGGGTTAATGGCTACTGCCGCTGTTTTGTTCACATTCAACTCGTCGAAACCCGCATCACAAGCATTGAGTCCTAATAACCCACATGCTGAAAATAAAATTATTGCTATCTTTTTCATATTATTTTTCGTTTAAAGCGAACTAAAATTTAACATTCAAATTAAATCCTAAACTTCTAGTCGTTGGCAATCCAGTTGATTCCATACCCACTAAGTTATCTGAAGAATATCCAAATGACTCAGGATCAATATTATCCACCCATTTTTTAAGGATTAATACGTTGTTAGCAACAAAACTTAATTTAACCCCCTTAATTGGTGATTTAGGGTTTAAGTGCTTGGTGAAATCGTATCCAGCTGTAATTTGACGTAATTTCCAATAACCACCATCATATATAACAGGCTCAATTAATGCTTGGGAACGAACTACTTCCCAGAATGGTTGAACACCTGCCTTAGCTGTATTTTGTCCACCCTGTGCATTCACTCCGTCCGCCACTACACCACCTTCTCTACCTTCTAAGGTCATTTTATGCAATCCGTGACGTACTGCATTGAAATTTGTTCCCGAAAGCATCATGTTTCCTAATTTGAAATCAATTAAGGCTGATAATGAAATTCCCTTATAATTAAACGTGTTTGTAATACCACCCACATACTTAGGAATAGCACTTCCAAAAGAAATCAAATCAGGAGTTCTTAAAGCGATACCGTTAGCCCCAAAAACTCTTTTCCCATTAGCATCACGTCTGTATCCAAAGCCATAAATTTGGCCCATTTCTTGGCCTACTACCTGACGTAGTTCACCATTAAACACGTGAGTACCCACTGTAATTCTTTCTCCAGGCTTATCGGTCAATAAACTTAATACCTTCGTGGTATTATAAGAACCGTTTAAGGTTAAATCCCATTGGAAATCAGCCGTTTTGATAGGCACCAAATTCAATAACATTTCAACTCCTTTGTTCTCACTTTTTCCACTATTGATTAGGGAGTTGGTGAAGCCTGACGCATCGGAAATTTGAGCAGAAACGATTTGGTCGCTGGTCAACTTCTGATAGACGGCCATATCTAAGGTTACGCGGCTATTGAACATTTTTAATTCTAAACCGATTTCAGATTCACGCGTTCTCATCGGTTTCAAACCTGCGTTAGGCACCACGTTTCCTTGTCCACCTCCAACGGGTTGCAAAGCACCAGCAGGATTAGCAAATAAGTTAGGGTTGATACCATAAAACAAATTGTTTGAATAAGGAGCCACATCCGTATCTGATCCCACTTCTGCCACAGCAGCTCTTAATTTACCAAAGGTCAACCAAGAAGGCATGTTGTCAAACGCTTGCGAGAATACATAACTACCTGAAACGGAAGGATAGAAAATGCTTCTATTCGCTGGAGAAAGAGTAGAGAACCAGTCGTTACGTGCCGTTACATTTAAAAATAAATAATTTCTAAATGAGATTTCACCTGATCCATACACTGAATTAACAGATCTTTCACTTAATCCATAAACTGGATCTTTCACCCGACCATTCATGACAGTGTATAAATCTCTAACCACGAAATCCACTACTTGCGTACTATTCAAGTCGGAGCGACGATACATTTGATTACCACCGGCAGTTAAATTGAAATCAAAATCACCAAAGGACTTAGTAGCTGAAATCAAAATATCGGTATTGGTTTCTCTAAATCTTCTTGATTCTTGTGTAAATGTTCCATTCACAAATCCTGCAGGAGCAGGGCCAATAGATGCATGTCCAGTAGGGAAGTTGTTATAATCTTGGTCACGAGACCAATAATCTTGACCAACACGACCTTGAACGAATAACCAAGGTAGGATGTTGTATTTAGCAGATATATTTCCGAAAATACGATCCCTTCTAATGTTTTGAAATTGCTTCTTTAAAGTGAAATAAGGGTTCGTTCTATTTCTAAAACGAGAATACACAAACTCATCCCCGTTGGCATCTGTCGCTTTTTGCTCTAACAAATCAAAAGGCATCGAGTTAGCCATGTTATAAACGGCCGTTGGGATCGAGTTATCTTGATTCGCAATGTTAGGTGGGTTCTTGTTATACTCATTAGAATAGTTGACATTTCCCGCTACTGAAAGCTTAGATGAAAGATCATAAGCAAATCCTAAATTGATCGTTTTTCTATTAAACGTATTGTTTGAAACAATACCATTGTTATCCATATTGGAAATAGACATATTAAATCCTCCTTTATCGCTATTGCTAGCAATACTTACTGTATTTGTTAAGTTCATTCCTTTTACAAAGAACTTATTAATGCGGTCATAAACAGGCGCATAAGGAACACTAACCCCATCAAATAACACTTGGGTCATTCCTGGTTGAAATTTCTCACCAAAAGACCACTGACCTGAAGTCGGGTTAGCCGTTGTAGGGCGCAAACCACTTTCTCCTTGGCCATATTCGTATTGATAATCTGTGAAATCCAAAGGTGTTTCATTCGTATAGTTCATATTATATGAAACTCCGATACCATTCGTTTTACCCCTAGATTTAGTTGTAATCATTAAAACCCCATCCTTAGCACGAGAACCGTATAAAGCAGCTGCCGTTGCACCTTTCAATACCGTCATTGACTCAATATCATCTGGATTTATACTGGACAAACCATCACCTCCATCAGAGGTATTTCCTCCTCCACGAACTCCAATTGAGTTATCTGAAGCATTATTACCTGGATTAGTTCCAAAGTTGGTATTATCGATAGGCACCCCATTAATAACAATCAAAGGTGAGTTTTGACCGGAAAAAGAAGATTGACCCCTGATACGAATTTTAGACGTACCTGCAGGTCCAGTTCCTAAAGATGAAATGTTTACACCGGCAATTTTACCTTGTAAAGCATTCATGAAGTTAGGAGATCTATTCTCTGTAATAGCTTCAGGAGTGATCGTCGTGGTTGCATAACCTAATTTTTTCGACTCCTTTTTAATACCCAAAGCAGTAACGACTACTTCATCTAAGGCTGTGGTTTCTTCAGAAAGAGAAACATTAATCACAGACTGAGCACCTACGCTTACTTCTTTTTTCACAAAACCAACAAATGAAAAAACTAAGGTTGCATTAGAGGGTGCATTAATGGAATACTTACCATTTGCATCCGTAGATGTACCTTGTGAGGTACCTTTTACTGCAACTGAAACACCTGCAATAGCTTCATTTCCTTTTGCAGAACTGACCATTCCAGTAATTCTGGATTGGGCAAAAATCAAATTTGGCAACATAATGGCCAAACCTAACAATAGCCTTGTTAGTTTCTTTTTGTAATTTTTTATCATAATTGTTTAAGTTTAGAATGCTAATATTCTGAATTATCTTGAGAAAAAATTATATATTTCCCCGTTGGCGATTTTTATAATTTTTTTTTATAAATTTTCGGTTGTATTGTGTTATGATTTAATTTGAAGTTATAAACTACCTTGTTCTATTAAAATTTTAGACTATTTAGAGCTAGAATTGATTTGCCGAATGCATTGATCTTAATTTAATATGAAAAATTTTGCGTTGACATTTCCATTTAATGATTGTAGTGCTCACTTCCCTTTTATTGAGCATTTTAGCTTTCAGACCGTTGATTCAAACAAGTCCAACCCGGTCTATTTACCTCAAGGAATAGGTATTCGTATGTTCTATTTTAAAGATGGGATTTTCGAAATTAGCGTTGATGGAAATAGGCAAACCATGCTTCCGGGCGACTGCTTAGTTGTATGTCCTTGGGAAAATGTTGAAATTATTCCCAATCGAATCAGACGTTCATCCTTCTTTCACCTCATTATACGGACTAAATTTTTTGATGCAGATCAAGATTTAGAGTTTGGATATTGGTCTAAAATTTCCAAATATGACCAAATGGAAATTGGCGAAATTTTCAAAAATTACCATAAATTCAAAATCAATAAATCAGATTTCTTGGCCAAATTATTTGTACAATTGACCAATGAAATATTTGTGCACGAAATGAGTCAAAATGAAATGGTCATTCATATAATCGACCAAATCATGATTTTGTATGCACGCGAAGCTCAAAAGTCTAGTTTAAAAACGTCAGAAAATACAACTGTGAGTCAAATTATTGAACAAAATATAACGAAAGATCCATTGCATCATTGGTCTGTGCCTGAGATGGCTCAGATAGCCCAACTAGGAATTACGGCATTTAGTGAGCGCATGAAAATGGAAACGGGATTAAGTCCGATCAACTTTTTAATCAAAATACGCATTAATATTGCCATGAATTTAATGGCAACTTATAATTATAAAATAGGCGATATTGCCTATGAAACTGGCTTCTATTCTCCACAACACTTTTCGTTAACGTTTAAAAAAATGACGGGTGTCAGTCCGCACAAATACCGCAAAACCTATTATGAAAAATAACTTTAAATTATTATCCATTTCTGGGGCGACCATTATACTCGTCGGACTTATTTTTTCAGATACTCCCTGGGCTGGAATTTTATGGATTATTGGCGTTGCGCTAATTGCCATCTCCACCCATACCAAAGAGTCACTGAAAGGCTTCTCATTTACCTTATGGATCGTTGCAGCTGTGGTTTTGACACTACAATTCCCTACCCCGTTCGTTGGATATGGAGATATAAAATTTAAAATATTGATTATCCCATTGCTCCAATTAATCATGTTTGGGATGGGATCTACCATGCAGATTTCAGATTTCCAAGAAGTTTTGAAGTCTCCAAAAGCTGTGGCTTTAGGTGTATTTTTCCAATTTTCTATTATGCCACTTGTGGGATGGGGCCTTACAAAAGTCTTTACTTTCCCATCAGAAATATCAGCTGGCATCATTTTAGTAGGTTGCATGCCTTGCGGATTAGCATCAAACGTCATGTCGTATTTAGCTAAGGCCAATGTAGCTCTTTCACTCACGCTAACGTCCATCGCCACCTTCATTGCGCCCCTTTTAACTCCCTTGTTGATGAAAAATCTAGCCGGCCAATTAATTGAAATTGATCTAATAGCGATGATTTGGGAAATAAGTAAATTGATCTTAATCCCCATTGTTTTAGGGGTTATTTACAACCGAATCATTGGAAATAAATGGGCTTGGTTTCAAGAGCAATTACCGCTCATCTCCATGATCAGTATTGGATTGATCATCATTATTATCACCGCTAATGGCAGAGATGCTCTTATTTCAGTTGGTCCACTGCTTGTTTTGGCTTGTTTTTTACATAACATCATCGGCTTTATTTTAGGATATTGGGGAGGTAGACTCACCAAACTTCCAGAAAAAGATTGTCGAACAATCGCCATTGAAGTAGGATTACAAAATGCAGGCCTTGCCTCTGGCTTAGCTATGGCGATGGGAAAAGTGGCGACGGTTGGCCTACCTGCAGCTATTTTTGGTCCTGTGATGAACATCAATGGATCCAGCTTGGCCAATTATTGGAAAAATAAATAAGGATTCATTAGGAATCTTTACATAAAAAAAGCCTGTCAACTCATTCGAATGGGCAGGCTTTTTAATTTAGGTATCCGTTAGGCCAATTTAAATTCAGAAGTAAAATGGAATTCAATTTCAGGATTATTCGTCTGATTCATACGTAAAATCCAATCTGATTCGGCTAAAAAGACGTAGTTTCCATCTTTGTCTTGCGCAATGTTTTGCCCTTTTAAACGAACGAATTCTTGTAGTTTTTTGGGGTCCTCGGAGGTAATCCAACAAGCTTTTGTAACCGACATGCCATCAAAGCGACATTTAGCGCCATATTCGTGTTCGAGACGGTATTGAATTACTTCATATTGAAGTTCACCCACCGTTCCCACAATCTTACGATTTCCTAACTGGGGTTGTGTGAATAGTTGGGCTACACCCTCATCGGTCAACTGGTCAATGCCCTTTTCCAATTGTTTTGATTTCATCGGATCTAGATTCATTAATTCCTTAAATATCTCTGGTGAAAAACTTGGAATTCCTTGGTAATTCAGGATTTCTCCTTCGGTCAAGGTATCGCCAATTTTAAAATTCCCAGTATCGTATAAACCGATTACATCGCCAGGAAATCCCTCTTCCACCACCTCTTTATCCTGCGCCATGAAATTATATGGATTGGCAAAGCGCACATTTTTCTTCAATCGAATATGTTGGTAAAAGGTATTCCGATGAAATACCCCTGAGCAAACGCGTAAAAAAGCAATTCGATCCCTATGCTTAGGATCTAAATTTGCGTGGATTTTAAACACAAAACCTGTGAATTTTTTCTCTTGAGGTTCTACAATCCGGATATCAGTTCCACGCGCTTGGGTAGACGGAGCAATTTTAGTGAACGTGTCAAGCAATTCTTGGATTCCAAAATTATTCACCGCGGAACCAAAAAACACAGGAGCTAAATCCCCAGATAGATAATCAGCCCGATCAAAAGGCTCGTAAACCCCTTCGATTAATTCTACATCATCACGCAATTGAACCGCATCTCGGTCGCCCACTCGGGTGTCTAACTCGGCCGTAGAAATATCCACAGAAACCACATTCTTTTCAATCTTAGTTTTATTGGCCGAGAATAAATTTAAAGAACGATCCAATAAATGATAAACCCCTTTGAAATTTTGACCCATATTGATCGGCCATGTCAACGGTCGAACCGATATCCCTAATTTTTGCTCTAACTCGTCCAATAAATCAAATGGATTTCGACCTTCGCGGTCCATTTTATTGATAAAAATTATCACCGGCGTTTTACGCATGCGACATACTTCCATCAATCTTTCCGTTTGTTCCTCTACCCCTTTTACGCAGTCGATCACAAGAATTACTGAGTCCACCGCCGTGAGTGTCCGATAGGTATCCTCTGCAAAATCCTTGTGACCCGGAGTATCTAAGATATTTATTTTAACCTGATTGTATTCAAAAGTCATGACCGAAGTAGCCACAGAAATACCTCTTTGTCGCTCAATTTCCATAAAGTCGGACGTAGCGCCTTTCTTAATTTTATTCGACTTCACCGCTCCAGCCGTTTGAATCGCTCCTCCAAAGAGAAGCAATTTCTCCGTCAATGTGGTCTTGCCCGCATCGGGGTGAGAAATAATCCCAAAGGTTCTCCGTTTCGCTATTTCAGTTTCAATCTGACTCATTCGATATACATTATAAAATCAAGGTGCAAAAATACGCCAAAATCCATTGGATTAAAAATGCGAAGCCAACATGTATTTACGCATTTTTTAAAATGAATCAACAAACCGATCATTGAAAATATACGTTAAAAAAAGAGGCGCAATTTCTTGCGCCTCCTATTCTAAGATTTCTTGTTCAGATTACTATGCCCTCGACTATATGCGAAGTAAACAATTATACCTAAAGTACCCCATATCAAAAACGAAAGCTTCGTTTCTGTACGCAAACCCCACATTAAATATAAATTACACAAAATACCAGCGGTCGCAACAAAAGGCAAAAACTTCACTTTAAATGGACGCTCGATGTTTGGCTCACGAACTCGCAACAACCAAACCGCTCCACATATCATCGCAAAGGCTAGTAGGGTTCCAGAACTACACATTTCGGAAACTTTGTCAATAGGTGTTAACGCAGAAACAACCGACACGATACCACCGACAAAAATAGTCGACTTCCAAGGCGTCTTAAACTTAGGGTGAATAGCCGCAAATAAACCTTTTGGCAATAATCCGTCCTTAGCCATACCTAAGAAGATACGTGTTTGAGATAACATCATCACAAGCATTACTGAAGTCAGTCCAGCTGTAGCGGCAATCGTTACAATGTACATCGCGATTGGCAATCCAGCGCCCTCAAAAGCAGAAGCAACCGGTGCTTTTAAATCCAAGGTATCATACTTAACCATCCCAGTTAATACCAATGAAACCAAAATGTACAACACCGTACAAATCAGTAAAGAGGCAATAATAGCAAACGGAACGTCCTTGGTAGGATTAATGGCCTCACCTGCCTGTGTAGACACGGCATCAAAACCAATATAAGCAAAGAAAATAATAGAGGCGGCCGTAACCACTCCGTCAAAACCAAAGTGCGTTGCACCCTTAGCATCCACAACTGGATCTGGAATGAAGGGATGCCAATTAGCAGTATCCACGTAAAATGCACCCACAACAATAACAAAAATCACCGCGGCAACTTTCATAATTACGATCAAGTTATTAGTACTTGCCGCTTCTTTAATTCCTTTCACCAAAACCCAGGTAACCAACCATACAATAATAAAAGCAGGTAAATTAAAGGCAAAAGCAAATTCTGGAACCGCCTGACCCGCTGCACGCAGTTTTTCAACCTTTTCAGCCGCAGTCACGGGATCATTGGTCAAATAAAGTGGCAAGTTTATATTGAAAAGGTGTAAAAGTTTTTCAAAATACCCACTCCAAGCAACGGCTACCGTTGTGGCGCCCATCATGTATTCTAAGATTAAATTCCAACCTATGAACCAGGCAAAAAATTCTCCTACCGTACCGTAAGAATATGCATAAGCACTTCCCTCAACAGGTAAAATGGATGCAAATTCAGCATAGCAAAGTGCGGCAAATGTACAAGCAGTACCCGCCAAAACAAAGGCTAAAGCTAAGGCAGGACCCGCCCAATCATGCGCGGCAATACCTGTCAATGTAAAAATTCCTCCGCCAATAACGGCTCCGATTCCCAAAGATGTTAGCGCCCATTTACCAAGGACACGCTTGAGTTGGCTGTTCTTAACATCCTCAGCGTAGGCCTCTAAAGGCTTTTTTCTCCAAATACTATTGTTCATATTATTAAATTAGGTTGATGTAAATACTGGCAATCCTCTCAGATTGCCAGCATCATTTATTTTTTTGGTTTAGATGAGGTCCCAAGGTCAATCACGATAGGAGCCGCTACAAAAATAGAAGAATAAGCTCCAAAAACAACGCCTATAAACATCGCGAAAGAGAATCCTCTTAATACATCGCCACCAAAGATTAACAATACGGTAACCACCAAAAATACCGTGGTCGCAGTCATCACCGTACGTGACATGGTATGGTTGATGGATTCATTAATGGTTTTGATCATTAAAGCCTTATTCCCTAAATCAGGATTCACCCCAATCTCCTCACGGATACGATCAAATACAACCACGGTATCGTTAATTGAATAACCAATAACGGTCAAAATCGCCGCAATAAATACTTGGTCTACTTCTAATTCAAATCCAAATAAACGTGTAATTCCAACCATACCTAATACAACTAAAGCATCATGCACCAAGGCCACAATTCCACCCAATGAGTATTGCCATTTGCGGAAACGAATCAATATATAAATAAAGATCGCTACCAAAGCATATAAAATGGAAAGGAAAGATTGCTTTAAAATATCATCCGCGACGGTAGCACCTACCTTCGCTTCAGATACAATCACCGGTGAATTAGCAGCGAAATCTTTTAAACCAGTTTCCAAAGCAGTTTTAACGGTATTGTTGGCCGTGATCGATTCATCCTCCACTAAATAGGAAGTAGTCACTTTCAATTTGCTAGCGCCATTAAATGTTTTTACCTCGACCCCTTTTCCTCCAAAATTATCCGATAAGGCTTCTTTAACTTTACCCGCTTCTACCGGTTGAGCAAATTCAACTACGTATGAACGACCTCCTTTAAAGTCAACGCCCAAATTAAATCCTCCTTGCATGAATAATACAATGGCACCTGTGGCAATTAATCCCCAAGAGAACCAATATGAATATTTACGTTTGCCAATAAAATCGAAATTCATTCCTTTGAATAAATCACGCGATATAAATGTTTCAAACGTCATATTCTTCTCTCTTCCAGCTTTAATCGCACGATTAGCCATCCACAAAATCAAGATATGAGATATGTAAACCGCCGTAAATACCGAAGTAATCAAACCAATACAAAGCGTTACTCCAAATCCTTTAACAGATCCAGAACCGAATATAATCAAGATCACCCCGATCAATACCGTAGTAATGTTACCATCCAAAATCGCACTTAATGCTTTCTCGTAACCGACATTAATCGCATCCAATAAACCTTTTCCTTTGTGCAATTCTTCACGAATACGCTCATTAATCAATACGTTTGCATCCACAGCCATACCTAAGGTTAACACGATACCCGCGATACCTGGCAAAGTCAGCGCTGCTTGGATTTGTACCAACACACCCGCAATGAAAAATACGTTGAAAAATAAGGCCAAATTTGCCATCCAACCAGGATTTCCATAATATCCAATCATGAATACGATGACCAATAGTAAGCCTAAAAGCATCGACATATACCCTTGGTTAATGGACTCAACTCCCAAAGAAGGACCAATAAATGCATCCTCAACAATACGTGTTGGCGCCGGTAATTTACCCGCTTTTAATACATTAGCTAAATCTTTAGCCTCTTCCACCGTGAAACTTCCTGATATGGAAGAACGTCCACCTGGAATTTCACCATTAATCACCGGTGCTGAATATACGTAGCCATCTAATACAATGGCAATTCGGCGACCTACATTAGCCCCCGTTAAATTTTTCCAAATTCGAGCACCCGTTCCGTTCATGGACATCGTCACTTCAGCACGACCCGTTTGATCGAAATCTTGAGCCGCATCAGTAATCACATCCCCTTCTAATGGGGCCGATTGGCCTTCTGCCTTTTTCAAAGCTTCTAACGTCAAAATCTCATCCCCATTGGTCGCTGGAATGCCTTTCGCAGCCCAAGCAAATGTTAGGTTTGCTGGAAAAAATGCACGCACATCTGCCCGGCGAAATAAAGAATTTACACGAGCAGTATCTTTGCGATAAACTCCAATTCCATTTCCCATAGGCAAGAATAATTTAGTTAATGCACTTCCTGCACTTGTATCCGTCTTAGCTTTTCCTGAATCCTTAACGGCAGGCTTAGATAATTGAGATGCCAATGCGTTGCTCGCAGTATCTTTTACAGATGGAGCTGGAGCCGATGAAGCTACCGCAGGTTGCTTAGACTCCTGATCTAACAAAGCTCCTAATGCATTTAAACCCGATCCATATTCGTTTACTTCATAGCACTCGATAAACTCTAATTTTGCAGCACCTGATAATAATTTACGTGCACGCTCTGGATTATCCACACCTGGTAATTCAACTTGGATTCTGTTAGAACCTGGAAGTTTTTGAATGTTTGGATTCGCCACACCAAACTTATCGATACGTGCTTGAATAATTTTGTATACCCGATCAACAGCTCCATCAATTTCAGCGTCAATAACTTTTTTAACCTCTGAATCAGAAGATGAAGAACTGATTTTTCCACGATTCACTGAATTAGCAAAAACAGATGCTAAGGTTTGATTCGGTGCCACTTTGGCAAAGGCATCATAAAACAAATCATTAAATGACTTAGATGAATTTGCTTGAGCCGCATTTGCTTCAGCCAAAGCCTTTTCAAAATTGGGATCATTACTCTTTCCAGACAATGCACGAAGAATTTCTACCGGAGAAACCTCTAAAACTGCATGTAAACCTCCTTCTAAGTCCAATCCTTTGTGAAGGGCATATTGGGTAACTTCTTGGAAGGTATATCCAATATATACGGGTTGCTTCCATAATGAATCAATGAAACGAAGTCTTTTTGCCGGGTCAAATTTCCCATCTTTGGAGGTAGCATAAATATTTGCTTGATCTCTTAACTGTCCCGCTTTCCATGTAAAGGAAAGGAAGAAAATACATAAAGCTGAAATAATTGTAGACAGCCAAATAATAGCACTTTTGTAACGCATGATATAAAAATTAAAAATTTGTAAATTAAAAATTAAATAAACCTATTAAATAAGGTTCATCAGGGAGCCAGAGTGGCGATAAATTGAGTTAATAAAATTCGCATGAATTGCGTGCGATGTATAATCGTAGGCAGTTTAAAATCATTGAGAGGTTGTATGCTGAAAAATTCGATCGGCGAAACAAAATTCCAATTAGAAGGAAAATCAAACTGTAGATTTGCAGCAGCCTGATAAACATGCTGTACCGCATAAACTTGGGATTGCTTCGAGTCCGTTGGACGTTTTGAATGCGCATTTTTCTCAGTCTTGAAATCAACTTTCTCAGCCGAAGTTAAGGAAATTGGCTTTGCCACGAGCCAAAAAAGCACGGGGATGAAAAGAATTAATTGAAATATTTTGACTTTATTTTGCATACTAAGAGGCAAAAATAGGACATTTTTTTTAGAATTCAATTTCTAATGCCTATAAGATTATAATTCGTAAATTTGTCGCTACAAAAATGCTAACATGTTCGAATATCAAGCACCTGAGTATATTCAGCACTTTATAAAAGAAGCCTTTCATGAGGATTTAGGGGATGGAGATCATACTTCATTAGCGACTGTGCCTGCCTCTGTCACGGGTTCAGCTTCCTTATTAGTCAAAGATACGGGAGTGCTTGCTGGTGTGGAATTAGCGAAAGCCATTTTCCATTATGTTGACCCCAACTTAAACCTTACGTTTTTCAAACAAGATGGCGACTGGATCGAACCCGGAATGACGGTGTTGGAAGTTAACGGCCTCTCACAATCCATCTTGAAAGCGGAGCGTTTAGTCTTAAACTGCATGCAACGCATGTCTGGAATTGCCACTTATACAAGGTCATTGGTTCAAATTATTCATGGAACTAAAGCCAAATTACTCGATACGAGGAAAACGACACCCAATTTCAGGTTAGCAGAAAAATGGGCCTGTAAAATTGGAGGTGCCACGAACCATCGATACGGTTTATTTGACATGATTTTAATTAAAGACAATCACGTAGATTTTGCCGGAGGAATATCAGCCGCTTTAGAAAAAGCATTTGCCTATAACCTCTCACGTGACAATAAATTAGCGATTGAAATCGAAGTACGAAACGAAAAGGAATTAGATGAGGTGTTGAAAATCGGCGGAATCCAACGCATTATGTTGGATAATTTCAGTCCGAGCCAATTACGAGATGCCGTCCGAAAAATTAACGGTCGGTTTATCACCGAAGCATCGGGAGGAATTAATGAAACGACCTTGCGTGCCTATGCCGAAACAGGGGTCGATTTTATTTCAGTCGGAGCATTAACGCATCATATTAAAAGTTTAGACTTAAGCTTAAAAGCAAAATGAATTTAATTGACGAAGCAAATCAGGTAGGCTATATCGCACGTTCAACCCCAAAGGGCCAAGATCTGATCGACGCAATAAAAGCCTTAAAAAAGGAAAAAAATGCAGTCATTCTCGCTCATTACTATGTAGATGGGGCCATTCAAGAGCTTGCTGATTACGTGGGCGACTCTTTGGGTCTTTCCCAAGCCGCAGAAAAAACAGAGGCTGATTTAATTATATTTTGTGGTGTCCACTTTATGGGTGAAACAGCCAAAATTCTGAATCCTACCAAAAAAGTCATCGTACCCGATTTTAATGCCGGCTGCTCATTGGCTGACTCCGTTCCTGTGGAGGAATTTGCCGCCTTAAAAGCAGCGAATCCCAAAGCGGTAGTCGTTTCCTACATCAATTGCTCAGCCGATATCAAAGCGATGACGGATATCATTTGTACTTCATCTAATGCAGTCCAAATCGTCGAATCTATTCCCGCAGACCAAGAAATTATCTTTGCTCCTGATGCGAATTTGGGTCGATATGTGGCGCATAAAACTGAACGTAACCTAATTCTTTGGGAAGGTGCTTGCATGGTTCACATCGATATTTCGCTTGAAAAACTAGCAAAATTAAAGAAAGAATTCCCAGATGCTTTGTTGATCGCTCACCCAGAATGCAAAGAAGTTATTTTAAAAGAAGCGGATTATGTAGGGTCGACAACTGCCTTGTTGAAGTTCGTAGAAACCTCCCCTAATTCCACATTTATTGTGGCCACCGAAGCAGGAATACTACACAAAATGAAACAAGCCGTGCCTAATAAGCACTTGATTCCCGCGCCGGCCAACGAGCAAAATACGTGTGCATGTGCAGAATGTCCCTACATGAAAATGAACACCTTGGAGAAATTGTATAATGCACTTTATTATGAATTGCCTGAAATTCAGCTGTCAGAAAAAGTGAGAGTTCCTGCTTATAAAGCGTTGAAGGCTATGCTAGAGTTATCCAAATAGGTAAGAGGTATTAGGTAATTTTACTTAATTTTCACGCTAATTCAAAAATCACCTCAATCTCCACGGGGATGTTGCCGGGGAGCGTTCCCATCCCAACGGCCGAGCGCACTCCAATTCCATTTTCTTCCCCCCAAACTTTAGCAAATAATTCCGAGCAACCATTGATGACATAAGGATGGCGCTCAAAATCGGCCGTACAATTCACCATGCCCAACACTTTTATCACCCGCTTGATTTTATTTAAACTCCCTAATTGGGATTTCAAGGTAGACAATATCGTCAGACCCACTTGCTGAGCCGCCAACTTCCCTTCCTCCATATCCATCGCATCGCCTACTCGGCCCACGATTAAAGAACCATCATTAAGGACTGGCCCATGTCCCGAAACATAATAGAAATGATCTACTTTTAATCCCGGTTTATATACGCCCATCGGCTTTGGTGCCGGGGGCAAATCCAATCCTAATGCCTTGAAATTTTCTTCTGGTGTTCCCATAAACTCATTTTTATTTTCCATACAATTGTCTAATAATTTCTGAAATTAAACCGGTCCAACCCGTTTGATGACTCGCCCCTAAACCTTTCCCTGTGTCACCGTCAAAATACTCAAAAAATAAATGATTATCCTTGAAATTTAGATCAGATTGCATTTTTTCATATTCCCCATACATCGGTATTTTACCATCCTTCCCAGGCACAAACATGGCTAATAAACGTTTTGAGACCCCCGATGCGGCATCTTTTATATTCATCATTTGGCCTGAATTCGTTGGATATTCCACCTCATAATCGCTTCCATAATAATCCGAAAACTTGGACAAAGAATCCAAAATTAAATAATTCATCGGAAACCAAATGGGACCACGCCAATTTGAATTTCCACCAAACATATCCCCAGTGGACTCTGCCGGTGTATAATCAACTTGCATGGAACCTCCATCAAACGCAAACTTATACGGATTCTCCTGATGGTATTTTGATAAAGACCTAATTCCAAAATCTGATAAAAACTCCGATTCGTCAAACATACGTTTCAAAATCATTTTCATCCGATGCCCCCTCAAGATAGAAAGCAGGCGACTTTCGCCCTTACCTGGTTCATACCAACGAGATATCAAGGAGGCTAAATCGGGGCGATTGTTTAAAACCCACTCAACCCGACGCTTAAATGCAGGTAATTTGTCTAGCATATCGGATGTCAACACCTCAACGGCAAATAATGGAATTAAACCGACCATCGACCGAACTTTTAAAAGCATCGCACTTCCATCCTCTTTATGCAACATGTCATAATAAAACTGATCGTCCTCATCCCACAAATTCAATTTCTCTCCGCCAATGGATTGCATTGCCCCCGCGATATGAAGAAAATGTTCGAAAAACTTAGAAGCCATATCTTGATACACCGGATTTTCAATGGCAATTTCACAAGCAATTCGTAACATATTTAAACTGTACATCGCCATCCATCCCGTTCCATCCGCTTGCTCTAAATGACCGCCCGTCGGCAAAGTAGACGATCGATCAAAAACCCCAATATTATCCATTCCCAAAAATCCTCCCCCAAAAATATTGTCTCCCCCAGCATCTTTTAAGTTGACCCACCAAGTAAAATTCAACAACAACTTATGAAATATCTGCTCTAAAAAAACGATATCACCCTTTCCACCATTCATCTCCTTGTCTATTTCATATACTTTCCAAGTGGCCCAAGCGTGGACCGGTGGATTAACATCCGAAAATGACCACTCGTAGGCCGGAATTTGGCCGTTGGGATGCATGTAATATTCGCGGAGGATGACGGCCAACTGCCTTTTCGCGAAATCAGGGTCAAGTCTTGCCAAAGGAATCGTATGGAATGCTAAATCCCAAGCCGCAAACCATGGATATTCCCACTTGTCCGGCATAGACAAAATATTAGCCGTGTATAAATGGCGCCAAGCATTATTGCGACCAAACTTCCGGCTATCATCTGGTTTAGGCATGGCAGGATCGCCCTTAATCCACTCAAAAACATTGTAATAATACCACTGCTTGGTCCATAACATTCCCGCATAGGATTGGCGTTGCAACAATTTTAAAGCCGGATCGTCTACCCCCTTTTGAATCGAATCATAAAATTCATCCGCCTCCTTAATTCTTGTCTCAAAAATTGAATCAAAATCTTCAAAGGGGGTTTTTAACGTATGATCGACTAATCTCAACCTGAAAACTTTTTTACCCCCAGGAGGGATTTTCGTGGAATATCGAACCGCAGCTTTAGTCCCAATGTGATTTTGATTGATCGAATTTTTACTTTTATTAACGATGTAATCATTGATCCCATCCTTAGTAAAATGCGATAAATTAGGTGATTGATGCAAGCGCTCAAAATTCGTTTCATTGTCACAAAACAAAAATTCATCCGCCTCCTCTGCATATAATTTAAACCGACCCACCACTCGGTGATCAACCTCAATAAATGAATTTCCAACTCCGGTTAAAAGCGGTTTATATTTGTAATTTTCATATCCCCAGCACCATGTATTTCGATACCAAATGGTAGGCAAAACCGTAATGGGCGCGGCCACTTTCGACCTATTTTCAACCGTCACTTTAATCAAAATATCTTGTTCATCCCCTTTGGCATATTCCATAGAAATATCAAAATATTCGTTTTTATCAAAAATGCCTGTGTCTAAAAGCTCGTATTCAGGCTCTAATCGGCTACGTTTTTTACTCTCGTCGATTAAATTATCATACGGAAAAGTTTGTTGGGGATACTTATAGAGCATCTTTTGATAGGAGTGGGTAGGCGTTGAATCTTGGTAATAATACAACTCCTTCACGTCCTCCCCATGATTTGATTCCGCTCCGGTCAAGCCAAAAAAACGCTCTTTAATAATATGATCCCTGTGATTCCAAAAAGAAAAAGCAAAACACACATGCTGCTTATTATCTGAAATACCTCCAATTCCTTCTTCCCCCCAACGATACGCTTTCGAACGCGCCATGTCATGGGTAATACTTCCCCAGGCATTTCCATGCGCACTATAATCCTCACGGACCGTTCCCCACTGGCGCTCAGTCAGGTAAGGACCCCACTTTTTCCAACCTTTATTATCGTTCCTTAATGAAAGTCTCCCGCGTTCAGCGCCAATTTCAGACATATGAATATGATTAATAAATGGATCTATAAATGCTTGATACAAATATATTGAATTTGTCCAAATATGAACATGAAGGCCTTTTTAATTACACAGATTCCCAAAATTTTGCTAATTTTACTGTGTTCGAATAAATTGCCAACAGGAATACATTTCCTAACGAATGATTGCCATAAAATCTATTCAAATAATTTAATTCGCGACAAATAAATAGATCTATAAATCAACTCATCTAATGAAAAAACTTATTCTATTCATCAGCATCATTTCATTTTTATCATGCCAAAAAGAGAAAAATACAGCACAGAAAAACCCTCAGCTTGATAAAATTATTGCAGATTATTATGAGGACCAATTAAAATTAAGTCCTCTCTCTGCGACATTTAATGGGGACAATCGATACAATGACTTATTAAATATTGACTTCACGGACAGCCACCGCGCTTTAGTCAAAAGCATGTTAGAAAAATACCAAAAATCAATACAAGAAATTGACCGTGAAAGCTTAAATACCAATGACCAATTAACCTACGATTTGATCGTAAGAGATGTGAATTTGGGAATGGAAGGACTAAGCTTCCCCGAAAACCTCATCCCATTAAATCAATTTTATGGCTTTCATTTGACATTCGCACAATTGGGAAGTGGCTCTGTCATCCAACCCTTTGCAACCGTCAAAGATTATGATAACTGGTCTAAAAGAATGCTTAAAGGTGCGGCATATTTAGATAGCTCGCTCGTTTATTTCAGAAAAGGAATGGCCGCTGGCCATGTATTACCTAAGGCATTGATTGTTAAAATCATCCCTCAGCTAGACGCATTTAATGTGAAAGATTTAAAGGAAAGTACATTTTATGGACCTATAAAAAATTTACCAAAAAGCTTTAGCGAAGCAGACAAGAAAAGGATTACCGAATTATACACCCATAACATTCAGCAAATTATTCTCCCTGCGTATAGCCGTTTGGCTACTTTCATGAAAGAAGAATACTTGCCAAAAGGAAGGCTAAGTTCAGGGATCAGCGACATCCCAAATGGCAAAGCTTATTATCAATATTTAATTCGCACGATGACCACAACGGATAAATCGGCTGATGAGATTTATCAAACTGGCCTTTCTGAAGTCAAGCGAATTAAAACCGAGATGGAGAAAACAAAAGATGCGGTTGGTTTTAAAGGTGACTTGAAAGCCTTTTTCGAACACATGCGGACGGATCCAAAATTCTTTCCTTTTAAAACCCCTGCAGAAGTACTTGCGGCCTTTGAAACGATTCATAAAAAAATGGAGCCTGCACTTAAAACAATGTTTGGACGCGTTCCTAAATCACCATTTGAAATTCGTCAAACTGAAGCTTTTCGGGCCGCCTCAGCCTCAGCTGAATATTTTGCTGGCTCTGAAGATGGAAAAAGACCCGGTATCTTTTATGTGCCGATCACCAATGCAAAGACATTTAACTTGACGAGTGGCATGGAAAGTCTTTTTTTACATGAAGCGATCCCAGGACATCATTATCAAATTAGTTTGCAACAAGAAAATGGAGATTTACCTAAATTTAGACGTTTTGGTGGAAACTCAGCTTATGCGGAAGGATGGGCTTTATACACCGAAAGCTTAGGGAAGGAATTGGGATTATACACAGATCCATATCAATACATGGGAGCTTTGGGGGATGAAATGCACCGTGCCATTCGCTTAGTAGTAGATGCCGGAATGCACTCCAAAAATATGACTCGAGAAGAGGCCATTAAATTTATGATGGACAATGAACCTCTGAACGAAGAAGGAACGGTCGCTGAAATAGAAAGATACATGGCCATCCCAGCACAAGCTTTAAGTTATAAAATAGGGGCGCTCAAAATCAAAGAAATTAGAGAACTTTTGACGAAGCAATTAGGGGCCAAGTTTAAAATCGCTGACTTCCATGATGAACTTTTAAAGGATGGAAATATGCCATTAGAGGTTTTGGAGAAGAAAATGGACCAATGGGCTAATGGCTTATAAAATAAAACTCAAATATTGTTAAAAAAAATAAGGCTTGAAACTCAGCACTGATTTTCCTATTCCCGTAGCTACCCATAAGCTAACAACCACTAGTCGGGTATTGTGTATGGGCTCCTGTTTTGCAGAAAATATGGGGAAAAGGTTGGATGATTTATCTTTGACATTGCTCAATCAGCCTTTCGGTACACAATTTAATCCCGTTCGGATTTTAAAAGGCTTAGCGTTTGAAACGCTCAAAGCCACAGATGTATATACCGAAGGAGATTTTTTTTTACATCCTGATTTTCATTCGGATTTCATCAGTCAAAATCCGGAAAGTTTATTAGCCGAAATTCAGGTAAAACATAAAGAAACCCAGTCATTTTTGAACCAGGCAGATACCCTGTTATTGACCTTCGGAACTGCCTATTTTTATCACGACAAAATACTCAACAGACCGATCGCAAATTGCCATAAGCAAGCGAGTCAGCGATTTGAGAAACACATGAATCAGGTTTCTGAAATCACTGAGGCCTATCGTACATTTATAAAGAGTCATCCCAACATACACCTCATCTTGACCGTTTCGCCCGTGAGGCATACTCGTGATGGCATGATGGAAAATTCTGTATCCAAAGCAACACTGCGGTTAGCAGCCCATGAAATTGCCCAGGAATTTCCGGGCCAAGTCACTTATTTCCCAGCTTTTGAGATCATGATGGATGAGCTGAGGGATTATCGTTTTTATGAAAAAGATTTAATTCATCCCAATGAAATGGCCGTGGATTATATTTGGGGGAAATTCAAAGAGACTTATTTTTCAAGCGAGTTAGTAGCATTAGAAATTGCATGGGAACGTATAATGGCCACGCTATCTCACCGGCCACATCCCACAAAAAAACATTTACATTTAGCTGCCTTAGAAAAAATAAAGGGGGAGTTGCCCAGCCTATTCCCTCATGTCGATTATTCGAAGTTAGCTAAAAAATTAGCTGCTGAAATTTTATCATTAAAAGCATCATTTGGCTCAAAATAAACAGCAAAAACCTGTATATTTGAGGTTTGAATATTAAAATCGAACATGGGAGAATTAAGTGTAAGTAAAGAACTGATTATAGGCGCCTTAAGTACCGTCCAAGAACCTGACTTGAAAAAAGATTTGGTCACCTTAGGAATGATTAAGGATGTCGAATTGGGAGTTGGCGAAGTTCGATTTACCGTGGTTTTAACCACGCCGGCATGCCCTTTAAAGGAAAAAATCCGTAAAGATTGCGAGGATGCCATTCACAATTTAGTCCATCCTGACCTAAAGGTTGTGATTCAAATGACTGCTGAAGTAACTAGTTTATCAGCGGCTGATCCATTAATTCCCGGAGTCAAAAATGTGATTGCCATTGCCTCGGGTAAAGGGGGTGTGGGTAAGTCGACGGTGACGGCCAACCTAGCCATGGCGCTTAAAAATCTGGGAGCTAAAGTAGGTATTTTAGATGCTGATATTTCAGGTCCATCCATACCTGTGATGTTTGGTGCGGAGGATTTACAGCCTTTGGTGGAAGAAATAAATGGCAAGAATCGCATTCAACCCATCATGCAATATGGGATAAAAATGATCTCAATGGGGTTTTTGGCCCCATCAGACAGTCCTGTGCCATGGCGAGGTCCTATGATGACGCAGGCATTACGCCAATTTTTTGGAGATACGAATTGGGGTGAGTTGGATTACTTATTGATCGATCTTCCTCCAGGAACCTCTGACATTCATTTAACGCTGGTCCAATTGATCAAATTGACAGGAGCAGTGATTGTAACCACCCCTCAAAAAGTAGCCTTATCAGATGCAACCAAAGGTTTGCAATTTTTTAACCAGGCGGGAATTAATGTTCCCTTGTTGGGTTTAGTCGAAAATATGGCTTATTTTACACCCGAAGAATTGCCTGAAAATAAATATTATTTGTTTGGCAAAGACGGAGGTAAAATGTTAGCTGAAAAATATAAAGTGCCATTTTTGGGCGAATTGCCCTTAATACAAGCGATCCGAGAAGCGGGCGACGAGGGAAAACCTATAGCATCCACGGACGGGCTTAGCGCAAATGCTTTTATACACATTGCTACCAATTTAGCCCAACAAATTGCAATTAGTAACGCACAATCAAACGCTTAACCTATGGAAAATCATCCACTTTATGCTCGAATTCAATCAGCACTTGACAGCATTCGTCCTTACTTGATTGCAGATGGAGGCAATGTGGAAATCGTGGAAATTTCAGAAGAAAATGAGCTCAAATTGTCTTTAGTTGGCAATTGCAAATCCTGTAATATGTCGGCAATGACCTTCAGAGCCGGTGTAGAGGAAGCGGTAAAAAGGGAAGTTCCCGAAGTTAAGTCGGTGGTAGAAATCAGCCAAATTATCCCCCAGTAATTTATGATGCGCATTGGAATTTTATTTGGTGGCCAAGCAAGAGAACGTGAAATTAGTTTTGCCGGCGGAAAGACGGCCATGGCGCATATCAACAAATCATTATTCAAACCCGTGCTTATATTTGTAGACAGTTTGGGTCATTTTATTTTGATTAAAGAATCGCTCATTTTTGAAGAGTCGATCCGTGATTTTTTCCCTCCCAAACGATATCAAACAGCACCATTTTCCGTTTACATTGAATCTTTAGAAAATCAAAATCCTGAGGCTTATGCTCAAATTATTCAGGAGATTGGTGTTCAGATTTTTCCTGAAAACTTTAAAGATCATTTCGATTTTGCATTTATTGCCATGCATGGCCCTGGCGCGGAAGATGGAAGTATTCAAGGATTATTAGAATGGTTTAACATCCCCTATTCCGGCCCTGGTTTATTAGGATCAGCGATCGGAATAGATAAGTCGAAGCAAAATGAATGGCTTCAAAAAAGCGTAGGACTAGATAAAAAATTCTTCACGTTAAAGAGGGATGATTACGAGAAATATGGCCGAGAAATATTATTTGAGCAAGTTAAAAAAGAAATAGGTGTGCCATTTGTGGCCAAAGCTCCTCATCAAGGATCGTCGATTGGCTTAGCATTTGTCAAAAAAGATTCCTTAGAGGATTTTGACCAGGCAATCAAAAAATGCCTGTTCATCTCCGAGATTTACCGGGAAGATTGGATTAAATTAACCGAGGAAGATCAAATCGATTTACTTCAAAAAATGGTCAATTTAGACGAGGGAATAGGCTTTCCAGTGATATTCCAACATCAAATTTTCCAGCATCCTAGTGGACTTTTAACCGAGTTACAATCGTATTTTTTACAAGGAGTAACTAAGGCGGTTATTCATTCCATTCATTCGGAAGATTCCATTTTATTGGAATCGTTTGTGAATGGAGCGGAATTTAGTTGCGGGGTCATTCAGACACCCGATGGTGAGTCGGTTGCCCTACCGCCGACTGAAATTGTTATTGACGATTCCGTGGAAGTTTTCGATTTTAATGCCAAATACAAGTCTAAGGCCACACGAAAAAGAATTCCAATGGATGCTAGTTTAGCCCATTTGAAAATGATTCAGGAGCAAGTTAAAAAAGCTTTTGACGACTTGGGTTTTGGGGTTTGCACGCGAATAGACGGATTTTTAAGCCCTGAGGGAATGGTCATTTTACATGATCCAAATACCATTCCTGGCATGTCGCCTAGCTCGCTGATCTTTAAACAAACGGCTGAAATTGGATTAACTGTGACGGATACCATTACTTATTTCATTAGGCAATCGATTCGCGAACGGATGTCGACGGGTAAAAATTACCATGCCCTTAGAAAACAATTAAACCTGTTAGATAACGAGATCAAAGAATTGTTGGCCTTAAAATCTAGCCAGACAGCAGTCCAACTAGAAATTTCGGGAAATACGGAAGAAAGTTTTGAAGAGAGTTTCCAGAAAACGAAGTTGGAATTAATTAAAATCGCCTCGGCGGGCAACATCGCTTTTCAAGTGACTACGCCTATGGAGGTTGAAGAAGGTGAAATTTTGATGCCCTTGCACATTTCCCATTTAAGTAAAGATTCAGGAAAAGAAATGCTCGAGTTGATACATCGTGGGGTGCATCCCTTGATTGCCCATACTAGGGAAGCCGCCAAAGACATTACTTCTTTTTTTACCAACATATAATCGCATGGAATTAAATCCACTTCAATATCCCATTGGGAAATTTGCTGCTCCAGAAATTATCACCCCTGAAATCAGAAAAAACTGGATTAAGACAATTGATGAATTTCCTGATTTATTAGCCATAGCAGCTTCAAAACATTCGGAAGCTACCTTGAAAAAAGCATACCGACCAGGGGGCTGGACGGCTCGCCAAGTGATTCATCACATGTTTGATAGCCACATGAATTGCTATATACGATTTAAAAAAGCATTAAATGAGGATAATCCAACCATCATGCCCTATTCAGAAAATGACTGGGCCCACATGCCGGATGGCGACGAAGCTCCTATTGATTGGTCCATCACAGGCGTCAAATCCGTGCATCAGCGCTGGGTTTATTTAATGAATACCTTGCAAGAATCAGATTGGACGAAAACATATTTTCACCCAGAGCGAGGAATTACTTATCCTTTAGACCGAGTATTAGGTATTTATGCTTGGCATTGTACCCATCATCTAAAACATATCGAGTCCGTTTTATAGCCTTCGATTTTTGAAATAAATAGTTAAATAAAACGGCGCTACTTTGTTTTTGCTTTGTTTTTATTCCAAGGAGCTGTCGTATTTCGAGCCATATCGACAGCGAGCGCAATCATAAGTAGGGTAAATAAGATAAAAATCCAACGAAAAATTAGGCGATTTTTTTGCATAGCGTTAATGTATAAAATTGACCATGGCGCTTCCTTTTATTATTTCATCCCATGTATTAGCCAAAGGCCAATGCAAATGTACACACGAAGATGTTTCCATTTGAATCATTTCTCCAGAAAAATAGGATGCGGCATATGAAATAGATGGATTGTGGGCTACTAAATAAATAATATCGTGGGAGCTGCTCACTATTTTTTCCACATATTGGGGACCAGTGGCATGGTACCAATACTCATCAAAAGATTCTCCTGATTTTGGGACGTTTGCCATCAATATTTCAGCCGTTTCAATCGTTCTATTCGTATTAGAGATGTACCAAAAACCGTCAGGAAAATTATTATTCATAAAAATACTTTTCAATTCCTGCGCTTCTTCTAAGCCCCTAATAGACAACTTACGGCTTTCGTCGGGAAGTAAATAGGGCCCAGCATGCGCATGTCGAATCAAAAAGAGATCTTTCATTCCCTAAAATCAGCTTGTGTTAGCAAGGGAAATTCGCCCGCAGCGTGTCTTTCTCCCATCATAATGTAATGATCTGCCCCTTCTTTTAAACGGCTTATTTGATCCTCAGAAAGTATTTTTACGACCTTAGCCGGCATACCCAACACCAGAGAAAAATCAGGAATAATCATTCCTTCGGTAACTAATGCATGAGCGCCAATTAAACAAAACCGGCCAATCTGAGCTCGATTTAGAATCGTAGCATGCATCCCAATAAGAGATCCTTCGCCTACCGTAGCACCATGAACAATCGCAGAATGGCCAACCGTAACCCTAGGACCTATAATTGTTTTATCTCCTTCGTCGGCATGCAAGACCGCATTGTCTTGAATATTACAGCCCTCCCCTAAAATAATTTCTTCCACATCTGCGCGAATAACAGCTCCATGCCAGACAGAAACATCTTTCGAAATAAGTACTCTGCCCATTACTGAGGCCGTAGGTGCGATATAAATTGCCATTTTAAAATAATTATTTTCAAATATACCATGCTTCATGATTTATCCATTAATTTATACCCAAATGAAAGAACTTTTAAAATTTACGCCCTGGAAAAATACCGATACCCTCGTTTCTTTAGGTTGTGGATCTGGTTGGTGGGAAATAAATTGTGTGATTCATCAGCCTGCTGGCCAATTAATTTTAGTCGATCATGATTTTCAGGCTCTGACGAATGAGGAAGTTGGCGAATCCATTTCCTATTTCGAAAACACAACAAACAAAAAAAACACAACACCCATTTTCGTAAAAAACGAAGACGTTCACGCATTAACGTTAGAAAAAGAAATGGCTGATTGGGTATTCATTTTCAATGCCTTGCATGAATTCAATCAAATCGATTTAGTACTTCAAGAGGCTTTCCGAATAGTAAAAAAAGGGGGGAGATTATTCATTGAAGAAGAAATATCAATTTCAATTCCACTCATTCATGAGGGTTGTGGAAAAAAATTATTCTTCACTGAAGAGTTGATTACCCTCGTAGCCGAAGCTGGTTTTAACATGATAGACCAAAAGCGAAAAGACGAAAAAGCTATTTATCTATTATTCGAAAAATGAAAATTTTGATTTAGTTTAATTTAAATCATTTTCGCAAATTTGCATTTGAATCTATTTCATTATGTCGACCAACAACCGTCCATTCATCATTGGGATTACCGGAGGAAGTGCCTCAGGAAAAACCCTATTTTTAACACGCTTAATGGAGCAATTCGACACAGATGACATTTGTTTATTATCTCAGGACAATTACTATCGCCCAAAGGAACATCAAACCAAAGATGAAAATGGGATTGAAAATTTTGACTTGCCTGGGGCCATTGATGATGTGGCCTTTGCAGCTGATGTAGAAAAATTAAGGTCAGGTGAAATAGTTACTCGTGAAGAATATACCTTCAACAACTCAGATAAGATTCCCAACTTATTACATTTCTATCCGAAAAAAATATTGGTTGTAGAGGGCATTTTTGTTTTTCATTTTCCCGAAGTTGCCAAGCTCTTAGATTTAAAAATATTCATTGACGCCCAAGATAAAATTAAATTGAAGCGCCGCATTAAGCGCGATAATGAAGAAAGGGGCTATGATTTACAGGATGTCATGTATCGTTGGAAATACCATGTCAAACCTACATACGAAGAATTTATCAGGCCTCACAAAAGAAGTTGCGATATCGTAATACCTAACAATCAACACTTTGAAAAAGGCTTACAAGTCATTGTATCCTACTTGAAAAGTCATGCTTAAAAGGTACTACCTAAACTTATTTTTTTTCTGATTCTAGATAGCTCCGAGGTTGGGATTTGTAGAAAATGTGCCAACTGGCCTTCGGGTAATTGGGCAGCGAGTAAAGCAAAATTTCGTTGGAAATGCTCATACCGTTTTTGAGGGGATTGGATCTTAATTAGATTCATAAGCATCTCCTGCTTTTCTAATTTATCCTGAGTTAATTGGCGCAAAACGGCCACAAATCCTGGAATGCTCTCATAAATTCCGTCCAATTCATCTAGAGTTATGACTAAAATTTCCGAATCTATTAAGGCATGAATGGAAAGAGGAAATAGTTGATAAGTTAAAATACTGCCACCTGAAAATAAAAAATTGCCCTCAAAAGTAAAGTCTTTCGTTTGGGAAACATCCGAATCTTCATCCTGGTTTGAACCGCTCTTTAAGATTCCTTTTTTCAAAAAAACCAAAGAATTTAAATGCCCTCCCGCGTGAATCAAATAATCATCCTTCTTGATTTGAACACTTTTGAAACTTTTACTTACGTTCAGAATTTCAGATTTAGAAAGAATATTTAAAGGAGAGATTACATCTCGAATCGATTGTGACATAGAAAGAATGGCGGATAGAACCGATTAAATGTAGTCCTTAAAATTGACAAGTCAAGCTATATCAAATCTAAATTGTAATGAAGACCTCTATTTTCTCTTTGGGCTCGAGCATGCTTAATGATCAAATAAGCAACATTAATCATGTTTCTCAATTCGCACAAAGGAACCGTAATTCTAGACTGTTTATATAGCTCTTCATGTTCTAAATAAATCAATTCAAGTCGATCGTAAGCCCGTTTCAATCGGCGATCAGTGCGAACAATGCCCACATAATTGGACATAATAGATTCCAATTCACGCGCCATTTCCGTAACTAAAACTAATTCTTCGGGGTGTTTGGTGCCTTCGTCATTCCAGGCTGGAATTAATTCAGGTAAGGATTGAGTGCTGAATTCTTCAATCGATTTTTGGAACGCCCGATGAGCAAAAACAATAGCTTCTAATAAACTATTGGAAGCCAAACGGTTTGCTCCATGAAGGCCCGTATAGGAACACTCCCCCGCGGCATATAAATGTTGAATATTGGTCCTGCTAAATTCATCCACGATAATACCCCCACAAAGGTAATGCTGAGCGGGTACCACTGGAATCATTTCCGTCGACATATCGATTCCCAATTCATCTAAACAATGCTGATAGATCATTGGGAAATGTTGCAAAATTTCATCTTTAGGAATGTGTCTTGTATCCAAAAATACATGGTCACTACCTTGCTTTTTCATTTCCGAATCGATGGCACGGGCAACAATATCGCGGGGTGCCAATGACAAACGATCGTCATAACGCTCCATAAACGTAGAGCCATCCAAATTTTTCAGAATTCCTCCATGGCCTCTCACCGCTTCTGAAATCAAAAACGATGGCTTCTTTCCTGGATTATATAATGCCGTAGGATGAAATTGAATAAATTCCATTCCTTGAACAAAAGCCTTTGCTCGGTAGGCCATCGCAATTCCATCTCCCGTGGCAATTTTAGGATTCGTCGTGGATTGATAAACTTGGCCGATTCCCCCAGTGGCCAACAAAGTAGTTTTGCCTAAAAAAGTCTCTACTTTTTTGGTTTTTAAATTAAGCACATATACCCCAAAACATTTTTTGTCAGGGGTATCCTTCGTTACTTTTTCGCCTAAATGGTGCTGGGTGATTAAATCAACGGCAAAATAATGCGTGAAAAAATCTACGGATTGAAAAGCCTTCACTTTAGCTAAAAGTGCGCGCTCAATTTCATTGCCCGTTGAGTCCTTATAATGTAAAATTCGTTTATCTGAATGCCCCCCTTCTTTGACTAGATCAAATGTTCCATCTGCTCTGCGATCAAAGTCGGTGCCATAAGAGATTAATTCCTTTAAGCGCTCAGGGGCTTCCTTTACAACTAATTCAACTACCTTTTGATTACTTATAAAATCACCTGCGATCATGGTGTCTTGGATATGTTTATCAAAAGAATCATCCTGATCCCACACTGCAGCAATTCCACCTTGCGCATATTTGGTATTGGTTTCCTCTGCAATGGTTTTTGTAATGACCGCTATTTTAACAGATTGATTTAAATCCTGAAAGTGCTGCGCAATTTTTGCGGTATACGATAAACCCGCAATACCGGACCCAATTACAATAAAATCATAGGTGAGCATAATCCATTATTTATTCACGCAAATTAACCAAAAAGGCACATAGAAATAAATTTAAATTTAATTATTGTACCTTTGCGATAAATTAAACAAACCCTTTAATAAATAAAACAAACATAATGGAATCAAATAACAATACTTCTAAGATTGCACTCATCGTCCTTGCTGTATTAACGGCAGTATTTGGAGTCTTGTATTTCAGGTCGAACCAACTGACCAAAGAGCAAGCGACTAGTATCGAAGAAAAAGCAACTGAATTAGCTAATACACGCGTTAAATTAGATTCTATTTCGACTCAGTTAGATAGTAAAATAGCTGAAATTAAAGCATTAGGAGGTCAAGTGGCTGACCTAGAAGCGTTGAAATTACAATTAGAACAAGATAAAGCTTCGCTAAAAAAAGCAAATCATGCGACTGTAGCTTCTTATTTAGCTAAAATAAAAGAATATGATGTTATTCTAGCGCAAAAGGATGGCGATATTGTTGAACTGAAAAAACAAAATGGAGTTTTAACAGAAAACAACCAAGCGTTAAGCACTCAAAATCAGACGTTAAATACTGAAAATACGGGCTTAAAAACGGTTAACAAAAACTTAAGTGATACTTTATCTGAGGTAGCAGCTAAGAACAAAGAATTAGCTCGCAAGGTAAGTATCGGTGCGGCTTTGAAAGCTCAGAACATTCGTGTGCTAGCTGTTAATGCAAAAGGGAAAGAAACTGAGAAGGCTAAATTAGGTGGAAAAAGAATTGACAAATTGAAAATTGTATTCAATTTAGCTCCTAATCCAATCACTAAATTAGAGAACAAAACCATTTATGTACGTATTTTAGATGGCGAAGGAAGCACATTGTCAGACGAGGCAGTAGGCTCAGGTAAAATAAATCAAGGAGGTAAAGATATTCCTTTCACAACTTCTCAAGTAGTTACCTACTCAAATGATAACCAAGAAGTTGCCGTACTTTATTCCCGTGGCGGAGTTGTTTACAAGCCTGGAAAATATTCAATCGAGATGTATTCAGAAGGATTTACGATTGGAAATGGCACCTTCGTCGTTAGGTAAATTATTGAAATTCATAAATTTAAAAAGCCGCAATTGCGGCTTTTTTTATGACTAGTCTACAAGCATTATTTCGTGCCAAAGAACGAATTAAAGCTCTTATTGTAAAGGATACTTGCGCCTAAAGTTTGATTGATTTGATAGGAGTTCAGGGATCCTAAAAGAGTCGTTTGTACATTTCGATTGTACATTTTTGTACGCAGGCTACCATCCTTTTTAATAAAATATTCCAAAGCCCAATCGCCCAATAAAATTTGAGGACTCGTCTGATTTCTGGCATCCGTAAATCCTCCACTACGCGTAATTCTTAATCGATCATTCACGTTATAAGAGGCACGCAATTGCAGGTTAGTCAAAATATCCTGGGTCAAATTACCGCCGCCCAAGTATACATCTATGTTCAAATCCTTATTGATTTCAGATGCTAAATTGCTTAACTGATTCGATAACATCTCCGTAAAATTTCCCATGATATTCCCAAGCACCAATCCACTCGCACCAAAAGGAGAAACTAATTGGCCAAAAAGCAACACGTTACTGACCTGTCGGGTCAACTCCTGTTCATCGGTTTTTATGCGATTCGCGAAGGCAGTTACGGCGCTATTCAGGGTGACATCTTTCGGAAAATCACGAATGCCAATATCAAAAGAGACATTAGGAGACAATAGTCTATCCTGTAAATTAATCACCACGTCGACTGGGTACCGACGTTTAAATTCAGGTAAATTCCCTTTGTTAGTCGTATCCAAAAGGATAGGAAACAAACTAGCATATTGTGTATAGATTGCCTTCATGTTGATGTTGGCATTCAAAGGACTACCTGTCCATGAAATTTTGGAGCCACGCTGAATAGCAAATTTTTTATTAATAATGTTTTGAAGGGAAAATGTATAATCTCCTTGATCGATCGCATAGTCCCCCAACATCTTAAAATCGCCTTTTTTGTCCATCGTCATCCGAATGCCTCCCGTGCCATAGCCGCGCATGATATCTCCTTTTTTGCTATCTAATTGGACTTCCCCATAAGCCTCAGGTGTCAGATTTAACATCAAATCTAAACGTATGTCATTGTCTTTTGATTGGGTTTGAATAAGCTTTTCGTTGGCCGTTTCAGTTATTAATGCCTGACTTAAAAACTCAAAATCATCATCCGCCTGCGCTTCTGATTCTCGATCTAAGGGAATAAATAATCGAGTACCTTTTTCACTTTTTAAATTGCCTGAAATGAGTAGGTTATCCAGAGTCCCATCCAATTGAAATAAGCCGCTCGCATAACCAGTACCATAATAAAAAGAACTAGGACTTTTCTGCGTATTTAAAATTTTATATCGAGTTAGATCAGCTGTTAAAGACATTTCTAAAGGCTTATCTTTGGGGAAATTGAGTTGGCCATTTAACTTGGCCACATTCCCATCATTGTCCTTAAGTTGCCAATTTTTGGCTAAAATTTGACGCCCTTGAAACGAAACCGTGTCACTCACAAAAATGGCTGTATTCAAATAATCAAAATTGACTTTAGCTTTCTGAACGACAACTTTTCCACTAAAATTAGGATCGTTAAACTGACCCCTAATTTTTAATTCGCCAGAAGCTTCACCGGCTAATCCTGAAAAAATACCTCGAGTAAATGGCTCTAAAATTTCCAGATTCGTGCGGTTCAATTCTGTTTTGAGGGCTAATTGGTCCACCTCTGCATAGGGTCTATACTGGCCACTAATGGATAAAACGGGTTCCCCCAAACGGTTTAAGGTATAGTTTAAATCCATTCGTTGGGATTCCGCCAAATAGGTCCCAACACCTTGAAAGTTGCCCATATAAAACTTATCCAATCGAAGTGAGTCAACAATCATCCAGGAGTCAACCCTTGTATTTTGATACCAGTTTTGAACACTAATTTCAGCATTCAGTTCCCCATTAGCCTTAATGGCAAGTATAGGTTCTAGGGTTGCTAATTGGAATTTATTTGCTCGGAATCTCAATGTTTGCGTAGAATCTAATGACAAGCTTCCTTGCAAGGCAATCGATTGTTTTTTGTTGGAAATCAAAACATGTTCGGCCTTCCATTCTTGGCCTTTTAGGGTAATCATATTTTCAGGATCAAAAGCCCAATCTTGTCCTAAAATTTTCAAATAGGAATCTTTAAATCTTAAGGACAAACCATCTTTTTCAAATCGCCAATTGCCTCCAAAATGTGCCGTATTATCCTCCCCAGCTTGTTTGAAATCAACATCAAAATTAATTCGGTCCTGATCCCAAAGCGCATTTAATTTAAAGTTTTCGGTTGGAGTCAAGAAATTCAACTGCTGCCTTCTTGATTGAAAAACAAGGCTAGAAGACACCTCGGGACCCCCTAAAAACTTAGAACTTTGAAGAGAAAAAACAGATTGATAAAATTTATATCCACCAAAAACGAGTGTGTCCGGATAAGACTCCAAACTGACCGAATAGGTTCTACCTTTGGAAACGTTTCCAGTAAAAATGGTATTTCGGCCGATGCCGATCGACGGATAAAATCTCGATAAAATAGGTTGTGCTTGATGGCAAATGATGGTGAAATCTGCAAAATATTTATCGTTGATGTCATATTTTCTCTTGTTATAATATGCGGTCCTTTCGTCTTCTTTTTTGTTAAAATACAAGAGATATTCATCGGCTAATTGACCTAATTCCGATTTCATTTTAGTAGGCTTAAATTCTCCATTCATTTCCACCGAAATCAAATCAGAGTTTAATCGGTACTGCCTGAATCCAACCTTATTTTCATTGGCCGTAAAGGAAATTAAGCCCATGGACAGATCATCCATTTTTGGCTTTTTAATGACTATATCAGTGAAAACTGCCTTGCCAAACAAGTCATCGATATCCGTAAATTTAATGTTCAAATCAAAACCCGTTTTAATCTGAACATCCTCGCTACCCCAATGTAATTTAGCTAAGTCGGCATGCCCAATTTTACCCTCTAATAAATACGCGGCTTTGGGTTGTTGCAAATTGATTTCCCCCGACATTTCAGCCACAAAATGGGTATCTTTCACAGCCACATTTCCTTTAAATAATTGACGCTGGAAATTCCCTTTTACACTCACATTTTTATAGGCATAAGTGTTAAAAGTGATTTCAGAAAGCTTGCCATCAAAATCAACATGAGCTGATTTTTTCGAAAATCCTGTCCCCTTTATTTTGCCTATAAGATCAATATTGCCAATGTAAGGTTCAACATCCAACAGTTTCCCTAATTTAAATTTGGCTAATTTTACAATCCCATCATAGGATGAAAGTGCCATGGAATCTTTAAGCTTTAGTTTAAAGTCGCCTTCCATATAGCCTAAACCGGTGTTCAATTGGCCTGATGTTTGGAAGTTGTCATAGGTGCCATTAAATTTTCCATCAAAAGCAACGGAGCCCAATATTTTCATTTTTTCAGAAGCACCTTGCGTGATAAAAACAGCTAAATCATTGGGGAAAAAAATGGACTTATTCATTGAAAATTCCATTTGTGTCGTCGTTACATTGGGCAAACCTTTAAAGCTGAAATCACCTTTCAACTTAGATTTCTGGCCAAATCCTATTTCAAAATTCTTCAATGCCAAATTGTCCACCGAGCCATTCAGTATACCATTCAATTGGTAATACCCCTTATAATCATACATAGCAGTAACGAATCGCCCTAAATCCTCTCCTTTAACTTTGCTATTTTTTAGGTTACCGACCATTTGAACTTTGGTAATCCACTTGGTCAAGTCATTGATTTTTTTATAATTCATGTGGACGTGGTCGCCCACATATGAGTCATTAAAAAATAAACTCAAGTCATCAAATCGCATTTGTCGATCTGAAATCATGAACTTGGTGTCCAACTTTTTAACCTGAAATTTACTCAATGGATCGATCGTCCGAAAACCAATCGTCTGAAGTCCTATGGTGTCCCCATGAACATAAAAATCGGCTACTTGAGCATTAATTTTAACAAAACTGAAATGTGATAAATCAAAGTGTGTGGGCGTAGCAAGGTTTTTTTCTTGCTCGTCATCGAGTAAAAAAGTACCGTCAACTACCTGGGCCGAATGAATTTTAAACAAACTGGATTCCGTACTGGTGGAGGTTGAATTTTTATTCACATAAGCAACAATTCGATCAATAAACTCATTCAGATTTATCTTCCCCGACTTTTTTTCCAAAATTAAATGCACTCGGGGGCGAATCAATTGAGCATGTTCCATTGATGGCTTTGAACCATGCAAAAACAAATCGGAAATACTGAAATTAATGTCTAATTTTTCAATGTAAATCATGTCCTTGCCCCAAGGATCTTTAACACGCAATCCCCAAAAGCTTATTTCGTCAAAAAACTTAAGCTGGATTCCGTCTAAGGTTAGCGGATACCCAATGGCTTTTTCGATTTTGGGAGTAAAGTAATTCGCTAATCGGATTTGATTAGAGGGTACGCGCAGAAGTAATATGATCGAAAAAAATAGCAAAAAAATCCCAACCAATCCATATAGGACTGATTTTGCGAGGATCTTTAGGTATTTGACCATATTTTTCTTTTAGTGAAAAAAAACAATTTATGTTTTAATTACCTTATTTTTGCAGACGAATTTTTATGATTTTACTAGCGATTGAATCTTCTTGTGATGAAACCTCTGCGGCGATAATGGTCGACGGAGAGTTAAAATCAAACGTCATTTCCACTCAATTAATTCACAGCGAGTGGGGTGGCGTCGTTCCCGAATTAGCTAGCAGGGCACATCAAAAATCAATTATTCCTGTTGTACAGGAAGCTCTGCAAAAGGCAAATATAAACAAAAATGACTTGAATGCCATCGCATTTACACGAGGCCCCGGTTTGCTTGGAGCCCTCATGGTAGGAACGTCATTCGCAAAGTCATTAGCACTAAGTTTGGACATTCCATTGATTGAGGTAAATCACATGCAAGCGCATGTGTTGGCGCATTTTATCGAAGAACCCAGACCCAAATTTCCCTTTTTGTGCTTAACCGTAAGTGGCGGACATACACAGTTGGTCTGGGTGGAAGGCCCACTCAACATGCAAATCATAGGGGAAACCCAGGATGATGCCGTTGGCGAAGCCTTTGACAAAACAGCTAAATTAATTGGACTTCCTTACCCAGGAGGGCCATTGATCGATAAGCTCGCCAAAGAGGGAAATCCCGACAAATACCCATTTCCCATGGGAGAAATGCCCGGCTTAGATTTTTCATTTTCAGGAATCAAAACCGCAATCCTGTATTTTCTCCAAAAAGAAGTAAAATTAAATCCCAATTTCATCGAGGAAAATAAGGCTGATATTTGTGCTTCAGTACAAAAAACACTGATTGAAATTTTATTGCGTAAAGTCAAAAAAGCTATGCGCGAAAAAAAATGTTCTTCCATCGCGATAGCTGGTGGAGTATCTGCCAATTCAGGCTTGAGGAAAAGGTTACAGGAATTAGGTGAAGAGAATCATTGGGAGGTTTTTATCCCAGCTTTTTCCTATTGCACCGATAACGCAGGGATGATCGCCATGGCTGGTCATTTCAAATGCGAAGCGGGTGAGTTTTGTGGACAAGATGTGAGTCCATTAGCCAGATATGCCTGGTAAACTCGCGTTTATTAAATCATTGATTTCAGCGCATTCCAAAAAACCAATTTTAATGACTTTTCAGTATCCGTTAATGTGGATATCAAGCGAGGGAAGAAATAAACCGATTTGCCTTCCAATGGCACGAGTTCTGTCACGTGAAAATCAGATTGCCAAACAGCGGGTTGTTGGCCTAAAAATATAAATTTATTAGCCCCAGCATTTTTAACAAATTCAGAAAGTATGGGCTCGTCATCCTTGGGCTCATAAATACTCCAATCTTTGGCCGACAATAACATGGGGGGAGCTGAAAAAATCAAGGTCAACCGCGCTTTTTCTAGCTCATATATATGGCCTATGACAACCCAAGGAGTAGAAATTCGAACATTAATTTGGGAAGATTCCCCGTCTAAAGAGGGCTCTGACTCAAATGAATTCTCAATAGATGCAGGTTGATTGGTGGCCACTCGGCCAGCCACATTTTCTTTGGGCGATGAAGAATTATCCTGAACCTGATTTGATGAATCAATCATTTGAGTGGAGCTCGCCAACTGAATCTCATTCGATCCACGATCTGCAGGCACCCAATAAATCTCATCGTATTGAAACAAATCAGCCAAATGATTTTCTTCTGCTTTCATTTCTTAAGCTAAAGAACCACGTAAAACACATGCCTCGCGATCTGGTCCCGTCGAAATAAAATTGATCGGCAAATTTAAATGAGACTCTAAAAACGCGATATAAGCGGTTAACTCGGCAGGCAATTGGTCGAAATTTCTCATTCCTTCCAAAGAACAGTGCCAGCCCTTCAAACTTGCATACACGGGTTTCACCTTAATGTCCGTAATTTCAAATGGGATTTGATCCGTCAGCGAACCATCCGGCATTTCATAGCCCGTACACACCAAAATTTCTTCAAAAATGTTTAACACATCTGCTTTCATCATAATTAATTGGGTAACCCCATTAATCATCATGGCATATTTTAAAGCGGGTAGATCGATCCAGCCACAACGGCGTGGTCGGCCCGTCGTTGAACCAAATTCTCTTCCCTCCT
The DNA here is from genome assembly GCA_005791165.1 of Cytophagaceae bacterium. Classification (GTDB taxonomy): domain Bacteria; phylum Bacteroidota; class Bacteroidia; order Cytophagales; family Spirosomataceae; genus Aquirufa. The sequence goes on from SXXW01000004.1 coordinate 59,958, forward strand.
GACGCATACGTTCTCCTACCTCATCTTCTAATTCTGTTGGGAATGGTCCTGAACCCACCCGAGTAGCATAGGCCTTAAAGATTCCAAAAACCTCTCCGATATTCTTAGGTGCTACCCCTAAGCCAGTACAAGCACCTGCCGTAATGGTATTTGAGGATGTAACAAATGGATATGATCCAAAGTCAACATCCAATAAAGAACCTTGGGCGCCTTCAGCTAAAATCGTCTTTCCGGCATTCAATGCGTGATTGACAACATACTCACTGTCCACCAACTGAAATTCTTTCATGAATTCGACCGCGGCAAAAAATTCCTTTTCAGCCTCCGCTAAATCATATTCAAACTTATATACATCTAAAATAGCCTTGTGACGATCCACTAAAGCATTATATTTTTCAGGAAAATTAGGTGAAATCATATCCCCTACGCGCAAACCTTGTCTCGAGATTTTGTCGGTATACGTAGGTCCAATTCCCTTTAAAGTAGAACCAATCTTCGCATCCCCTTTCGCCTTTTCATACGCAGCATCTAACAAGCGATGCGTAGGTAAAATGATCGAAGCCTTTTTTGAAATTTCTAAATTCTTACGCAAATCTAAATTGAAATGAGCCAGTCCATCAATCTCTTTTTTGAAAATGATGGGATCTAAAACAACTCCATTCCCAATAATATTTTGAACCTCTTGGCGGAAAATTCCAGAAGGTATTTGATGTAGTACGTGCTTAAATCCGTCAAATTCAAGCGTATGTCCCGCATTAGGACCTCCTTGAAAACGAGCAACTACCTGATAACGAGGAGCTAAAACATCCACGATTTTTCCTTTTCCCTCGTCTCCCCACTGTAATCCTAATAATACATCAACTGCCATAATAAATTTTTAAAACGTAAATTATTCTTGATTTTGAGCCCGATAAGCATCTCTGTGTTCGCAATTCTTTTTGGTACATGAACCATAAAATATTAACGAATGGTGCATGACATTAAACTGAAGCATCTCCCCAACTAAACTCTGAATGGTTTGAACACGTGGATCACAAAACTCGGTGACTTTGTGGCAATCCGTACAAATTAAATGATCATGCTGGCGACGGCCATACGACTTCTCAAATTGAGCTTGATTTCTGCCAAACTGATGCTTTACGACCAAGTCACATTCCACCAACACATCCAATGTATTATACACCGTGGCCCTAGATACTTGGTACTTTTTGTTTTTCATCGAGATGTATAACTCCTCCACATCAAAGTGATCATCTCGTAAATAAATCTCCTCCAAAATAGCAAAACGTTCCGGCGTCTTCCGCAATCCCTTGTTTTCCAAGTAGGCTGTGAAAATCTTTTTTACCGAAACGAACTTCTCTATTTCTGCGGACATTTAATCAAAAAAAACGACGTAAAATAAGCTATAAATTATGAAAAAAACTAAATTTCCTCCCGGGCAACCTCGATTACTCCAGTGACTTGCTCTAACTCGGCTACCAGGGATTCCAAATGATTTGTGTCTTGTATCATCAAAGAAATCTTCCCTTCAAATAATCCCTCCTTCACCCCAATCGACAAGGCCGTAATATTTACTTGTAACTCATCCGAAATGACCCGAGTCACATCATTGACCAATCCCACCCGGTCGATTCCTCGAATCACCAGCTCGACAATAAATGACATAGCTATCTGGCTGGTCCACTGTGCTTTAATCACACGATCGCCATGTCGGGACAATAACTCAGTGGAATTTGGACATCCAGTCCGATGAATTTTTATCCCTTCATTTATGGTGACAAAACCAAATACTTCATCCCCAGAAATTGGATTGCAACATTTGGCTAAGGTATAATCCACCTTGTCCATGTCCTCGCCGATCAACAAAATATCTGACTCCTTGCGATCCTTATTGTATTGCTGCATTTCCTTTCGGAAAGACTTGCTGTCTACAATGGGAGATTGAATCGCTTTTTCTGCCTGCTTTCGCTCATGCGACTCCTTATCCGACTTCCAGTGTTTCAACTGCTCAATGGGAATGTATGCTTTCCCAAACCGATAAAAAAGATCGTTTGCATCCTTCGCATTAAAGTAAGCCCGCAATTGGTTCGTTATTTCTAATGTCAAAACTGGATAACCCAAATGCTTCAGTCGGAGCTCAATCAAATCGCGCCCCTTAATCAAATGGGACTTATTTTCCTCTTTGATAAATTCTTTAATTCGCGCTTTTGCCTTGGTCGTAAACACAATTCTAAGCCAATCCTCAGAGGGTTTTTGCTTAGACGAAGTCAATATTTCAATCTGATCCCCATTCGCTAACTTATGAGATAAGGGAACTAATTTCCCTCCTACTTTAGCCCCAATGCAGCGAGCACCCACTTCTGAATGTATCTCAAAAGCAAAATCCAAAGCCGTAGAACCGGATTGTAAAACGATTAATTTCCCTTTGGGGGTAAATACAAATACCTCCTCATGGTAGAGTGAATTTTTGATGTCATCCACTAACTCAACGGCAGATTTGGATTTATCATTTGATTCCAAGGCTTCTCTCACTTGCGATAACCAAGATTCAAAAGCCTGACTCGTCCTGGTGTCCGTTCCCTTATATTTGAAATGTGCTGCCACACCCTTTTCGGCAATTTCATCCATCCGATTCGTCCGGATTTGTACTTCTACCCAGCGCCCCTCCTTATCATTCCCAAAGGGCATACTCATCACCGTGGTGTGCAGAGACTCATACCCATTCGATTTGGGAGTAGAAACCCAATCTTTTAATCGGCTTGGGTTAGGCCGATAATGATCCGTTACAATGCTATACACTTCCCAACAATCAGATTTCTCACGCTCCAATGGTACATCTAAAACCACTCGGACCGCAAACAAATCATATATTTTATCAAAGGAAACATTTCCCTTTTTCAATTTATTGTAAATGGAATAAATGGATTTTGGTCGGCCGATGATCGTATAATTCTTTTCTCGCGCATCCAACGATTTTTTGATGGGCCTAATAAAATGCTCCACAAAACTTTCTCTACTTCGCTTATTTTCCGACAATTTATGGGCAATCTCCTTATAAGCTTCAGGCTCCGTATACTTTAATCCTAAATCCTCTAATTCTGTTTTAATCGCATTTAGACCTAGTCGGTGCGCCAAAGGAGCATATAAATAAATGGTTTCTGAAGCAATTTTCAATTGCTTTTCCTTCGCCATACTCCCCAATGTGCGCATGTTATGTAAGCGATCTGCTAGCTTGATCAAGATTACCCGAATGTCATCAGAAAGCGTCAATAACATCTTTCTGAAATTCTCGGCTTGTTGGGATGTCCCGTACTCAAAAGTCCCAGCAATCTTAGTCAAACCGTCGATGATCGACGTAATCTTAGGACCAAAGTCTTTATCTATTTCTTTTAAGGTCGTATTGGTGTCTTCAACCACATCATGCATTAATGCCGAGATAATCGAAGTAGTCCCAAGCCCAATCTCCTCTACACAAATTTGCGCCACCGCTAAAGGATGGTATATATAGGGTTCTCCGGATTTTCTGCGCATATCTTTATGCGCCTCTGCGGAGAGTAAAAAAGCTTTTTTTATTTGTTTGGCATCGTCATCTTTCAAAAAAGGCTTTGCCGTATGTAGCAATTTACGGTACCTTTTGAGTATCTCTAAACGTTCTTTTTCTATGTCGATGACAACGCTTTTCATTAGTCTTTTTGAATTAATGCGACAGCCATCGCGGATATTCCTTCCCCTCTTCCTACAAAGCCCATCCCCTCAGAAGTCGTGGCCTTAATCGAAATTTGGCTCTCCTCAATGCCCATCACAAGGGATAAATTCTCCTTCATCGCTGGAATATGTGCATTTAATTTGGGTTGATCTAAGATCACCGTCACATCTGCATTACCTAATTCCCATCCCGCCTCTCGAATCATTTCCATGACTTTTTGCAATAAAATCGTAGAGGCAACGCCCTTCCAAACAGGATCTTTATCCGAAAAATGAAAACCAATATTGCGCATATTGGCAGCACCTAATAAAGCATCGCACAATACATGACAGACGATATCCGCATCTGAATGACCTAGAGGCCCATGATCGGAAGGGATTAAAATACCTCCCAACATACATGGCCTTCCAGCCACCCATTGATGTACATCATATCCTTGACCTACCCTAATTTTCATATTATGCCATTTTATATATCAATGTATTGGATTTCCCTTCCTTAAATATTTTTTTAGCCCAATAAGCCACTTCGCTTAAGGTGACTTTCGCTAAATTTTCAGATTCTAAATTAACCAAATTAACATCGCCTGCATTCGCGGCCATAGCTAAATTCATGGCGCGATTCAGCACTTCAACCTCCCCAAAAATCAAACTCGCCTCTGCCTGGTTTTTAACACGTTCCAAATCCACTGTTTGATAAGTGCAATTCACAAAATCATGAATAGCTTGATTCAATTCCTTTTCGGCCAATTCCAAATCAACTCCATCACAAACTTGGCCTGAAATGATTAGCAATCCAGGGTCTAAAGATCCCGTTTGAGAAACAGAGATTGAATCAAAAATTCGCTTGTTTTGAACCAAAGCTAAATATAAAAAAGAGGTTTCATTCCGACCCATTAAATCTGACATCAAATCAATGGCATAAAATCCCTCATCGTAGCGACCAGGCACCGGATAAGCTTTATAAAAACGATTGGACGGAACCTTACCCACAATTTCCATTCGACGATCTTCCGTTTGAACAGGTTCTTTGGGCAATTGGCGCTTAGGCTTATTCCCACCCGGAATAGGGCCAAACCACTTTTCAGCCAATGCCTTTGCCTCGGCAAATGTTATTCGGCCCGCTAATACTAAAATTGCATTTGCCGGAACATAATATTTAGCAAAAAATGCTTTCACATCTTCTAAAACGGCTTCCTCGATGTGCTGAATTCCAGCGCCAATCGTAGGCCAGCGGTACGGGTGTTGCGTATATATGAGCGGACGGAATTTCAACCAAACATCTCCATAGGGTTGGTTTAGATAACGTTGCTTAAATTCTTCGATGACGACTTTTCGTTGGACTTCCAGGGATTGAGGATTAAAGGCCAATTGCAACATGCGGTCCGATTCTAGCCAAAAGGCTGTTTCAAGATTTTGATACGGAACCGATATGTAATAATTGGTTAAATCGGGAGTAGTAAAAGCATTATTTTCACCGCCTACCTGCTGCAAAGGACTATCGTAATTTGGAATATTGGCACTACCTCCAAACATCAGATGCTCGAAAAGATGGGCAAATCCTGTCCGATTAGGATCTTCATCGCGTGAACCCACATCATAAATGACATCCATCACGGCGAGGGTCGATGTGTGATCTTCATGCACAATAACTTGAAGTCCATTTGAAAGCGTAAATTGTTGATATGAAATCATGAAGGTCGAATCAAAAAAAAGAATTAAACAAATGTAAAAAATTAGGCCTAAAAACCACAGTGCTTAGTTACTTTTGCAATTCAATTTTATGACTTATGCGTAAAATCATTTTCCTGTTTCTTATTTTCTGTCATTCGCAAGGCCTCGCACAAATTCTTCAGGATGCTTATGCGAAACAATTAATTTCAACGGGTTTAGATCATTTATATGCCTTCGATTTCAAAGAATCGAATGCCGCATTTTCCTTATTTAAATCAAAATATCCCAAAAACCCCGCCGGATATTTGTTGACCGCCATGCAAATTCAGCTACAATATTTTCCGCTAAAAGACCACGTCAATCAAGGTAAAAATTATGTACATAACCTAGAAAAATCCTTTGATTTAGCTGAAGCGATGTATTTGAAAAATAATAATGACTTAGAATCCGCCTTTTTTTGCACCTCCGCTTTAGGATTTTTAGCAGCGTATGAAGCGGATAATCAGAATTTTATCAAAGCGGTCAACTATGCCAAAAAATCATATCATTACATGAAAATTGGCCTCTTAAATTCAGATAAGCAACCCGAATTTCTATATTCATCCGGAGTTTACAATTATTACCGAATTTGCTATCCGGAAATTCATCCCATATTAAAACCTTTTATGTTCTTCTTTGCGGATGGAAACAAAAAATTGGGCCTAGCGCAATTAGAAGCTGGCATTAAAAAAACAGTGTTTGTTAAAAATGAGTCCCTCTTTTACATTGGATATATTTACAACAAGTATGAAGGAACACCGGCCAAAGGACTTCCTTTTAGCTTAGAATTGACAAAAAAATTCCCAAACAATCATTGGTATTCCTTGCAAAGAGCTGAATTATTATCGCTGACTGGCAATTACGAAGGTGCGAATGAATTCATCGAAAAATTAGAAAAAACAAAGTCTCCTTATTATCTAGGAAGTGCCCTAACGTTTAGAGGTATGCGGGAAGAATTTGAAAATCGTAACTTAGCAGCCGCTGAATCTTTTTACACCAAAGCATTAGCCTATCCTTGGGAAGAACGATTTACCAAAGACATTAGAGGCTTGGCTTATTTAGGATTAATTAGAATAGCTCAAAAAAATAATCAGACAGTAAAAGCAAGAAAGTATAGCTCCATGGCTAAAGAATATATAGAATATAAAAATTCACTGATTGAATTTAGCCGGATTACCGGCCAATAAAGGCAATATTATGGAAAGTAGAGAAGCTGGTATTGAACGATTATATCCGAAAATTTGGGGAAGAATGGCGGCTAGATTTTATTATTTGAGGGAGCTGAGGCGCCAATTAGAAAAAGTCATTTCGTTGTTTGTGAAGAATTCCCCGCACCAATTATTAGCCGATTATGGCTGTGGAAATAAACCGTACCAACCACTATTCGACCCTTTTGTGGAACAATATATCGGCCTAGATCTTGCCCTAAATACCAAAGCCGATGTCACCATTAATCCAGAAGGAAAAATAGATCTGCCAGATGAGAGTGTTGGTTTTGTACTTTCGACCCAAGTATTAGAGCATGTGGAAAACCCCAGTGAATACCTGAAAGAAGCCCATCGAATTTTACAAAAAGACGGGAAATTAATTTTGTCTACCCACGGATATTGGATGTTCCATCCGGACCCAACCGACTATTGGCGATGGACCTCCACAGGCTTACAAAAAATTGTAAAAGAGGCTGGATTTGAAGTGGTTTATTTTGAAGGAATTTTAGGCCGGTCTGCGATGGGTCTCCAACTATTTCAGGATGGCATTTTGTTTAAAATACCACAGTCCTTGCGATTTATTTGGGCTATGATCATGCAGCCCTTGATCATCTTTTTTGACAAAATCATTTTGTCAAGTTCCCGAAATCAAGATGCTTGTACTTTTATTTTAGTCGCTAAAAAATAAATGAAACTCTTAATCGCCCGGTCGAATTTCTTTTCCTATTCGGAGACTTTTATAGACCAACAAATCAGGCAATTAACTCCGCATGCCGTTTTGTATGAAGGTTGGCAGCCAAGCAATATCCATGCTGGCGGTTCCATTTATCCCTTTCCGCTAAACCTATTAATTTTTAGAGGAAGCCTTCGGAATTTATTTCCTGCTTTCTATCAAAAAGTATATACCTACTTTTTAAAAAAATATTTGCTGAAAACGGAAACCGCTTGTCTTCTGGCTAATTACGGGCCATTGGGAATGCATATTTTTACCGCCTGCCAAGAATCTAACATTCCATTTGTCGTACATTTTCACGGCTTTGATGCCAGCGAAAAGAAAACAATTGCTCGCTATGGAGAGGAATATCGTCAAGTTTTACCTCTAGCCAAAGCAGTCATTGTCGTTTCTCAAGTCATGAAAATGGATATCGAAGGAATATGTGGACCATTGAAAAACCTCCATGTTTTGCCTTATGGGGTCGACACAGAAAAATTCAAACCCGGGATCAAAGCGTCAAAACAATCCATCCAATTAATTTCTGTGGGTCGTTTTACAGCTAAAAAAGCTCCCATCATGAGCATTAAAGCTTTTGAGATTTTGCTAGAAAAATTCCCAAAGGCCCATTTTACCATGATCGGTGATGGGGAATTGTGGGAAGAGGCAAAAATATATGTGGAGGAAAATGGATTAGGGAAAAATGTATCGTTTATGGGCCAACAAAAACCGAAATTGATTTTAGAAAAATTACAGGACGCCGATATTTTTATCCAACATTCCATTAAAACACCCAGCGGCGATTCTGAAGGAACCCCTAATTCCATTTTAGAAGCGAGTGCCTGTGGATTGCCGATTGTTTCCACCTTGCATGCAGGGATTCCTGAAGCGGTTATTCAAGGAGAGACAGGAATATTGGTTCAAGAAAGTGATTTCAAGGCGATGGGCGAGGCATTAATTTCATTAGCAAACGACCCAACACTCCGAATTAAAATGGGGGAATCCGCTAGAAATCACATGCTGAAAAATTATGAAATAAAAACACAAGCAGAAAAACTGAAAGGTCTGCTGCAATAGCAGAAAAAAATCAGTTGTTTTTAGTGCAAATGTGTATTTTTGTCAATTACACAAATTAATCCATGGGGATAGTCATTCGTCAAAGTGCAAAAGCTTCCATCGTTACCTATTTAGGTACGGCGATTGGCACTTTCAACGTGATATTCCTGTACAATCAATTTCTTTCTCAAGCCCAAGTAGGTTTAATTGCCGGCGCATTAGTCAGCATTCCCCTAATTTTTGCTTCGTTTACCCAATTAGGAATTCCACATATTGCGGTACGATTTTTTCCTCACTTTGACGATCCGGCAAAAGGCCACAATGGTTTTTTCGGGTTTTTAATGATTGCGCCGCTGTTTGGCCTATCCCTTTTTGTCATTGGATATCTGTCTTTGCATGAGATTTTCAATCAAATTTATTCCGAAAACTCACCGCTTCTGCCAACCTATTTTTACTACATGATCCCCTTAACGGCTAGTTATTTATATATGACCGTTTTGGAGGCATACGCCAGAGTCCACCTTAGAATTGTGGTCCCAGCCATCATTCGTGAATTATTTTTACGCATTTCAAATGGCCTTTTAATTCTGTCCTTTGGTTTGGGATATATCGATTTCCATCAATTAATTCAATGCATTACCTTATCGTATTTAATAGCCGTTCTTGGCTTTTTTGTTTACATCAAACAATTGAAACGGTTTTACACAAGGCTTGACTTTTCATTTTTGAAGCAACCTATTTTCAAAGAAATGCTAGGGTATGGCGGCTGGGTTTTGTTGGCAGGTGCGAGCTTTACCTTGATCCAGCATATTGAAAAACTGATGCTTCCAGCTTATGCGGGCGGATTGAGCACCACCGCCATTTTTGATATTAATTCGCGCATGGGCTTAATGATTGCAATCCCAAGAAATGTGATTGCAGCCATCAGCACGCCTCTATTAGCACAGGCCTGGAAAAGAAATGACATTAACCAAATAGAGGATATTTACAAAAGATCATCGCTTAATTTATTGATCGTAGGGTGCTTTTTGTTTTTATTGATCTGGTGCAACTTAGATTTCATCTACCAAATTATTCCAAGACACGAAGTATATGAAACAGGGAGGTGGGTTGTGTTGATGGTGGGCATTTCAAAAATCATCGACATGGGTACGGGCCTGAATTCTGAAATACTGATCAACTCGAAATTTTATCGATACGACCTTTTATTTTACATCGTTTTGGCGGTGAGTGTTGTTGTAGGGAATTTGATTTTTATCCCCTTGTACTCTTACAATGGGGCTGCATTAGCTGCATTAATGGCTTTGGCCTTATACAACACGATCAAATTTGTTTTTATTTGGAAAAAAATGGGATTCCAACCCTTTGAAAAAAGGACGATCCTCATCATCGCAGTTAGCCTACTTATTTTTGTCCTAGTCAGTCAAATCCCAATATTAACAGGTACAAAATGGATCGCTTGGGCCATGAATATTGGCATTAGAACGATCGCCATTTCGGGCTTATTTTTGTTGGCGGGATGGCAACTAAATTTATCCCCTGACTTGGAAGAATTAATCAATAATTACAAAAAGAAATGAAGTTAATGTTGCTAGCGGGCGGGTTGCCACATTATTACAACCTCGTTTTAAATAAATTGCAACGTGATTTTAACGTAGAAATTAGCGTGGTCGTACCCAAGGGCAACGGGGCAACATTAGGTGCTGGGGTTTTTGAAAGTACCAACGGCATTGAATTTAAGGTCTACTTCCAGGAAGAATACACCACCTATTATGGCAAAAAATTCTTTAGGGGATTGCGCGAACTCATCAGGGAAGAGAAGCCAGACATTTTAATGGTTTCTTGGCCATACCAAGTATCTTTTGTCTTTTATCCATTTTGGTATTTGTTTTTAAAGTGGAATAAAATTGCCCTAATTTCTAAGGAGATTCCATTCCAAGTACCCCATTATGAACAGGCGATTAGCTATTATATACAAGGTGGTGGAATCACGGAGAATAATCAATCACATCAAAAAAATAATGCTTGGACCGCTAAGATCAAATTTTTGATTGTCCGAGAAACCCGAAAGATTTTTAGCCGCTTGGTCGACGCCCACATCAATTACCTGGAGGAGGCTCGCAGCCTTCATGCCAGTTATGGTGTAGCTGCCAATAGGGTATTTATAACCGCTAACTCGCCCGACACGGATGAGATTTTCAGACATGAAGCTACGCTTCAACATGTTACATCGAACCCATATCGGCTGTTGCACGTAGGCCGATTAGTGAAATGGAAACAGGTGGATTTACTCATTGAGGCGTCGGTTGAATTGCGAAAAAAATATGGGTCAACCGAATTAACCATTGTGGGTGATGGGCCAGAAATGGAGAGTTTACAAGCACAGGTCATTGAGGCCGGCGCTCAAGATTACATTCAATTTACGGGGGGAGTTTATGACATGTGGGAATTGGGAAGAATTACTTGCGAGGCGGGCATATATGTGTTGGCGGGAATGGGTGGTTTGTCTATCAATGAAGCCATGTGTTTTGGAAAACCAGTGATTTGCTCCGTGGCCGATGGAACGGAAAAAAGATTGGTCAGAGAGGGTTATAATGGCCATTATTTTGAATCGGGTTCTGTGACAAGTTTAGTGTCGACGATTGAAAAATTGTTTTTAGATCCAGCGCAAATTCAGTTGATGGGCCAAAGGTCCAAAGAAATCATCCAACAAGAAATCAATATTCATACCGTGCTGGGCAATTACATGGAGGCGTTCAAATTTGCTAGAAATCGTATAAACTGATATTCTTAGGGCACCAACCAATCATAGAAAATATCTATTTCATCTATGTGATTAGCCAATTTAATTAAACAAAAAGACTATTTTGGAGGTCTTCATAGAACTATCGACTATTCACTATTTCCTTTATCTTTGTATTTAGTATCCCTCACAAAAAAATTTAAATGAACGTTATTCAGGTAGTCGGGGCGCGGCCCAATTTCATGAAAGTTGCTCCATTGCACCGAGCCATAAAAAACTTAGCGGGATGGACTTCAAAAATCGTTCATACGGGTCAGCATTTTGACGCCAAAATGAGTGATATATTTTTCACCCAATTAGAATTACCGAAGCCCGACTTTTTCCTGAGCATCGGTGGAGGATCACATACGGAGGTTACGGCCAAGATCATGTTGGCCTTCGAAAAAATCGTCGAATCAGAAAAGCCCGACCTTATCATCGTGGTAGGCGATGTCACATCAACCCTTGCATGTACTTTAGTTGCGATTAAAATGGGCATTCCATTAGCACATGTGGAAGCCGGATTACGCTCAGGGGATCGAACCATGCCAGAAGAAATCAATCGAATATTGACTGATTCAGTAGCTAATTACCTGTTTGTTACGGAGCAAAGTGGGCTCGACCACCTTAAACGCGAGGGGGTGCCTGATGAAAAAGTATTCTTTACAGGTAATGTGATGATTGACTCGTTGGTCCGCTACCAAGAAAAAGCAAAATCGAGTACCATTTTGGAAGAGTTGGGTTTGCAAACCATTGAGCCAGTAAAAAATACGGATGCGTTTATCGTGATGACGATGCATCGGCCGGCCAACGTAGACACTGAAACTGGTTTGAGATCTATTTTAGAATTAATTGAACTCAGTACGGCGAAAACAAAAGTCGTATTTCCGATTCATCCCCGCACCCGATCAAACATGGTCAAATTTGGTTTAGAGGATGCATTGACACAAAACAAAAACTTGATTTTGACTGAGCCTTTGGGCTATTTGGAGTTTATCCAACTAATGACTCATTCAAAAGCTATATTGACGGATTCAGGTGGGATTCAGGAGGAAACAACCTATTTAGGTATCCCATGTTTAACGTTCCGTGATTCTACCGAGAGACCCATCACAGTAACCTTGGGAACAAATCAGTTGTTGGCCGACCTTAACCCCAAAATAACCTTTGCGGCCTTAGAAGAAATTTTAGCTGGCCATCATAAAAAAGGTCAAATTCCTCCCCTTTGGGATGGGCATGCGGCAGAAAGAATTGCTGTAAACTTATTCAACCTATTTTCAAAATAATGGCTTCAGACGCGTTGACCGATTATGATTTTTGGAAAAACTACTGGCTTAGCAAGGAGGGCTTGATATTTCCAATACCGAATCAATACACGTTTACTAAAGAATTAGCTCATTTAATTGAATCAAAAAAAATAAAAACGTTATTGGAGATTGGCGGCTTTCCCGGATATTATTCGGTTTGGGCAGGAAAGAAATTTGACGTAAAAAGTACACTATTGGATTTTGTTATTTTAGATGAATTAGTGGACCAATTAAAAAAAGCGAATGATTATGAGGGCCAAATTAACATTTGGGAAAAAGACTTATTTTCAGATGATGCGGAAGGAAAAAATTCATTTGATTTAGTCATCTCCAACGGCCTCATCGAGCATTTCAAAGATACACAAGACATTATAGCAAGGCATGTCAATTACCTAAGCATCGGGGGACAATTGTTTATTAGTTTACCTAATTTCAAAGGATTAAATGGATGGTTCCAAAGAACCTTCGATCCTGAGAATTATGCTAAACACCATATCCCATGCATGGACATTGATTTATTAAACCATATCTGCCAGCATTTGAATTTGAAAAATGTGAACGTCAAATACTCCGGTGGGTTTATGTTATGGCTTGAGAACGAATCCACTCAACCACTTTGGGTGAAGGCATTCAAAAAAGCTTGTTGGCTCCCTCTGAAAATTTTCTTTAAATTAGTTCCCATTCAAACCAAAGCTTTTGCCCCATACATATTAATTAAGGCTGAAAAATAAATGAATCCAAAAGCACTCAAGGTTGTCATGCTTTCCTACCATAACCAAAATGGGGGTGCGGGAATTGCCTGCGGTCGATTGGCCATTGCCTTAAAAAATGCAGGTCATCAGGTAACTTATTTAGTGCAGGAAAAATCAGGAGACGATGCGGCTGTTTCGGTCAATGATTCCTGGTTCAAAAACGGCATCGCATGGCTTCGATTTATTTTAGAAAGGCTTTATTTCCTTCCACATGAAAAAGATAAATCGATTCGTTTTTTATTTAATCCTGGGGTTTTTGGACAAAATTTATCCCAACATCCTTCCATAAAATCGGCAGACGTCATTCACTTGCATTGGATGAACTTTGGGTTCATGGGAATTTCAGATATATCGGAGTTATTAAAATTAGGCAAACCTGTGATTTGGACTTTGCACGACATGTGGGCGTTTACGGGCGGATGTCATCACAGTGGCGACTGCAACCGATTTCAAATAAATTGCGGTCAGTGTAAATTTGTGAAACAGTCTGAACACTGGGATATTTCACATAAATTATGGGCCCAAAAAGCAGTGGAATTTGACTCAACTAATTTGAAAATAATTACCTGCAGCCAATGGTTAAAAGAAAAAGCAGCGGCGAGTACGATTTTATATCATAGAGAAATTGTAGCGATTCCAAATGCCATCGACACCCAAGTATTCAAACCGGGAGACAAAGAAGAGGCCCGGAAAAAATTGGGTTTAGATCCACATAAAACGTATTTGTTGTTCGTCGCCATGCGCGTAAATGCCCCGGCAAAAGGCTTTGATTATTTGAGCAAAGCGCTGGAAATATGGGCACAAAATAATCCAACTCGCAACACCGAAACAGAACTATTGATCGTTGGCGGACTGACGGATTCCGAAATTATCCACTCATTGCCTTTAAAAGTAAACGCCATGGGGCATGTATCCGATCCTTATCAAATGGTTGATATTTACCATGCCGCTGATCTGTTCATAACACCTTCTTTAGAGGAAAATTTACCGAATACCATCATGGAGGCGATGGCTTGTGGAACACCTAGCATCGGGTTTAATACGGGCGGCATTCCAGAAATGATTGCGCATAAACAAAATGGATATGTTGCTGAAAAATTGGATTCCAATGATTTGGCTAATGGAATCCAATGGCTCCTAGAAAATCTGGCAATAGCCTCCATAGAAGGAAGGAAATTTGTAGAAAATAATTATTCGGAGGACATTGTATCTCAAAAACATATCGATTTTTATTTAAAATCCATTCAAGATGTCAGCCAAAATTAGCATCATTACGATCACATTTCAGGCCGAAGCATACATCCAAAGAACGCTTGATAGCGTTCACGCGCAAGGGCATCGAGATCAATTTGAGTACATTATTGTCGACGGAAATTCCCAAGACCGTACCTTGAACCTCATTCAAAACGGGTCGATCAAACCTGACTTGCTGATCTCGGAAAATGACAAAGGAATTTACGATGCCATGAACAAAGGGCTTGCAAAAGCTACTGGTGAATATATCCTATTTATGAATGCGGGAGATGAATTTGCAAGTGTAAACACATTAAAAACGATTTTAAATCATGTAGCTGATAATCCAGATGTGTTATATGGCGATGCCAATTTTGTTGATTTAAAAGGAAATTTTATGGGCAAAAGAAGTGAGGCCACGCCGCATCAATTGCCACAAAATTTGACGTGGAAAGATTTTAAATTTGGGATGTTGGTCTGCCATCAAGCCTTTATTTGTAAAAAGTCGATCGCACCCTTCTTTTCCCTGGAATACCAGTTGAGCTCCGACATAGATTGGGAGATTCAATGTTTAAAATCTGCGCATAAAATCAGCTATATGTCGGAGCCCATTTGCAATTATTTGATGGGAGGGGCTTCCGTAAAAAACCTTAAAAAATCTTGGCTAGAAAGATTTCGAGTATTATCCAAGCACTTTGGCCTAATCCTTACCATCCTGAATCACATCACAATTATTTTTAGGGGGATTCGGTTTGCCTATAATAAAGGTGAGAAATATTGGTAATTTTAAATACATTTAAACGTTCATGAGATACACCAAAAACCTTATATTTTTATTTATTCTTTTTTCAAGTCAAATTGCGCAGGCCCAATTATTTAGACTTGAAGCTGGTTTAGGTGCCACTCAAATTTCATGGCTTGAAAGTCAGTCGACAGCGGATTTGAATGTTCAATTATCCATTCAAAAAAAAGAATCAAAACGTAAATTTTTTGTCGCCTTAAAAGCGTACGGAAACCTGCATCGATCTGATGTTGACCGATCAAAATATACCTTTATAGAACCACGTAATACCAATTCAACTCCAATAAGTTCCACGGAAGAATTATTTTCAAATTATAGGGGTTCAGAAGCGGAGGTTGGCTTTTTATGGAATCAAAACAAGAGCATACTCCCACATTTTTATCCCATTCTGAGTCTATACAGCAAGTCCATAGCCCGGAAAATAAGTTCCAAAAATTCCAATTACATCGAAGAAGAAAAATACCGCCTACACGGAATTAATGCCGGCATTGGATTGATTATTCCGGGAAAAATAACGATTACAATTCAAGGACAAATATTTGAACCCATCCTGAGGGACATCACTTTATATGGCAATTATGTAGGTGTACCTTATAGTTCAACAAGCTCAGTTAATGATTTATCGTACAAAGGGAAAATAGGATTTAAGAAGGCCAAAATTGGTGCTTTAGTTACCTATGAAATTTTAAATTTAGGAGGTGCCGAAAATAAAAATTCAAAGCCAATCCTAGCCACCCAGGCAAACAATCTATCTTTTTCATTACAATATGAATTTTAAATTACTATTGCTATCGCTCCTCATTACTTTTCAAACTTTATCCATTCAATCGGATAGTCTTAAAACGACAGAGTTATCTAATGTGGAGGTAAAAGTATTTGAGAAATCAAGGCAAAAATTAACCAGTCCAGATGCTCTTTCTATTTTAACAGACAAAATCATTAGTCCGACCAACGGAACTAGTTTTGTTAGTGGATTAAATACTCAAGCAGGAGTCCGTATGGAAGAGAGATCTCCCGGAAGTTACCGGATCGCCATCAGAGGTAGCTCATTAAGAGCGCCCTTTGGCGTTAGAAATATTAAAGTTTATTGGAATCAAATCCCGTTCACTGATGCTGGAAACAACACTTATTTGTCACTATTAGAACCTGATTTATTTCGCCAAATTATCATCACAAAAGGTCCCGGTGGTGGGATTTATGGCGCGGGTACCGGAGGTGCAATCCTTTTCAATAGTGGCTTTGATTTAAAAAATAAGATTAAATTTCAAACGATGTATCCTTCCCTTGGAGGGTTAAAAACATCCATCGACATTAATCTAGGAAACGCCTTTAAAAATCATCGAATCTATGCATCTCAATGGCAGCAAGAAGGTTTTAGAATTCAATCTGCCATAAAAAAACAATGGATTTCTTATGAATTCAATAAGTCTTTTGGCACATCCGGGGCCATTAGCCTAACCTCCTACTATGGAGATTTAGCGTATCAGACGCCTGGGGGATTAACGCTTAAACAGTATCAAGAAAATCCAAAAAATGCAAGACCGGCCGCAGGTGCTTTTAAAAGTGCCGTAGACCAACAAGCCACTTTTAAGTTAAAAAGTTTTGGGATTGGTGCTCAAATATCAAATCAATTTAATTCGAAATGGGGATGGAATTTCATCAATGGAATTCAATACAATCAGGTTGAAAACCCAACCATCCGAAATTATGAAGTACGAGATGAGTCCAATTTTAGTAGTCGGGGCGTCATTCATCGAAAAGGAATCATCAATTTAGACGCAGGCTTTGAATGGCAATCAGGCCAATTTAATAGCCAAACGTTTGGGAATAAAAAAGGAATCAAAGACACTTTGCAATTAACTCAAAATACTCATTTAGGGCAATTAACGACTTTTTTACAAGCCGATTATGAGCTAAATACGCAATGGATATTAACGCTTTCAGGAAGTCTAAACACCTACGCGACTCAATACATAAATCAAGAAACGATCTTCTCGCCCCGAGCAGCCATCGTGCGGAAATTAGGCTTGCACCAAAGTATCACGGCTAAAATAGCGCAGGGTTATTCGCCTCCAAGCATTGCTGAAATGCGGCCTTCAGCTGGAATAATAAATACCAATTTAAAAGCAGAAAAAGGCTGGAATAAGGAAATTGCATGGAAAGGTGAATCCAATGACAAATCTTTCAATTGGGATTTAACAGCCTATTTATTTAATCTCAATGAAACCATTGTGGTCAGAAGAGCCGCTGATGGTTCTGATTATTTTGCAAACGTAGGGGAAACGACACAAAAAGGGCTAGAATTGACTACGGCCTGGAAAGCCCATAAAAACTTATTGGTCAACAACTCTTTGACTTGGCAGGATTTCAGATTTACGGATTATACCACGGCTGGTAAAACCTATAATGGCAACTTCTTGACCGGAACAAGTCCATTTCAAAACTCATTTTTAGCTATTTACAATCACCCGTCAGGGTTTTCGTGGAACCAACAATACATCTTATCGGATTACTTATATTTAAATGACGCCAATACAGACCAAATGCCAGCTTATCGCATTTGGAATTCCAAAATTTCCTATCAAAAATCAAACCCTAAATTTGGGTGGGAACTTTGGTTTGCCTTGGAAAATATTCTGAACGAAACCTATAGTTTAGGACCGGATTTAAATGCCGCAGCCGGAAGATATTACAATGCTGCACCCGGTAGAAACTTTTCTATTGGCCTTAAAATAAACACCTATTAGCTGGTCCGAGTGAAATTGAAGTTTATATCGAATTCAATTAAAATATTTAAAAGAAATTTATAGCTTGCTTTTGAAATCAAAAAATGAAACATATGCACATCAAAACAAATTCAATTCGCCTAACCCTAATTTTAATTTCATTAACCTTAGGGTTTACTTCTCAAGCCATCCATGTTGGATCTACACAACTTGACACAGTTAAAAAAAATCAACCCCAAACCGAGTTAAAAACACTTTTCTCTTTGAAAAAAGGGTTTGGAGTAAAATCGATAGGATTTACCGCCGGTCCCGTATTGCAGTTTGGCCAATTAGGAGCCCAAAAAGGGTTTAATTTTGCTGTTATTCTCAATAACAAATGGTCACTCGGAGCCGGAACTTTAGACAATATGAGGGACCGTGAAGATAATCGAAATATGTCAACTAGCTCAAAACCTAGGCAATCGTTTTCAGGTTTTCAATTAGAATACACTCCCAAACCCAATGCACTCATACATGTGAGTTTTCCTTTAATGATCGGGAGAATTCGTACAGAACATCCTGATATTTTATTGATTGCAAATCCCCAATATAATAACAACCCTCCAATGGGCGCCCAACAACCCGGATTTAGGAAACATGATTTTGATGATGACCACAGAATGTTTATGCGAGGACCAGGAGCATTGGGTATTCAACCCGGTGTTAGCCTTGAAGTAAATGTCTTTAAATATGCTAAATTATTTGGTGCGGTCAATTACCGATTTGCCACTGGTAAAAACAGTACGGAAGATATGAACGGGATTTCTGGCCAAATAGGATTGAAACTTGGAACATTTGATCGCCCATTCAAAGCGAAAAAAAGTCCCAAAAAATAAGGTTATTTGGTAACAAAAAAAGGGATCTGAAAAATCAGATCCCTTTTTTTATGCTCATCGTCGATTAAAAATTACGTTCGCCCGCTTCTCGTTTTCCTAACATCACAGCACCGACCATCGCCACAAAAAACAAAATCGAAATTAATTCAAAGGGCAATAGATATTCAGTATATAAAATTTTACCTAGGGTTTCCACCATTCCTGTTTGAGATTTAAAATTAACCTCAGAGGGCGCTGGCAAGTTATTTTTGCGCAATAAAGCAATTAACAAAACCAATAAAGTACCCGCAACAACCGAGCCAGCTAATTTAGTTAATGAAGATTTAGATTCGGGTTGATTCTTTTTCAAATCAAACATCATAATCACAAATAAAAACAAAACCATAATAGCCCCCGCATAGACAATAATATTCACAGCCATCAAAAACTGAGCATTTAAAAGCACATAGTGACCCGAAATGCAAAAGAACGTAAAGACTAAATACAAAACACTATGAATGGGATTTTTAGCTAAAACAACCATCAAGGCACTTAACAATGTCAACCCAGAAAGAAAATACCAAATATTAGAAATCGCCATATTATTATTATTTCCAACCGTCGCGCAAATAGCGTTGGTCCATTTTTTCTACTAATTTATCTTTCCCGTAAATAACCTCATCTCGGCTATTAAAAACAGGCACCATCGTATCATGACGAAGGAAAATAGCCTCCTTTGGACAGGCCTCTTCACACAATCCGCAAAAGATGCAACGAAGCATATTGACTTCGTATACCTTCGCATATTTTTCTTCTCGGTATAATTTTTCCTCCCCCGGTTTACGCTCAGCGGCCACCATTGATATCGCCTCTGCTGGGCACGCAACCGCACATAATCCACAAGCTGTGCACCTTTCTGCTCCCTGCTCATCCTTCTTTAAAATATGTTGGCCCCTAAAAATAGGACCTAAATATCGCTTCTGTTCAGGATAACGAATGGTTACTGGTTTTGAGAAAAAGTGCTTAAGCGTCGTTGCCATCCCCCCCACAATGGCAGGTAAATACATACGCTCGGCAAGGGTCATTTCACCCTGCTCCATCACTTTAGTTCGATTGCTTAATTTCATATTCCTAAGCTATTTTTTTCTTTACAAATAACTGATCGTGGATTAATAATCCAAGGATCAATAAAACAACTCCGACGATGCCGGCGGTAAACGGCTTGCCAATTAAGATACCAAAAGCTGTCACAACAACATTATACATTGACAATGGAATTAATCCAGCCCAACCCAATCCCATTAACTGGTCATATCGAAAACGAGGCAATGTCCAACGAACCCACATAAATACAAAAACAAATAAAAGTGCTTTGCCAATGAGTGCTCCCATTCCTACAAATACCGCAATGTTATTACCAAACTGAGCCGTGACAAAATCAATCCCAGGGTAATCATACCCACCAAAGTAAAGAGTTGCCATCACAGCTCCTGAAATAAACATATTGATGTATTCAGCAAATAAATAAAAGCCCAACTTCATCGATGAATATTCCGTATGGTAACCACCAATCAATTCCGTCTCACATTCTGGTAAATCGAATGGAGTTCTATTGCATTCCGCAAAAGCACAAATCAAAAAGATGATGAAGCCAAGCGGTTGGTAAAAAATATTCCAATGCCCATTTTGCTGACCCTCCACAATTGCCTTAGTAGATAAACTTCCTGTAAACAATAAAATGGCGATAATCGCCAATCCCATCGCCAGTTCATATGAGATGTTTTGAGATGCCGCACGAATCGCCCCTAACAACGAATACTTGTTGTTGGACGCCCAGCCGCCAATTAAAATTCCGTAAACACCCAAAGAAACAATACCAAAAACCCATAAGATTCCAATATTCACATCAATTCCCTGTAGATCGAAAGTTACACCACCGATGGTCACCGTATCCCCAAAAGGTACAACGGCAGAAGTCATCAGAGCCGTTAACATCGACAAACACGGACCCGCGATAAACAACCATTTGTTTGAATTGGCCGGAATAAAATCTTCCTTCATAAACATCTTCACCGCATCAGCCAAAGGTTGCAATATCCCAAAAGGACCTGCGCGATCTGGACCAATACGATCTTGCATGAAAGCCGCAATTTTACGCTCAAAATAAGTGGAATAAGCAGCTATGCCCAATGTAATGGCAAATACAATTCCAATAAACGCAGCCTTAGCAAGAAAAAAATCTGATAGTAAATCCATATTATTTTTTAGCTTCTAATTTAATTTGATCCGTCAAAAAACTTCGATCGCGATCATCATTGATCAACTTATAATCCCTAGCCGCTTGGCTGATAGGAAAGGTAGGCTGAATTAAGTTTGCCCCATATTTGTTTGCTGAAATAACAGAATGACGCGAAATTTGAGTGGGACCATCAATCGTCCATTCAGCTGTTTTCTTGCGATCAAATCGGCAAGTATTGCAGATAAATTCTTTTACCTCACCCCACTGATTTTTACGCCCCGTAACTCGGATCACTTCGTCACCCTTGTACCATAAAGTTACTTGGCCCGAACATTTTTCACAGTCACAATGAGCTTCAACGGGTTTGGAAAACCAAACTCTGCTTTTAAATCGGTATGTTTTGTCAGTCAATGCGCCCACAGGACAAACATCAATGATATTACCTGAAAAATCATTGTCAATCGCCTTGCCAATGTAGGTACTGATTTCTGCATGATCCCCTCGATTCATCACCCCATGCACACGACCATCTGTAATCTGATCCGCCGTATAGACACAACGGTAACATAAAATACAGCGATTCATGTGCAATTGTATGTTGGGCCCCAGGTCCGTCGGCTCAAACGTATTTCTTTCCTCAGCGGTCCTCGTGTTTGAAACCCCATGTTCAAAAGAAAAATCTTGCAAATGACACTCGCCCGCCTGATCACAAACAGGGCAATCTAAAGGATGATTTAATAACAAAAATTCTACTATACCACGTCTCGTTTCAAGCACCTCTTCGTTGATCGTGTTTTCCACAATCATACCGTCTTGCACTTGGGTTAGACAGGCAGGAACTAATTTAGGCATCGGCCTTGGATCCTTTTCAGAACCAGCCGTCACCTTCACTAAACATCCTCGGCATTTACCACCAGAAGCCTTTAATGGCTCATAATAGCACATGGCCGGAGGTGCAATCTCAGGTCCAATTTGTCGGGCCGCCTGCATAATCGTCGTTCCCTGTTCTACCTCTAACGTGATATTATCTATCGTTACTTTCATTTTTACTTATTTTAAACCCATATTATGCCAACGTTCTAAAAAACATTCGGCTGAATATTGCAATGATCTATTTTTCAATTCTAACCTCATTTCGATTTGAGTACTTACATCCGTCTCAAGCCATTTTATTATTCCATCCCTTGCCTCCTCTTCCTCCAGATATCCCACTAACATGTCAGGGAAATCCTGTAAAAAATCACTTACACCACCACTTTCTTTAAAACCTAAAATAGGTTTTTGATGATAGGCCGCCTCCAGCATAACCAACGGAAATGGATCTTCTCTTGAAGATAAAAAAAACATGTCCATCGACTCAAAATAGGGTTTTGAATCCAATTTTTGAGGAACTAAATGCACTTGTTTCCCTTCATCCCAATGTTCCTTTTCAGCCTTTAATTCAGCCGAAAAAATATTATCCCCTACTCCTAACCAAATAAAATGCACCTTTGGCATTTTACGAATAACTTGTCGGGCCACCCGAATAAATATATCAGTACCCTTTCTCCATTCGGCTAACCCACACCCTAAAACGACCAAGGCATCACTCGGAATTCCTAAATCTTCCCGCACTTGATTTCCTCGATCCGAACGATTTTTAGGAATTTCAATGATGGGCGGCAATAATAAGGTCCGCTCCTCTGGCACATTAAATTTGTCCACTAACAATCGGTTTACCTGCTTCGAAACGCAAAAAACCATGCTTGTTTGTTGGGCCAAAAAATACATATCTTTTTCAGAAGCATACATAGTCAGCGAAAAATCAAGCTCATGCACATAGGCCCCAAAAGGAATTCGCATTCCTTGAAGCTGCTGCAATAAACTTAATGAAGCCACCGTGTTTCCTAAAATCAGACTAAATTTCTCCCGTCTAAATTCTTTCACCATCACCGCCATTTCCATACGGTTCGGTTCCCGATCTACCCGATCCTCACGTTTGAGAAAAGGTATTTTTTTATAAATCTTTTCAATCTTGTTAGGTCCCTTTCGCCACACCCAAACTTTGGCATATTGTTCATATTGAGGCAAAAGGTCTCCGCCTTTTTCCAACAACAAATAATTCTTTTTACCTCTACCTGCCTCCGCTTTCAACCAATTCAATAACACTATTTGCGCTCCAGCACCATTCGCATCATGACCGACAAACAGAATTTTCGAAGTCATTTGATTGTTTATTGGGCCCAACTAGCACCCGGACGCATGTAAACAGCTCCAGGCTGAATCGCTAACTCAGGATGCTCAATGTGCCATTCAAACTCATCTCTAAAATGCCTAATCGCAGCAGCCACCGGCCATGCAGCCGCATCTCCTAAAGGACAAATCGTATTTCCCTCTATTTTTTTGGCCACATCGACCAATAAATCAATATCCTCTTTTCTTCCTTTCCCATGCTCAATTCGATAAATCACCTTGTCCATCCAACCTGTTCCCTCGCGACAAGGCGAGCATTGTCCACAAGATTCATGGTGATAAAAACGAGCAAATGTCAAGGTATTATGCACAATGCACGTAGTTTCATCCATGACAATGAAACCTCCAGAACCCAACATCGTTCCCGTGGCAAATCCACCGTCCGATAAGGATTCATACGTCATTAATCTTTTCTCTCCATCGGCGGTATTCAAAATCATTTCAGCGGATAAAATAGGGACCGATGAACCACCGGCTACTACAGCTTTCAACTTATGTCCATCCCGAATTCCACCACACCATTCATCCGAATATATAAAATCTTCCACCGTGATTCCCAACGGAATTTCATAAACACCCGACTTACGAATATGTCCCGATGCCGAAATCAATTTGGTACCCGTACTTCTTCCCACACCAATCGCCGCATATGCATCACCCCCATGATTTATGATCCAGGAAGTTGCCGCAATCGACTCCACATTATTCACCACCGTAGGACACTGCCACACCCCTTTTACCGCTGGAAAAGGAGGTTTAATCCGAGGATTACCCCTTTTGCCTTCCAATGATTCCAGCAATGCCGTTTCTTCGCCACATATATAGGCGCCTCCACCAGGCTGAACATAAAGATCTAAATCATAGCCAGATCCCAAAATATTTTTACCCAAATACCCCTTATCATACGCCTCTTGAATCGCTTTTTCCAAAATGTGAATGACATACATCAACTCACCCCGCACATAGATATAAGAGGTATTAGCCCCTAAAGCAAAACTTGAAACAATCATTCCCTCAATCAAGGTATGTGGAGATTTCCACATCAAATAATGATCCTTAAATGTTCCGGGCTCAGATTCATCTGCATTACACACCAAATAACGTGGAATCCCCTCTGGCTTAGCCAAAAAAGACCACTTCATCCCTACCGGAAATCCAGCTCCTCCGCGACCCCGTAAACCCGATTTTTTCACCTCTTCCGTTACCTCATCGGGTGTCATTTTTTTAATCGCCTTTTCCACCGCCTGATAACCACCATGTTTGCAAAAAACATCAATGGTTTCAATCCCTGGTACGTCTATATGTTCCGTTAATATTTTCATTCCAGCCTATTTACTAAGTTCATCTATAATCTGATCCACCTTCTCTGCCGTTAATTGCATATAAAACTTTTCTCTAATTTGAAAGACAGGACCCCAACCACATGCCGCCAAACACTCCACTTCCTTAATCGTAAACTTGCCATCAGAAGTAGTCTCTCCCGTCTGAATTCCCAAACGTTTTTTCAAATGATCATACACTTCCACGCCCCCCATCAGACAACAAGGACCCGTTCTACAATATTCAATCACATGCTCGCCAACAGGCTCCAAATGAAACATCGTATAAAATGAAGCCACTTCGTATACTTCTACAGGGGCGATTGAAAGCAATGAAGCCACATAATCCATTACCTCAGGACTACACCATTTCCATTCCGCTTGAGCCAAATGCAAAATAGGAAGTATCGCAGATTTATGCTTTCCCTCCGGATAACGTTTCATTATTTTTTGAACTAAATCCAACGTCTCCGCCGGAAAAACAATTGTATTTTTTGCTTCCATGTATTAAGTATCTAACTCTCCAGCAATCACATTCATAGACGACATAGTAACAATCGCATCAGAAAGCGAAGAACCCTTGATCATCTCAGGGAACGCCTGGTAATAAATAAATCCCGGACGTCTAAACTTTAACCGATAAGGTGTCCGACCCCCATCTGATACTAAATAAAACCCTAATTCTCCATTTCCGCCCTCGACCGACTGATAAACCTCACCCACCGGAGCATCGATCTCCCCCATCACAATTTTAAAATGATAAATTAATGCCTCCATATTTTTATATACCTCCTGCTTTGGCGGCAAATAATAATGCGGTGCATCTGCGTGATATGGCCCCTCAGGAAGATTATCCATGGCTTGTTGGATGATGCGTAAACTCTGCCACATCTCCTCCTCGCGAACTAAAAAACGATCATAGGTATCACCCTTCGTTCCCACCGGCACGTCAAATTCAAAATCTTCATACGAAGAATAAGGATTCAAAGAACGGACATCATAATCTACCCCGGCAGCACGTAAATTAGGTCCTGTAAAACCGTAATTTAATGCGCGCTCTGCGGAAATAGCTCCCACATTTTGAGTACGATCCATGAAAATTCGATTGCGCATCACCATTCCCTCAAACTCCTTTAACCCTTTAGGCAATCCTTCTAACAAAACATTTATTTTTTCAATGGCTACCTTAGATAAATCACGCTCCATGCCACCAAAACGACCCATATTAGTGGTCAATCGGGCCCCGCATAACTCCTCATAAATTTCATAAATATGCTCTCTCCATTGATAGACATACAAGAAACCCGTTAAGGCTCCTGTGTCCACAGCCAAAATTGAATTACAAACAATGTGATCCGCTAACCGAGCTAACTCCATCATGATTACACGAATGTATTGCGCACGTTTTGGAACCTCAATGCCTAATAATTTCTCAACAGTCAAATGCCAACCCATGTTGTTGATCGGCGATGAACAATAATTCATCCGATCCGTCAACGTAGTGATCTGGTAAAATGGACGTCGCTCAGCGATTTTCTCAAACGCCCGATGAATATACCCCACCGTTTGTTCCGCATCCACAATGGTTTCCCCATCCATCGTCAAGATGTTTTGAAAAATACCATGCGTGGCTGGATGTGTAGGCCCTAAATTAAGTGTCGACAAATCATTCACATAAGGACCACCCTTTTGTGTTTTATCTAAACCAACATTTGGACTATTTACTAAGGCTATTTCAGACATAAAAATTTATCAATAAGTAGATTATCTACCAAACATTTCATCAATCTTATCATGACGCGTCGCATCTTCTAACGGATACTCTTTGCGCATCGGGTGGTAATCCATATCATCTAAATTTAAAATGCGGATCAAATTTGGATGACCTTCAAAAATAATTCCATAAAAATCAAAGGCTTCCCGCTCCATCCAATTGGCCGATGCATACAAACCCGTCAGTGTAGGAAAATTAGGTGCCTCTATGGGCGCATAGGCCTTGATCCACAAACGCACATTATTCTCTAAACTGTGCAAATGATAGACAACACCCAGCTCTTGACCTTTTGCTTCCGGAAAATGTATGCCCGCTAAATCGGTCAAAAACTGAAACTTTAAAATAGGATCTGCATATAAAAAATGCATCATTGGAACGATATTGTCCACATGAGTAGTCACCTGAAGTATCCCATGAGATTCCCCTATGCCATACACCGCATCTTCCCCAAAGGTCTTTTGAAGTGCCTCAATGATTTGTTGATTATTCAATTTTTCCATATCCCTAGCCTTATTCTATTCCGTAAGAAGCCAATAAAGCTTTGTACTCAGGCATGTTTCTCCTGCGCGTGCTTTCTTTTTTTGCCAATTCTTGGATTTGCATAAACCCGTCCAAAATTTGCTCTGGACGTGGAGGACAACCTGGCACGTAAACATCCACTGGGATGATTCGATCAATACCCTGTAAAACAGAATACGTATCAAAAATTCCACCAGAACATGCACAAGCACCTACCGATAAAACCCAACGAGGTTCCGCCATCTGTAAATAAACCTGTTTTACCACGGGAGCCATTTTTTTGGCAATCGTTCCCATGACCATCAATACGTCCGCTTGACGTGCCGAAAAACTAAGTCTTTCCGCCCCAAAACGTCCAATGTCATAATGCGAAGCCATGGTCGACATGAATTCGATACCACAACAAGAGGTCGCAAATGGCAAAGGCCAAAGCGAATTAGCTCTGGCCAGTCCCACCAATGAATCTAAACTTGTCGCAAAAAAACCTTGTCCCTCTAATCCCGGTGGCGATTCCACCATACTTATGTTTGAATTACTCATATCAACTAGATGGTGTCTTGAAATATATAAACCATCAATTCGTTTGAAAGTTTACTTTTCCCAGGTTAAAATTCCTTTTTTAATTACATAAACGAAACCTGCCAATAGCAAGCCCATAAACACAATCATTTCATAAAATCCATCCCATGATAATTCCTTGAAATTTACTGCCCAAGGGTACATGAAAACGATTTCTATATCAAATAGCACAAATAAAATGGCTACTAAAAAATATTTAACTGAAATGGGTATGCGGGCGTCTCCTACTGACTCAATCCCACATTCAAACGTATCATCTTTTTTCTCTGAATGCCTTTTAGGACCCATTGCATGTGTCGCAAGCATAGTAGCCACAATAAAGGCTAGGGCCGCCGCGAGTTGTGCAAAAATCGGAAGAAAATCCTGTGGTTGATAGTTCATTACATTAGGCTAAAAAATGAAGCCGCAATTTAATTAAAAATCTAGTTTTTTTGAGATAATTTTTTAAAAATACTTTGTTTTTCCAGGTACCGCCACAGCATACAAACCATTTGCATCTGGCTTGGATGGCATATCAGCATCCCAACTAAATGTAGACGGTGCTATATTAAGCCCTGAATTGATCGCTTTATCCCATTCGATCACTTGACCTGAATAGGTAGCCATACGTCCTAAAATAGATGTCATGGTCGAATAAGCGCCATTTTCAGCATCCGCAAACTTGTATTCTCCTGCTGCCACGGTAGCCCATAATTCATCATGCTCTGTTTGATATGGATTATTTTCCTTCGTCTTTTTATCAAAAGCATATTGAAGATTTCCTTTGGTATCTAAAATTTTAGCTGAATCAAATTGCACACGGCCCTTTGTCCCAATCACCAATTCATCCACCTTCGCCCAAGTACCTGGAATGTGACGGCATTGGCTATTCAAGATTGTACCATCCGCATATTCAAACTCAACAATATGATGATCAAAAATTTCACCATAATCCTTCCCTTTTCTTACTTCACGACCACCCGTTCCACGAGCTTTTACTGGATAACCATTTTTAGCCCAGTTGATGACGTCAATATTATGAATATGTTGCTCAGTAATATGATCCCCACACATCCAATTGAAATAATACCAGTTGCGTAATTGGTAATCCATTTCAGTCTGACCTTCTTTACGTGGTTTAACCCAAACACCATCATTATTCCACCAGCAAGACGCTGAAACAATATCTCCAATTTGTCCGTCCTGAATTCTTTTCATCAGTTCCTTGTATGAATTTTGATAATGACGTTGCAAACCCACCACCACATTTAATTTCTTTTGCTTCGCTATTTTAGCCGCAGCTAATACACGTTGGATTCCAGCTGGATCTGTAGCCACTGGTTTTTCCATGAAAATTTGCTTTCCTTGAGCCACTGCTTCCTCAAAATAAGGAGGTCTAAATCCTGGAGGCGTAGTCAAAATAACGACATCAGCTAATGCCATTGCCTTTTTATAAGCATCAAAACCTACAAATTTATGAGCTTCTGGCACATCCACTTTTTGACTAATTGGGATTGCTTTTGCTGAAGCGTCCTTCGCTCTTGATTTCATCAAATTGTTGTAGCAATCATCCAAACGATCACGGAAAACATCTGCCATCGCAACTAACTTGATATTTTCTTTTGTACTTAATGCCTGAGTAATGGCACCTGTTCCTCGGCCTCCGCAACCAATAATGGCTACTTTGAGCGTGTCGCCTACCAGGCTTTGGCCTGCAAATGCGTTCGACGCCCATGGACTTAAAATTAATCCACTCGCAGCTAAGCCCGACTGCTTAACAAAATCTCTTCTTGAATTTTTCATGTATAAATAGTTTAGATTCTCAATTTAAATATTTTTCAAAAAATGTCCTAATTTCCTGAGTACTTGGCTGCGGGTGAGGTCGAATAATTCTAAAACCAACAAAGGGGGCATCCGCGTTCCACCAAATACTTTTAGGTATTTGTGGGTCTCTACGATTCCAAACTGGGTCTGCAGCAAATCGAGCGGAGGGACTTACTAATCCCTTTTCATCTTGAAAATTTCCTCCTCTAACGATTGCATCTGCATATTTATCTATAAAAACAGGAGATTCTGATTTTTTATATCCTTCCGCATCATAATGATCTAAGACCCATTCAGAAACATTTCCCAGCATATCATACAAACCAAAAGCATTCGGTTTTTTTAATCCCACATGATGGTATTTTTCCTGAGAATTTTTAGCATACCAAGCATACTCATCTAAGGGTTCGATGGGATTTTTTTGCCCAGCCTTGCACGCGTATTCCCATTCTATTTCCGTTGGAATTCGATAGAAAATACCCGTTTTGGCATATAACCATTTACAATACATGATTGCTGAATATTGCTGCATCGAATTTGCCGGGAATCCACCTACTTTCCCCATACCTAAGGTGAAATCAATGTAGGGAGGACTAGGCCTAGTAATGGCATCAGGTCCGGTTTTGGCCGGCTTCGGCTCGGGGTCACGCTCCTCCTCAAAAAATAATTGATATTCATCATACGTTACTTCTGTTTTTCCCATCCAAAAAGCATTTATTTTCACTTTTTTTTGAGGTCCCTCATCTGCTTTATGACCAACATCTTGTGGCGAACTACCTAGTAAAAACTCACCCGCTGGCACAGCTACCATATCAAATGAAACCGTACTTCCCGGGATAATTTGATTATAAGAGCTTAGTTTTTGGGCATTTAAAAGTGGAGAAATGAGGAAGGAAAAACAACAAATTAAAATATATTTCATACTACAAAAGGTTACGATTTAGTAAAATGTCTAGTTTGCCCGCTTTGAATTCCCAAACCAATAAACGAACATTAGGCAATTTTACCAATAATTTTTCAATTTCTCCTATGGGCATTATCGTGGCCGCTGTCGCAAGCCAATCCGCCAAAGTCCCATCGGGTGCAATAGCTGTGGCGGAACGTCCATGCGTTAAAGCCATTCCGGTTCTTGGATCTAATACATGCGAATACACTTGGTCGCCAATTTGAACTTGTTGGTATGTCTTCCCTGAACTGGCAATGGAGCAATTTTTCAAAGATAACATCTGATCTGAAATAGCTGTACCTCCTGGAATCTCTAAGCCTAGGACCCATTCTCCCCCCATTTTATCCAATGAAGTCATGCATATTTTCCCTCCAGCCTCCACTAACACATAAGGCCATGATTTATTTATTAAATGGTCTAAAACTTTCTGTGCCACAAATCCTTTTCCCAAGGAACCTAGGTCTAATTGGCATGCTCGGTTGGCCAACCGTAATTTTGTCGAATCCTTGGAGAATTCAATGCATTTCCCCTGAATAGCAGCGGCAATTTTCCTAAGCTCTTTTTCATCTGGCAATATCTTATCTTTCCGCGTTTTTCTCCAAGCTTGAACTAGCCTACCTAATTTTACATTCAAAGCCCCTTGCGTCAAATCTTCTGCTTGTAACGCGACGCATAAAATCTCTTTCAAAGAAGAATGAATGGGGAAAAACTCTCCCGTCCCGGCTCTTACGTTTACTTGACTTAATTCTGAATGAATTTGATAATCGCTCAA
The DNA here is from genome assembly GCA_005791165.1 of Cytophagaceae bacterium. Taxonomy (GTDB): domain Bacteria; phylum Bacteroidota; class Bacteroidia; order Cytophagales; family Spirosomataceae; genus Aquirufa. Next base: position 90,991 of record SXXW01000004.1, read on the forward strand.
TTGAGCCTCTAAATCGCGCGCCAAATCAAATGAACTTTGAATGACTTTTGAAATTCCAAGACTATCGTTTGTCGATACAACAATCCGAAAAGGTGAACCCATGCGAGATGTTTCAAACGCATATTTAACTGATTGAGCAAAAATTTGAGATGAAATCAGGAGAATGAACAGTCCTAAAAAATGGATTTTTTTAATCATAATTCAAATATTACAAAAAAAAATTGTAATTTTATCCGGCAAATAAGGGTAGTATTCGTTTCATCAACCGTCTACCGTTACCCATTCAATATATTTGCTATGCTCGATTCCAATAAATTTCTCTTTGAAGCTTTAACTTACGATGACGTATTGTTATTGCCAGCGTATTCGGAGGTCTTACCTCGTGAAGTAAGTACGCAAACAAGGTTAACTCGAAATATTACGATTAATATTCCGATTATTTCAGCCGCCATGGATACCGTTACAGAGGCCGCATTGGCGATTGCATTGGCCCAAGAAGGTGGAATTGGAATCATTCATAAAAATATGACGATAGACCAACAGGCTGCACAAGTACGCAAAGTAAAGCGTTCTGAGTCTGGAATGATCATAGATCCGGTCACGTTAAAAGACAATCAAACCTTAGGAGATGCGCAGCGCATCATGAAGGAATTCAAAATTGGGGGTATTCCCGTGATTGATGACGCAGGGAAATTGGTGGGGATATTGACCAACCGGGATTTGCGGTTTCAAAAGCAGACAGCACGTCCGGTTGCTGAAATTATGACCAAAGTAAATTTGATAACAGCCAAAGAAGGTATTACCATGGAAGATGCGGAAAGCATTTTGCAGGAACATAAAATTGAAAAATTGCCGATTGTAGACAAAAACGGAAAGCTTATCGGCTTGATTACCTATAAAGATATTTTAAAGCGCAAATCCCATCCTTTGGCATCCAAAGATTCCTTAGGCCGTTTGCGTGTAGGTGCTGCGGTGGGAGTTACTCCAGATTTATTGGATCGTGTACAAGCTTTAGTCCAAGTGGGTGTTGATGTAATTAGCATCGATACTGCCCATGGACATTCTAAAGGGGTGATTGATGCCTTGAAATCGGTCAAAAAAGCATTTCCGACCTTAGAGGTTATTGTCGGAAATATTGCCACCGGTGAGGCGGCAAAAGCCTTAGCAGAAGCAGGGGCTGACGCGGTTAAAGTAGGTGTGGGACCTGGAAGTATTTGTACTACGCGTATTATTGCAGGGGTGGGAATGCCTCAATTAACCGCAGTTTACGAAGCGGCCAAAGCATTAAAACCTTATAATATTCCATTAATTGCCGATGGCGGAATTCGGTATTCGGGTGATGTGGCTAAGGCAATTGCCGGAGGAGCTAGCACCGTGATGATCGGATCCTTATTAGCCGGAACGGATGAAGCGCCGGGTGAAATGATTATTTTAGAAGGACGTAAATTCAAATCATATCGTGGGATGGGTTCGTTAGAAGCTATGGAAGATGGGTCCAAAGACCGTTATTTCCAAGATGCGGAAGATGACATTAAGAAATTAGTGCCCGAGGGGATTGTAGGCCGAGTGCCATTTAAGGGCTCCGTAACTGAAATTTTATACCAAATGGTCGGTGGATTGAAAGCCGGTATGGGATATTGCGGCGCTGCGTCGATTGAAAAAATGCAAGATGCAAAATTTGTCAAAATCACCTCAGCAGGAGTAAAGGAAAGTCACCCACATGACGTGAGCATTTCGAAGGAAGCTCCGAATTATTCGGCAAAATAAGCAGATTTTATGTATTAAAAAGCCAAACCTAAAAGTTTGGCTTTTTTTATGCCTAGCAACCATTAAATCATGTTTCATCCCAAACGGGGTAATAGGCTGATGAAAATCATCGCCTATTACAAATCTCTTTCATTAAATAAACATTTTTTAACCCCTAATTATAATAAGTTATTTTTTTGTAATGATTTCGATGACTCCATTGGCGCCTTTTTCAGCGTATTTTGCCAAAGCTTTTTCTCCCTTTAAGACATTAATGGCTTCAATTGTATTTGGATTAATTATGTTTAAATCCAAATCTTTCATGATAACTCCATCAACAACCACCAAGGGTTTATTTTTTTCAATTCGAGGAGCGACGAATGTTACACCATCTACCTCCATGCGCAAAGGTTTCGAACTTACAGCTTTTCTGTCTGCTACCTTTTTTGCAATAAATATTATTGGATTGTCAGAAAAAGAACCTCCCCCAACTGTGTCCAATTCAACCTTCAAAACGGATTTTGGTCCTGCTGGAGCAGCAGGTGGAGCGGGCGGAGAGGGTGGCGGCGGAGGTGGCATATCTTTCGTGGCTACAGAAAACACTTTCTTCCCCGTTTTAGGGTCTGAAAAAGTGGTAGAGTCTGGTCGCATTGTTATTGTGTATTGGACCTCTGCTTTTTTCTTAGGCTTTGGTTTTTGCGCGCTTAATTGGATAGAGAATAAGGCCAAAAATAAAGGCCAACATTGGTAACACGGCCACCTTTCTCAGGTAGGCGTATTTGGGGGATTGGGAGATTGTTAACATAATAATTCTTCGTTTAATGGATGAATAATAGAATGAGTGACTAGGGTTTAAAAAATGATTGCCGTAATAAGTTTGTAAAAGCATTTTGGCAAAAGCATCCACCTCTCCAGCGCCTACAGCTTCCCGGTCAGCAATAAATTCGTGAATGTTTTGTAATTCCTTTTGGATAAACCAGTTGAATGGATTCATCCAAAAAACAGAGCATATAATCTGCGAAAAAAGGCGGTCCCATGAGTGTCTCTCGCGGATATGGGCGAGCTCGTGCTTCAATATTTTTTGACCACTTTCATCTTCAATGGAGATGGATTTTTTCCAAAAAAGATTCGAGAAAAACGAAAAAGGAGCCTCATCCAAATCCGTTTCAATGAATGTGAATTCGCCCATTTGTGTATGACTATTCATCGCTTTCAATCGGAAAATCCGTAGCACCGAGTAGACCAAATAACACACAAATAAGCTGCTAATGGTGGTCATAACTATGATTTCCCATGCTATATTTTCTTCCTGCACCGGTGACGCTGGAAGTTGAGTCAAATAAATCAATACCTGTTTTGCTCCTGCGGCTTGTTCCTCTGTTATGCTAAACATCGAAAGTTTAAAGAAGGGAATCGCTAAACTCAAAGCCATCGAAGCCAACAGATAAAAACGATTGTAGACGTGGTAAATTGTATTCTTCAGAAACAGGAAATAATAGCCAAAAAATATACCCGACAAAATCATCGATTTCAGCACATATGAAAATAGCTCGGTCTTATTCATCCCCTTTCGATTTTAAATTTTGAACTAACAATTCTAAATCTTCGATGGACATTTGCTTTTTGTCAACAAGAAATGAAACGACATTTGAATAAGATCCATCAAAAAAAGATTCCGTTAGACCAGCCATTCTTAGGCCTGAATAATCCTGCTTCGAAACTTTTGCGAAATAGAGATTATTACGATTTGGATTTGAAATCTGAACAAAATCCTTCTCCACTAAAATCTTCAATAAAGTGGCCACCGTATTCGAGTGCGGTTTGGGCTCTGGTAACATTTCAATGATATCCTTTAAAAACCCGCCTTCCGGCAAGTTCCAAATGACCTGCATTACCTGCTCCTCTGCTTGCGTTAATTTTTTCATCTTTTTAGATTTTTTGTTGGGACAAATGTATAACTAAATTTTTAGTTACAAAATGTTTGTAACTATTTTTTTAGTTATATTTATTTAGGCGCAAAAATTACCCCAATAAAAAATTGTTTAAAAAGGAGAAAAATGGAATTAAGTGAACTTCTTGAAATAGTTACTGATACCCTTGAACCGTATCCACGAAACATTGAACTTTATCTGGGTGAATATCTGGATAAACCCCATGGCCCAAATTGGCGATGTATCGTTGGCCCCCAAAAGCCTTCAACATCCCTTTGGTCTCAGCTTCCACCGTTTTGAAATCACCATATAAGACACAAGGATCTAAATTGCCTTGCAAGGTTTTGTGAGATCCTACAAGCGCGCGCGATTCCGCTATGTCCATATTCCAGTCTAGACCAATGGTCTGACAATCCAATTGGGCCATTTCGGCTCTAGCGAAAAATGCACCTTTGGCAAATAAAGTTAGAGGAACATCCTGGATGGCATCACAGATTTGCTTTAAATAAGGAATTGAAAATGCACTGTATTGTGAAGGTGATAAAATACCTGCCCAAGAATCAAATATCTGCAATAAATTAGCCCCAGCAACCACCTGAGCTTTTAAATAGGCAATCGTAGAATCGGTAATTTTTTGCAATAGCGCATGAGCTAAAGCCGGTTCTGCGTACAGCATTTTTTTCGCTTGAGAAAAAGTTTTTGAACCTTTCCCCTCCACCATATAACAAAAAATTGTAAATGGCGCCCCTGCGAAACCGATTAAAGGAACGCGTCCAGCTAATTCTTTTTTGACAATTTTAATCGCATCTAGGACATATTTCAAATCTTCCTCGGGATTAGCTAGACGAATCTTGGCTAAGTCGGCATGCGAACGAATCACCTCAGGAAACACGGGTCCTTTTTGTTCTTCCATCAAATAAGGCAGGCCCATGGCCTCAGGAACCACTAAAATGTCTGAAAAAATAATCGCCGCATCTACACCAAACCTATCTACAGGTTGTAGGGTAACTTCTGCCGCCATTTCTGGGTTCGTGGCCAAGGCAATAAAAGACCCTGCTTTTGCTCGAACCTCTCGATATTCAGGCAAGATTCGACCGGCTTGGCGCATCACCCAAACGGGTACCCGTTCAACTGGTTGGCCTAACGCGGCACGAATGATTAAATCGTTTTGTAATTTTTCCATTTTGAAGGTACAAAGGTAAAGGAAAAATAGGTATTACACACAACCTATTACCTAATACCTAATTTTCCCTTACCTTTGCAAACTAACATTTACCCCATGGCTGCAGCACCTATTATCGCCCGATTCATTACAAGCAATACCGATTTTACAAAAAGTCCTCCAGCTAGTTTCCCTGAATTTGCGTTTATTGGCCGGTCTAATGTTGGAAAGTCTTCTTTGATTAATTCATTGACCTTTCATAAAGGTCTAGCAAAAACCTCTCAAACTCCAGGAAAAACGCAATTGATCAACCACTTCATGATTAATGAAAAATGGTATTTAGTCGATTTGCCAGGATATGGATATGCCAAAGTAAGTAAAGAGAAAAGAAGGGATTTCGAAAAAATGATTTTTGATTATTTACTTCATCGGGAAAATTTGACTTGTCTTTTCGTATTGATTGACATTCGAATCAAACCCCAAATCGTAGACATTGAGTTCATGAACCGAATGGTCATCGAGCAAGTCCCCTTTCATATCGTTTTCACGAAGGCCGATAAACTATCGCAAAAGCAAGTAGGTGATAGCGTTGAATTATATAAAAATTATCTGTTAGAGTCTTGGGAAACATTGCCAACCATTTTTATTACCTCAGCTGAAAAACATGTAGGCCGAGAAGACATAATGAAAAATATAGAGCAATTAATTCAAACATCACCTTACAAAATAGGGAAATAGTACTAATTTTGCAGTCGAATTATTAAACATATTCATGGAATTATTGAACGAAGTTGCCCACATCTCTGGTAAACCAGGATTATTTAAAGTGTTAAAGCCAACAAGAACTGGAGTTATCGTCGAGACATTAGATGCGGCAAAACAAAAATCAGTGGTGAGTGGCCAAACCAGAATTTCGGTACTGAAAGACATTTCTCTTTATTTAGATGATCACCAAGATAGCACCATGCCTTTGGCTGAATTGTTCTTAAAAATACATGAGATGTTTAATGGCGTATTGCCGATAGAGCCTCGAAAATCAACGGATTTAGAACTTTATGGCGTAATATCTACGGTAGTTCCCAATTATGATGCTGATCGAGTATTCGCATCCGACATCAAAAAAATCTTAAATTGGTACCTGATTTTATTTACCCATGTTCCTGAACTTTTTCCAAAAAAGGCAGCTAAGGAATCAAAGCCCGTGAAAGAAGATCCAGAAAAACCCAAGGCAGAAAAAAAGCCGGCAGCTAAAAAAGCCCCAGCTAAAAAATAATCAAAAAAAATCCCGGCCTAAACCGGGATTTTTTTTATCTCAATGAATTAATCCATTTTGCTATTTTGATGGCATCGTCCTTTGGAACATTTGTCATAGGAGCCATTGGAGGGTAACCAGGCCAATTACTAGGTTGAGGTTTTGCAATCAGTGCAACTATTTTATCCACACTGTATTTCTTCTTAGCCACATCTTGGTAAGCAGGTCCAACTAATCTTGCATCTACTTTGTGACAAGCAAAACAAGTATACTTTTGCATCAAAGGCTTAATTGCTTCTGGAAAATCTTCAGCTTTAGCTTGAAAACTCAAGGCTGAAAAACTCAATACTGCTGTAAAAATTAACTTAGATATCGTTTTCATAAAAAATTAATATTAATAGGTAAAAATTTAAACTTCCAAATTGGATTCACAAATTAAGGGAATTCTCATTAAAATACTGCCCTGAATTACGCCTTTTTTAATGAATCTATTGCATTTCTTACACTTCCATGCTTTTCTAATAGTTCCGCAGCACTTTCTTCACTAATTCCAGTCGCTTCACGAACCATCATAATCGCTCTTAATACTAATTTATGATTGCTTAATTGCATGTCGACCATCTTATTCCCTTGCACATGTCCTAGTTGGATCATCACCGAAGTCGAGATCATATTTAAGACCAATTTCTGTGCTGTTCCCGATTTCATCCGAGTGCTTCCCGTGACAAATTCTGGCCCAACAATCACTTCGATGGGATATTTTGCTTCTTTGGTCACAACTCCGCCCGCATTACATACGATACAACCTGTAAGAATTCCATGCTCATTTGCTGCTCGTAAACCACCCACTACGTAGGGCGTTCTACCGGAAGCGGCTATTCCTATCACCGTATCTAGCGCACCTATTTCATAGGCTTTCATGTCCAACCAAGCCTGCTTTTCATCATCTTCAGCATTCTCAACGGCCTTTCGGATCGCCCCATCACCTCCGGCAATTAATCCAATAACCCGATCAAAAGCCACACCATACGTTGGCGGACATTCCGAAGCATCCACAACGCCTAGTCGGCCAGAAGTTCCAGCCCCAATATAAAATAAGCGTCCACCTTGTTTCATTCGCGGAACAATTTGATTCACGAGCGCTTCGATCGCCGGTATCTCTTTTTCGACCGAATGAGCAACCGTTTTATCTTCCGCGTTCATTTGTCGGAGTAACGTTTCAACACTCTGCTGCTCTAAATTCTGATAGGAGGAAGCAGATTCGGTTGCCAATAAGGTTAGATTTTCGGCCATTATTGTTGGTATAATTCGTTATAATTTGAGAAAAAATATGGAATAGTTTCGATTCCCTTATAAAAATTAAACAAGCCATAATGCTCGTTTGGAGAATGGATGGCATCTGAATCGAGACCAAAACCCATTAATATAGATTTAATTCCCAACTCCTTTTCGAATAAAGCTACAATGGGAATACTCCCGCCTCCACGAGTCGGCACGGGATCTTTTCCAAAAGTCTTCGCCAAAGCCTCAGATGCTGCTTGGAATGCAATGCTATCCGTCGGCATTAAATAGGCTTCGCCTCCATGATGTGGAGTCACAGTCACTTTAACTCCCTTAGGAGCTGCAGCTAAAAAATAGTCTGTAAATAGTTTAGTAATTTGCTCAGAGGACTGATTGGGAACTAACCTCATGGAAATTTTCGCATAGGCCATGGAAGGCAAAACAGTCTTTGCTCCCTCGCCAGTATATCCACCCCAAATACCATTGACGTCTAATGTTGGCCTAATCGAGGCTCGTTCAATGGTTGAAAAACCTTTTTCTCCATGGACGGCATGAATGCCTAAATCGTTTTGATATGCTTCTAAGTCAAAAGGCGTTTGTGCCATGGCAGCGCGATCAGCTGGACTAACGTCCAACACCCCATCGTAAAAACCTGGGATGGTAATGCGATTAAATTCATCGTGCATCGATGAAATCATTTCACATAAAATATTAATGGGATTAGCTACCGCTCCACCATATACGCCAGAGTGTAAATCTCGATTAGGTCCTTGTACGGCCACTTCCATATAACTAAGTCCCCGCAAACCTACGTCGATGGATGGCGTATCATTCGCAATGATAGCCGTATCTGAAATTAAAATAACATCTGCTTTTAAAAGCTCTTTGTGGGCACAGACGAAAGTGGATAAATTGTTTGAGCCAATTTCCTCCTCCCCTTCAATCATAAATTTAACGTTGCAGGTTAACTCACCTGTCGCATACATAGCCTCAAAAGCTTTTACATGCATAAAGACCTGACCCTTGTCGTCACATGAACCACGGGCATAAATAACCTCATTTTTAATGATTGGATCAAAAGGAGGATTATCCCATAACTCTAATGGATCGGCGGGTTGAACATCATAATGCCCATAAACTAAGACGGTTGGCGCCTTAGCATCCACCATTTTCTCTCCATAAACAATGGGGAAACCCGCTGTTTCCTCTAGACGAACATGGTCAACACCGGCTTTTTTGAGGTTTTCAGCCATCCATTCTGCGGCTTGCCTAACAGAACCCGCATAAGCAGGATCTGCAGATATTGAAGGGATACGCAAAAATTCTAATAATTCAGTTAAAAATCGATCTTGGTGGGCGGATATATACGCTTGTGTTTCTTTCATATTTGATTCTAATTGCTAATGTGTAGCTATACAAATATAAAAAAATAATGTTTACGATTGCTTTTTACGAGGGATTAGGTACATCCGATTTTCAGTACCCTGTAAAATGCGCATGATATTTCCTCGGTGTGTGAAAATGACAAGGCATGCGATGAATAGCCCGAAATAGATTAATAAAGGGATTTCTTGACCAAATACGCCAAAAATTAATAATAAAGGAAAAACGATGGATGCAATCATGGAGCCCAATGAAACGTATTTTGAAATGGCGAAAACCACTAAAAATACACAAATACTGACGATGGCTGCTTGTGGGTGCAACGCCAACACCATGCCTAAGGTTGTAGCTACTCCTTTTCCTCCTTTAAATTCGCAAAATACAGGAAGCAGGTGGCCAATAATCGCTAGAAAGCCAAAAACTATTTTTAAGGTTACACAAGTTTGCCAATCAATCAAATGAAAGTAAAATAAAACAGCTGAAAGACCTGTGGCAATAAATCCTTTGAGTGCGTCAACAAACAAAACGATGGAACCAGCTTTTTTGCCTAATACTCTAAAAGTATTGGTAGCTCCCGCATTTCCACTCCCATGTTTGCGAATGTCAATTCCGTGATACGTTTCTCCATACCAAAGAGCAGTAGGAATAGACCCAAGAAGATAGCTTAAAATAGAAAGACCAAAAATGAGTAATACCATAATTCAAGTTCTACCTCTAGGTAGAGGTCAAATATAGAGTGCTAAGCTTCATAAATCAAATGCTTGTAAAACATTCTTGAAATGTTTAAATTTTGGTCTTTAATTTATTCTAATTTCAATTAAAAAGAGACATTGATGGAAGCCATTAACCTAAAGGTCTGTGGAGTTCCATGGTTTAAATAGCTAAGTCTATGGAATGCCTGGATGCGGAAAATTTTCAAGATATTATCGATTCCATACCCTGCCTCTACATAGGGTTTTCCAGGCTCAAGCGCATCAAAAGCATATCGATCTAAAAACTTCGATTTCAATGGATTATTAACGTCTTTCATAATCTCTTTGTTAGAAGCTCGTTGGCTTCCAATCACCATATTTGTACTTGTAATAAAACGCCACTTCAATCTCTTTATCAAGGGTATCCGGTTAAATAACAACCCATCGAAATTGTGATTATACTGCAAGGAAACATACTGATCACTCACAAATTCAAAATAATTCATGGTGGAAAATGCACTCCTTACAAAGAACAATGTCTCATTCCCCAAGTGTGGAAATAAAAGAGGCGCGGGTAAATTTGATGGGGTATACCCCGCCATCAAAGTATAATCAGATCGACCAATTTTACCTACTCGAAAAGACTGATGGGCTTTAAGCGTAAATCGTTCATAATCAAAGTTTCCACCTAAAAATCCTTTAATTCCCCTTTGATATTTAAAGGTAATCACAGGAATTCTTCGGGTTGACAAGGTTACTTTTTCATTCCCATTCATAAGAAACGTCTCGTTTTTCGCAAACCTAGCTTCCAATGTGATGAATGAATCTTGATAATAATCTTGTACAGGCGAATTAACCCCCATCTCTGGGTTCAGTCGGTATTGAAATCGAAATAATGGATCAAAGGATCTGGTATTGGCAGATGCGGTAAAGGTAATTCCTTTGGTAGCTTCTGTTGTAAAAAATGCTTCCGTTTCACGTCGGTAAAATGCGCCTGAAAACGCACCCCAACGAGTAAACGCGTAGAACAATTTATTATCACCTATTAATTCTGGCGTCAATCCTACCCTTTCAATATCATACGAATGACGCAATCCGGCCACCGTCCATTTTTTTCTAGAAAATAAATAATTGACTTCCCCGGAATATTTTAACACCAAATCTTTAGTACCAAAACCTACATTACCTCTTAATATCCAGTTTTTATCGAAATTTGCATTGGTTCGAAAACCCAACCGAAACCTTGCTCCTTCTAATCGATTAATGGCTAAGCTAGTAATATAAGGACCTACTTCAATATCATTATAGCGCTTAAATCCACTAAAAACAATTTCGGCAATTTCAACATAGGTTTTAACCACCGGCAAATTTCTGACGGAATCAATTAATGAAGAGGCCAACAAATCCTGAGAACTTAATGGTTCAAAACGTGCATTCTTCCAAAAATTTGGATCCGGCTCTCGAGCATTCTCAGCCACCTCAGAAGCCATATCATAAAATTCAAGTGGCTTGGGTTCATTAACAACAAAATCCTTGTTGGAAATATACATCTTCAATAGCATTCCAGCTGAGCCCTTCGTAATTTCTTCTAAATCAATCAAAAACCTAGTCTTGGCGGGTAGCCAGACTCCAGAAGCTGTTTGCTCCAGCTCCTGAGAAATTTTTATCTTATCGATGAAATTTAAATTTGCTTGTTTGTCAACAGAAGCATCTATTTGAACTAAGGCAAAATTGGTTGTGTCAACCCACACTTGGCCCGTAAAAACTAAATCCATCGGATTTTTAGGCTCATAATCAATTTGATAACAAACCTTACCCTCAACTTTGACCGTATCGACCAAGTAATATTTGTAATTAGCTTTCCAACCCTCGCCTATGGGACTAGCAAAATCCTTTCCAAAAAATCCAATGTAATTTTGATAAAAGTTATAATTAGCTACTAAATTACCACCGACCAATTGAGAGATAAAACTTCCATCCTTCACCCCAACCCCTTTTATATTAGTCTTTAAAATGAGCTCCTTTTTTCTTTGAGGTGATTCTCGATAATAAAATTTACTTAAGGTCTCAGAGATGAAAGTCGGTATGACCAATTTACCATCATCTCCTGCCATTTTTTCAAATTTTTTAATTGCCTCCTGGATATCCTTCATCACCTTTCTCTCCTTAAATTTTTCTGAAATATTATCCACATCCAACTCCAACTTAGTATAAGAATCGTAAGAATAAGCCGTCAGCTTACTTCGGTCATTTTTCTCCCGATTCTTAATCACATTTCGCAATATTTTGAAAACAGGATTTTCTCCTGAATAAACAATTACTTCGTTCAAAGAGCGATTGGTAGGATCAATTTGAAAATCAACAACTTGGGATTTTACGTTTTTATCTATGTACTTAACCTTCTTTTTATATCCCACAAATGAAACATAAATAGAGTCAGATAAAAATTTTGAATTTAAGATATACTCACCTTGAAAATTAGTGCTCGTACCCACATTCATACCCAAAATACCAACAGAGGCAAAAGGCACAGGGTCCCCATTGCTCGCATCACGAACAATACCCTTAATTTGAAATTGAGCTAGAAGGGATTCAAATGAAAGAAGAAATAATAAAAGTGCTAAAATAGCACCAAAAGCACTTTTTTTCAAAATTGATTAATAGGGTTCTCTAAATTTAAAAGCATATTTTCCCCCATTTTATTTCAAAATTCTTATGATTTTAAATGGAAGGAAACAAAAATACAAAGTATTGTGAAAAATATGTTATTCGTCGACAAATTTTAAACATTCGTCGGCAAACATTTGAAATTTATGCAAAGCGCGTGCTCGGTGAGCGATGACATTCTTTTCAGAAAGCGTCATTTCAGCAAAGGTCCTCGACTCGTTTTCTGGTTGGAATAAAGGATCATACCCAAATCCATGACTACCTCTCGGGCTCAACACAATTTCTCCTCTAACTTCTCCTTCAAATTGACGAAATTGGCCATTTTGGTGAAAAGTTAAGACCGTAACAAAACGAGCTGATCGATCAGCGTATTTACTCATTTCAATAATTAACTTATTGGAATTGGCTAAATCATTTTTAGGTTCCCCAGCAAATCGCGCTGAATAAACTCCGGGTAGACCTCCCAAGCAATCGACTTCAAGCCCTGAATCATCTGAAAGACAAGTAACCCCAAAACGGTCTGCAATATACCGTGCCTTTTGCATAGAATTTTCAGCTAAGGTTTTACCTGTTTCGGGAATATCGTCAATAACTCCTAGCTCGGATATGGATTTAATTAGGAAATGGCTTCCCAAAAGAGCTGATAGCTCTTCGATTTTATGTTTGTTTTGGGTAGCTAAATATAATTCAATCATTATAAAGCACCAACCACCTCAACTTCAAATAACAGAGGCGAATTGGGGGGAATCGTACCGCTTCCATTCGCACCGTAACCTATTTTGGATGGTAAAATGAGTATGGCTTTTTCACCAACTCGCATTTTCATGATTCCTTCATCAAAGCCGGCGATCACTCCACCAGTCCCAGCGACATAGGTAAAAGTTCCTGAATCAAAAGCTGAATCATAAATTAATTTCCCTGCCGCGTCCAATTTCAAATTGCCATAACTTAATCGCCCAGTATAATTGACTTTTACCGATTGGCCACCTAAAATAGTTGCCCCTTTGGGATTCTCCACCAATCTTTTAAATATCAATCCAGAGGGGAAAATTTCTGGATTTGTTATTTTGTACAAGGTTTGGAAATCTTTCAATTGCTCCGCCTCTGTACGTATTGAAACCACATCAATCTCTAATTTAATGACAGAATATGCAGGTATATCCGTATAAGAATTACCTCCAAAAGCGAGGGCTGAAGGCAAAATGAATAAACCTGATTCCCCTTCTTTCAAAAAGGATATTGGTAAATTTATTATGGTGTTAGTGGCTCCCCAAACCAATCCTTTTAGTTGGCCTAATGATTTTGCCGTGGAATCTATTTTAGTGCCATCGAGCAAAGTCATTTTATAATAGAATTTAACCAGATCGGTATTAAAAGCTTGTTTTCCAGTAGACTTCGCCGAGTTAATTGAATAATACATCCCCTCGGGAGATTTTTGAAGCTTTAAATTTGTCCGGCTAATATACCCCTCTATCTCCTTTTGATTATCTGATTCGGTTTGATTTACTTCATTAAGTGTACAGCTTGTCATTCCGCCCAAGAACGAAATACAGATAAATAAACAAACAAAATTTCTCATTATACTATTCAATTTTGGCTATATAAATTTCAAACATTAATGGAGTAAATCCTGGAATGCTCGTACCTGAACCCTTTTCCCCATACCCGATGGTGGATGGAAATACAACAATCGCTTTCTCTCCTAAACGCATCTTTTCAATGCCTTTTTGGAACCCAACAACTGTTTGTGTACCACCAACGGTCACAGAAAAAGTATCCGTGCGAGCCATATTTCCGTCAAAAGCAAATCCATTTAAAAATCGGCCCGTGTACTTTAATTTGACCACTTTACCACTAGCAGGCACATCTCCAGTTCCAGGTACCAATTGAATATAACGTAATCCATTAGGTTCCGTAGTGGTCACTTTATATCCTTTTCTTGCAATAAAAGCGTTTATTTGGTCGCTTTGGCTACGAACCGAATAACTTTTAATCGTTACTTTTAGGGGAGTATATGCAGGCAAGCCCTCAAATGATTGAGAAGTACCTGGTAATGCCATCACTGCTTGTTCTTCATCACGCAAAGTCGCCATTAAACGAGTAAAAATTGGATTTAAAAATCCATATTGATACATCAATGGAGAATTCGTTTTGCGGTTAGTACTATCCAAAACCTTTCCTGTTGCTAGATTGGCTAATTCATAATGAATCAACAAGGTATCTCCTCTAGAGGCTAATTCCCCACTTGGATTTGGCTTTGTGAGAAAATAATAGGCCCCATTTTCCATGGCAATAGGGGTTTGATTTAACTTGGAGAAGTACGACAGTATTTGTGTCTGGTTCTCTTTTGCTTTCACCTCGTCTGCCAACTCAACATTTGACAAACAAGCAGTCAACATATAACCCACAAATACCATCGCTAAAAACTGCTTCACCAAATTTCTCATATTTCTTATTTCTTAGACAACACTTCAATATCAAAAACTAACACTGAATTTGCTGGGATTGGACCACGCGCTTGTTCGCCATATCCAATCGTAGATGGGATCACAAATGTACCTTTTCCACCCGCTTTTAATAATGTCAAAGCTTCATTAAATCCAGGAATCATTTGACCCAATGGCATCTCAGCCGAACTACCTTTATCAAATTCCTTACCATTTAAAAAAGTTCCTCTGTAATTGACTAACCAAGTTTCTCCCATTTTTGGAGAAGCACCAGCACCTGGTTTTTCAATAGCATAAAACAATCCTGCAGCCGAAGTCTTGAATGATTTACCTGTTTTTGCTACGTAGTCAGCAATCATTTTAGGTTGTAATGCAATATCCTTAGCCGCATCTTGCTTCGCTTTAGCCGCCTCTTTTTCCATATCCTTTTCAAACTCAGCACGAGACTGAACTTTCAATATTTTGACGGTATACTTCAAATCAGTACCAGGTTTTAAGAATGGAGGCAATGGAGATTGAACCGCTTTTGTCAAACTGTCAATCGGCACTAATATCGTTGCGCTATCACCTAGAGCCAATAAACGCAATCCATTTTCAAAAGAACCTTTAAACGCGCCTGGTGCATTAGAAGGTGCTTGAATCATCCCTTTTCCTGGCTGGCCATCTTTTTTAGTATCCTGCAAAACAGAATCAGCGCCATTTTTAATCACTAAATTAAACGTAATGATATCGCCTTCTTTTAATTTTTTTGCAGCATCATCATGACTATGCATTTGAATTTTTACTCCGTCGATTATCTCTACTTTGTTCTTGTTACAAGCAGTCAATAATAGCGCTGCTGAAAAAATTAAACCTATTTGTTTACGCATGATTGTGGTGTTTTGACCGTAGTCCGATGAAAAATTTGTTTAGTTTCTTTATAATTTTTTTACTCGATTTATTTCTGAAAGGTACAAAGGTAATACTTCTTGCAATTTTTCCCTCGCTTGTGTTAAAGATCCGCCAGAAAATCGACCACCGGATGCATTTTTATGACCACCTCCCTCAAAATAAGTAGCCGCAAATGTGTTCACAGCAAAAGGTTCTATCGACCGAAAAGATAATTTAATTCCATCCGGCCTGGCAATTAGTAAGATGGCCCAAATGGCCCCAGCGATCTGTAATCCATAATTTACAATTCCCTCGGTATCACCAGCTTGAGAATTAAACTGGACTAAATCCTCCTCCGTAATCCACATTAATGCCAAATGATACTCGGATAAGTATTCCAACCGATTAGCTAAAATATGGCCTAAAAATTTTAATCGGTCTATGGATGCTGAATCAAAAATCTTTCGATGAATCGCATTGGTATTAACGCCTAATTTAATCAAACTGGCAACTACTTCATGTACGTGAGCCGTGGTATTAGGATGCCTAAAACTGCCCGTATCGGTCATAATACCTGAATATAAGCATGTCCCCATCTCTTCACTTATCAAGTCACCATCGCCCCACTCAACGATCAAATCATAAATTAACTCACACGTTGACGCAGCGATTGTTCGATGATAATAATAATCAGCAAAATCCTCGGGATCCAAATGATGATCGATGACTACTTTAGTTCCTCGTGCATGCTTGACCAAAGAAGATAATTGGTGAAGCCGCTGCAAACCAGAAAAATCTAAACAAAATATCCAATCCGCCTGTTCAATTAAGGGTGTAATTTGAACCTTTTGAATGGGGTTTTCAGCATTTAAAATAGCTGATGCGCCCGGCATCCATTGAAGATTTTGTGACACCGCAGAAGGTACAATCACTTCGGCATGTAGCCCTTTTAAGGTTAAATATTTTTGCCAAGCAAGACTTGAACCAATCGCATCCGAATCTGGATTAAAATGAGTGGTAATAACCGCCTTTTGACCTGGTACTAATTTTGCTTGTAAAGCAGAAATTGAAGACATATGAATAGTTGCAGCCATAAATAAATTTGGGCGTTCGCAAAGTTAGAGATAAATTTGTATAAAATTAGACACATGCCCACAAATAGAACCTTTACCATGATTAAACCCGATGCCGTTTCAGATGGCTTTTCGGGCCCCATTATTCAACAAATTGAGGAAGCCGGATTTAAAATCATCGCCCTTAAAAAAGTCAAATTAAGTCCAGTGGAAGCTGGTAAATTTTACGAGGTACACAAGGAAAGACCTTTTTTCCAAGGTCTTTGCGATTATATGTCATCCAATGACATTATTCCAATGGTCTTAGAAAAAGAAAATGCGGTAGAAGATTTTCGCACGTTGATCGGTGCAACCAATCCAGCGAATGCCGCCGAAGGAACCATTCGTCAGCGCTTTGCAAAATCCATAGAAGCAAACGCCATACATGGCTCAGACTCGAATGAAAACGCAGCATTAGAAGCCGCTTTTTTCTTCTCGGAAACAGAACTAAAAAATTAATTATTTGTGTTTGTAGAATAGAAAGCCATTCGCTTCATTGATTAAAATCAAATTAGGATGGTATTTAAATCGATCCTCGGCATCAGACTTCATCACAAAAAATGCAGGTCGGTCTACCGAGGATCGATTCATTAACTCCTCGCCTGTCGGACTTCCCGCTTGCTTTTGAAAATAGAGTAAGTGAGCAAATGACTTGAACCCTACAGTTTCAACATACACTTTCTGGCCTGATTTGGCGATGTAAAAATCAATGGGCGTGGCCTGTGTATAGCCCTCGATCTTCGGCACAACATACCTCGAATAAGTGAAAATCAAACATGTGATTAATGCCATACATATTAGAAACTTCTGAAAACTGAGTCCATTTTTACCCCAAACGAAATAGATAATCAAGGCTGCCCAAATGACACCGATCCATTTTTCAAATCCATCCCAAACCACTGGGGATTGTAAATTGCCTCGGACAAATCCATCCTGAATGTAGGGCAAAAAGGCATTTGGATTTTCTCCGATCGAAGGCACTAAGGTAAAAATAAGGCCTAACAGCAAGCCAACTATAACAAAAAGAATCGTTTTCAAACGGTTCAAAGGCATATTACCTTCAAGCCAAGCATTTAATACTTGACCCGAAAAAAAGGTAATTGGTAGCCAGCACATGGATGAATAATGAACAATCTTTGTTTTGACCAAACTAAACAAAATCAAAACCACCCAAAAAAGAACTTTCATCCAGGAGGCAAAAGCAGTTGATTCTTTTTTGATAAATATTCGATTCAAAGCTAAAATAGAAATAGGGAAGCAGCCCAACAATAAAACCAGTGCATGATAATAAAAGGGTTGGCCATGACCAGCATCCCCTGTAGTCAAAAGTCGTATCTGGTACGCAAAAAAATCCTTGATAATTCCCGTTCCAAATTTCATTGCGATCAATCCATACCAGGAAACAAAAAATAAACACGCTAAAACGGCAGACAAAATCGCAGCTTTTAAAAGCGTGAAAAAACGAGGCATTACTTCCTTTCTGTGGATGATACCGAAAACCAATAAAGTTAATCCCCAGAGTAATAAGGCCACAGGCCCTTTGGTCAGCATCCCTAATCCAATCATAACTCCCGATAAAATGGCATTTTTTATACGAGAAGAATCTGAATAATACTCAGCAAAATAGTAAATGCCTAAAAATATAAATAAGTTGAACAGTGGGTCGATAATCCCCGAACTTGCATAGACATGCGGAGTAATAGCCGCCAGGTATGAAAACGCCCAAAGGTGTCCAAAATTATCTGAAAAGTATTTTTTGCCTACATTGAAAATGATTAACAGTGTGGCTATTCCCACAATCGCATTCGGAAAACGAGCGGCAAATTCCATGCTCGTCCAGGCATTTTCCGTAAAAGTACCAAATAACATAAAGCTAAATGCTTGTAGCCAAATGAATAAAGGAGGCTTTTCCCAAAAGGGCAAAAAATTAATTTGAACACTAAGAAAATCTTGGCTGACTAACATTTCACGCGCCGACTCTGCAAAATTTATTTCATCCCAATCGAAAAGATGTGAGGCACCTAAATTGGGCAAATAGAATATACTTCCTAAAAAAATCCAACATAAATAAGGATAACGTTTACAAAATGAAATCATTTTAAATCAGATTTTGAGACATTAAAGTAATAAACTAACAGGGAAACTCCCGTGCCAATCATAGCCCCCACAGCTGTATCAACTGGGAAATGTTGAAATAAATAAACTCTTGAATAAGCCACCAAAATAGCGTAAAAGACCATAAATAGGGCAATCCATGGCTTTTTGGCCGCCAACGAGATCCAAAAACACATAAACCAGGCAGCCGAAGTATGGCCCGAAGGCATACTGTTATACTCATTGATCAAAAGGTTTTGCACCAAATGCCAGGCATATGCCTGACCCTTAAAATAGGAAAGCGGCCGAAGCGCATCTTTAAATACAATTAATTTCAGAAATTGGACAATAACGGTAGAAAAAATATAGGAGATCACATAGGATTTCAACAAATCGCTTTTTTTCCAAATAAGATAACCCAAAAACAAAATAGGAATCGTTATTTCCGCCCCCGAAGTAATGATTCTAAAGAAAAAATCAGTCCCAGGAGAATTAAATGAATTAATAAGACTCATTTGACCCATGCGATCGAATGAAAAAATATAGGCCAAAGCAACGACTTCAAAAAAGATTAGACCCGATAAATAATAAATGACAACCTTATTCCTTGGACTCATACCCACAAAGGTCGTAAGATTTTACGAAATTGTTATTTGATGATTTGCTCTTTAATAAAATTTGCCTAATTTTGCATTCCTTTTTTTATCCACCTTTGGAAATGAAAGTTTTAGACGCTTATCAGATACCCATACTTTCTTTAGAAGATAAATCGTATCGATATACCTTTGAAGGGGCGGATGATTTCTTCCAAGCCTTTGAGCAAGAATGGGTGGAAAAAGGGCAATTTCATTCCGTTGTGGAACTTAATAAGTCCGCAACCATGATACAAGTAGGCTTAAAAATTGAGGGATCGATTCGATTAATTTGTGACCGATCCTTAGAAGAATTTGATTATCCGTTTGAGGTAGATGAGAAACTTATTTATAAGTATTCGGATCACTCAGAGGAAATGGGGAACAACTTGTTTTTAATCGACAGGAAATCTCCGAAATTAGATTTATCGCAGGATTTGTTTGATTTCATAGCATTACAAGTACCTATGAAAAAATTACATCCTCGGTACGTAAATGAGGCGGAAGCCTTGGAAGGTAATCAGTTTATTTATTCGACCGAAAAAGGTTTGGACGATGATTCAACTGAAAAAGCAGAAGAAGACATGGACCCACGTTGGGCCGCATTAAAAAATTTAAAAGACAATAATTAAAGAACAATACAATGGCACATCCTAAAAGAAAAATTTCTAAGACAAGACGTGATACGAGAAGAGCGCATGACTTTGGTACACCAAGGCAATTAGCGGTGGATAGCCAAACAGGCGAAACACATTTGTTTCATCGTGCACATGCTCATGAGGGTAACTTATACTACAAAGGCAAAATGATTGTAGAAGGTTACACTGGAAAAGCGTAATCAGCCACTAACAACCAAGGTATTTTTGCAGATGCGAAAATATCCCGTTAAAATGCTATTTTTTGACTAAATTTAATACTATTTTTGCATTACGATTTTAGTATTTAAAACAAAATAGATGAATATAGCAATCGACGTGATGGGAGGAGATTATGCTCCAGAGGCAGTGATTGATGGAATAATAGAATCAATTGATTTGTTGACCAACGGCGAAACTATATTAGCCATAGGACCTAGGGACGCCATTAATAATTTATTTAAATCCCGAAATTTCTCGAGCTCACAGGTTCGCGTTATTCACGCAGAACAGGTGATCGAAATGGGAGAACATCCCACGAAAGCATTAAGTCAAAAACCCAATTCCAGCATCGGCATTGGGTTTTCTCTTTTAAAAGAAGGAAAAGCGGATGTATTTGCTTCAGCAGGGAATACAGGTGCTATGATGGTGGGGTCACTTTTTTCAGTAAAAACAATCAATGGAATTCAGAGGCCGGCCATAGCAGGTTTTGTACCCCAGGTCGACGGTCGTTACGCAATCATGTTGGACATAGGGGCAAATGCAGATTGCAAACCTGAGATGTTAGCTCAATGGGCAGAGTTAGGCTCTATCTATTTTGAATCAACCACTGGACAATCGAGCCCACGCGTGGGTTTGATGAACATTGGAGAAGAGGAGCAAAAAGGGAGTATCTTGGCTCAAGGTACACATGCTTTGTTAAAGGAAAATTCTAACATAAATTTTATAGGAAATATAGAAGGAAAAGATTTATTTCGTAACAAGGCTGATGTGATTGTCACAGATGGATTTACCGGAAATATAGTATTAAAAATGGGTGAGTCTATTTATAACATCATGAAGGAGCAGGGAATGATGAATGATTTTGTGGAGAATACCAATTATGAAAATTATGGAGGAAGCCCCATTATAGGCATCAATGGAAATGTAATTATAGCCCACGGAGCATCAAGCCCGAAGGCCATTAAAAATATGATTAAGCTTTGTAAATCAGTCGTTGATTCAAATGTATGCCAAAAAATTAAGGCAAAATTTGAAGAACAATAACAAAACATAGGAGGTCGAAGAGAACCATGCAAAATAAAATTAGTGCAGCCATAACAGGAGTTTCAGGATATGTTCCAGAGTATGTGCTGACCAATGAAGAATTAGAAAAGTTAGTAGAAACCAATGACGAGTGGATTACTTCTAGAACAGGAATTAAAGAAAGGCGTATTTTAAAAGGAGAGGGACAAGGGACTTCCGTGATGGCAGCGAAAGCAGTTTCAGATTTATTAGCCAAAACAAATACCAATCCTGAAGAAATCGATTTAGTCATTTGTGCGACTGTAACCCCTGATTATTTTTTTCCATCCGCATCCAATTTGATTTGTAAAGCAGTGGGCATTCGTCAAACTGCTTCATTTGATTTAGCTGCGGCCTGTTCTGGCTTTATAAATGCGCTAGCCACGGGGACCGTATTTATTGAATCGGGTCGTTATAAAAAAATAATCGTAGTAGGTGCTGATAAAATGTCTGCCATCGTAGACTATACAGACAGAACTACATGTATTTTATTTGGCGATGGAGCCGGAGCGGTTTTACTTGAACCTAGCCATGATGGCTTAGGTGTTCAAGATTTTATTTTAAAATCAGATGGCGAGGGTTGTGAAAGTTTGATGCAAAAAGGAGGCGGCAGCGCCTATCCACCCACGCATGAAACCATCGATCAAAAATTGCACTATATACGCCAAGAAGGCCAGTCGGTCTTCAAATTTGCGGTTACCCGCATGGCAGATATTTCAGCCGAAATCATGGAAAAAAATCAATTGACCGGAGAGGATGTTCGGTTTTTAGTTCCTCATCAGGCCAATAAAAGAATTATTGACGCTACCGCAAACAGAATGAATATTGGAGAAGAAAAGGTGATGTTGAATATTCAAAAATATGGAAATACCACCGCGGCCACCATACCTTTGTGTCTTAGGGATTATGAAAATCAATTAAAAAAAGGAGATAATTTAATTTTAGCAGCATTTGGGGGAGGATTTACTTGGGCATCCGCTTATGTGAAATGGGCCTATGATCCAAAAAAATAAACAAGCATGGCAACTACAGCAGATATTAAAAACGGAATGGTGATTAAATTTAATGATGATTTATTTTCAATCATTGAGTTTTTGCACGTAAAACCGGGAAAAGGTCCAGCATTTGTTCGGACAAAATTACGTTCGTTAAATACGGGGAAAGTAATTGACAACACATTTAATTCAGGTGTGGCCATTTACCCCGTTCGTGTAGAGCGGAGAAAATTTCAATTTATTTATAAAGATGAATTTGGATTCAACTTCATGGACAATGAATCTTTTGAGCAAATTTTATTGAACTCTAATTTAGTGGTCATGGCGGATTTGATGAAAGAGGGCCAGGAGGTTGAGATTTTAATCAACACAGAAAACGAACAGGCGATCTCATGTGAATTACCTCCGTTTGTTGAATTAAAAGTCACATATACCGAACCTGGTGTGCGTGGCGATACAGCAAATTCCCCTAAAAAACCGGCTACTGTTGAGACTGGAGCCACCATCACGGTCCCCATTTTCATCGAACAAGACGAAATCATTAAAGTTGATACAAGAACCTACGCTTATGCAGAGCGTGTAAAATAATTTTATCTACCTTTACACGAGTAAAATAATTTAAAAATGGATACTAAAGAAATACAAAGACTTTTAGATTATATCGCTAAATCACCCTTAGCAGAGGTAAGCATCGAAACGGAGGGATTAAAAGTTTCCGTGAAGAAACATAGTTCAGCCACACCATTGGTGCAAACGGCTGCAGCTCCGGCTCCTAGTCCTATCGCATATACCGAAGAGGCGCAAGCCCCTGCGGCACCAAGCATATCCAGTACAGATCATTTATATACGGTCAAATCACCTATGATAGGTACATTTTACCGTGCGGCAGGTCCTGATAAAGAAAACTTTATTGAGGTCGGATCCATGATTGAACCAGGCAAAACGGTTTGCATGATCGAAGCCATGAAACTTTTCAATGAAATTGATTCAGAGGTTTCAGGTAAGATTGTTAAAATTTTGGTTGAAAATGCCACACCGGTTGAGTTCGACCAACCTTTATTCTTGGTAGAAATAGCATAATTTATGTTTAAGAAAATATTAATTGCGAATCGTGGGGAAATTGCCCTTCGGATCATTCGGACTTGTCGGGAAATGGGTATCCAAACGGTGGCCGTTTTTTCAACGGCAGATCGAGACAGTTTACATGTTCGTTTTGCAGATGAGGCCGTATGTATTGGCCCACCTCCTAGCCGACAATCTTATTTGAGTATTCCCGCCATCATTTCTGCAGCCGAAGTTACAGGAGCAGATGCGATTCACCCAGGATATGGTTTTTTATCTGAAAATGCCGAGTTTTCAAGAATTTGTGCTGAACATGGAATCAAATTCATAGGGGCATCAGCCGAAATGATTAATTCCATGGGGGATAAAGCAACGGCCAAAGACACTATGAAAAAAGCAGGAGTTCCTGTGATTCCTGGTTCTGATGGTTTGTTAGATACCGTAGAGGAAGCCATAGAATTAGCAAAAACCATTATTTACCCTGTCATCATCAAGGCAACTGCTGGAGGTGGAGGACGTGGGATGCGCATCATTCGGGAAGAATCTGAATTCCGAAAGTTATGGGATGATGCAAAAATGGAGGCTGCTGCTTCTTTTGGTAATGATGGAATGTACATGGAAAAGTTTGTCGAGGAACCCAGACATATCGAAATCCAAGTGGTTGGCGATAAATTTGGCAAAGTTTGCCACCTCTCAGAACGCGATTGTTCCATTCAAAGACGCCATCAAAAGTTATGTGAGGAAACTCCATCGCCTGCATTGACAGACGAACTTCGTAAAAAAATGGGGGATGCGGCTATTGCCGGTGCCACCGCGATCGGCTATGAAGGCGCAGGAACCATCGAATTTTTAGTGGATAAAAATGGAGATTTCTATTTCATGGAAATGAATACGCGAATTCAAGTGGAGCACCCGATTACGGAGGAAGTGACTGATTTTGACCTTATTAAAGAACAAATCAAAGTAGCTGCTGGCATCGCAATCTCGGGTCAAAATTATTTCCCGAAATTATTTGCCCTTGAATGTAGAATAAACGCGGAAGATCCAGGCAATGGATTTAGGCCTTCGCCAGGTAAAATTACCAATTTGCATTTGCCGGGTGGACATGGAGTTAGAATCGATTCACACGTATATTCAGGCTATACCATTCCTCCTAATTATGACTCGATGATTGCAAAAGTGATTGTCAGTGGCCAAAGCAGAGAAGAAGTCTTGCTTCGCATGAAAAGAGCCTTGCAGGAATTTGTGATTGAAGGAATTAAAACAACGATACCCTTTCATATTAGATTGATGGATGATCCTGGATTCAAATCCGGTAAATTTACCACGGCTTTTATGGATACCTTTGATATGACGGGATTGTAAATCCCATGATTTTGAAAGGGGAATTTTAAAGGTGGCGCTGGCCTCCTTTATTTTTTTACCAGCATAGGCCATATTTTTTATTAAAACATTTCAAAACCATTTGCATATCACATTTTGATTTTCTAAATTTGCACTCCCATTTTTTCGATTGAATGCCCGTTTAGTTGTAAAATAGGTCATAATCAAATCTTTAGACATATTCCGTTGTCTAGTTGGAATTGATTCAAACAGTTAAATAATAATATAAGTGGATACTTTAAGTTACAAAACAATCTCCGCGAATAAGGCTACTGTAGAGAAAGCCTGGGTAGTGGTAGATGCTGAAAACCAAATATTAGGACGTTTGTGTTCTGAAATTGCGAAAATTATTCGTGGTAAGCACAAGCCTTCATTCACCCCACACGTAGATTGTGGCGATCAAGTGATTGTTATCAATGCGGACAAGGTTCGTTTGACTGGTAAGAAAATGACTGACAAGGTTTACATCCGTCATACGGGTTATCCTGGGGGTCAACGTTTTTCTACGCCACGTGAAGTTTTGGTCAAAAATCCAAGAGGTGTAGTCGAGGCAGCTGTGAAAGGTATGTTACCAAAAAATCGTTTAGGTCGTGAATTATTCCACAACCTATTTGTATATGCGGGACCATCTCATCCACATGCGGCTCAACAACCTAAAGAAATAAAGTTTTAACGGACAATATGATCCAAATTAGGATCAATCCTCAATCAAATGGCAGAAACATTAAATAAAATTGGTAGAAGAAAAACGGCGATAGCTCGTATTTCGATGACTCCTGGTCAAGGCCAAATTAAAATCAATGGTCGTTCATTGGCTCATTATTTCCCTTCTGAAATTCTTCAGATTGTGGTTAATCAGCCATTCGCGCTAACAAATACGGCAGGTTCTTTTGACGTCACAGCCAGAATTGATGGTGGTGGAATTAAAGGACAAGCTGAAGCGTTACGTTTAGCTATTTCAAGAGCTCTTCAAACACAAGACTCTGAATTGCGTTCCCCTTTGAAAAAAGAAGGTTTTTTAACACGTGATCCCCGTATGGTTGAACGTAAAAAACCAGGACGTAGAAAAGCACGTAAGAGATTCCAATTCTCTAAACGTTAGTATTCGTTTTGCGTGGAAAGGGCTTGTGTGTTGCCGATGCCTTTTCCACATTTTTTATTTATTCATATTTAAACTCAAAAAATGGCACAATTAAGCTACAATGACCTGCTTGACGCAGGTGTTCACTTCGGTCACTTGACCCGTAAGTGGGATCCAAAAATGGCTCCATACATCTTTATGGAGAAGAATGGTATTCATATCATCGATCTTAACAAGACTATTACTAACCTAGAAGAAGCTTCTGCCGCAATGCGTGCGATTGTTCGTTCTGGACGTAAAATCATGTTTGTTGCGACAAAAAAGCAAGCCCAAGAAGTGGTAACTGCCGAAGCAAGCAAATTAAACATGCCTTACGTAACAGATCGTTGGTTAGGTGGGATGTTGACCAACTTTGCGACCGTACGTAAGTCGATCAAAAAGATGTCAAGCATCGATAAAATGTTAAAAGACGAAGTGATTGTTAAAACCCTTGCCAAGCGTGAGCGTTTAATGATGACTCGTGAAGAAGAAAAATTAAAGCGTGTATTAGGTGGTATCACTGAGTTAACTCGCCTTCCAGCTGCATTATTTGTTGTAGATGTGAAGCGTGAGCATATCGCTGTTTCAGAAGCTAAAAAATTAGGTATTCCTGTATTCGCGATGTGCGATACAAACTCAAACCCTGAGTTAGTTGACTACCCAATTCCAGCCAATGATGATGCATACAAATCAATCTCTGTAATTACCTCAGCTATTGGAAAAGCAATTGAAGAAGGTTTAGCTGAAAGAAAACAAGATAAAGATGATGCGCGTGTAGCTGAAGAAGAAGAGGCAAAACGTGCCATTGACAACGAAGCAGAAATAGAAGCAGCTAAGGTAGCCGCTAAGTACGAAAAAGAAGCAGAACAAGAATAAATATTCATACCATGTCAATTACAGCCGCAGACGTTAATAAATTACGCCAAATGACTGGCGCCGGAATGATGGATTGCAAGAAAGCCCTGACGGAAGCCGAAGGAGATTTCGAAGCAGCGATCGACGTGCTACGTAAAGCCGGACAAAAAGTAGCTGCTAAGCGTGCCGACAATGCAACCAACGAAGGTGTGGTGCTTGTAGCGCTTTCAACTGACCATTCAAATGGTAAATTAATTGCCTTAGCTTGTGAAACTGAACCCGTTTCTAAAGTAGCCGATTTCAACAATTTAGCTAAATCAATCATTGACAAAGCTGCAGCATCTCATGCTCCCTCTGCTCATGATTTATTAGCTGAGCCTTTAGCTGATGGTCGCTCTGTAGAAGGTCACATCATCGAGTTGACTGGTAGAATTGGTGAAAAAATTACATTAGCTGCCTATGAAAATATTTCAGCAGAGAAAGTAGTTTCTTATATCCACTCAAATAATAAGATTGGTGTTTTAGTTGCCTTTGAAAATGTTCAAGGTGCAGATGTTTCTGAAATCGGTAAAGATATTGCGATGCAAATCACCGCTATGAAACCTGTTGCCCTAGACAAAGATGGAGTAGATGCTGAAACAATTGAAAGAGAAATTGAAATTGGCAAAGATCAAGCGCGCCAAGAGGGGAAACCTGAAGCTATGCTGGAGAGAATTGCCGTAGGTAAATTAGAAAAGTTCTACAAAGAGCAAACACTTTTAAACCAACAATTTGTGAAAGATTCATCTATCACAATACGTCAATTATTAGAAAATAAGCAAAAGGGTTTAACTATATCAATGTTTAAACGCATTTCATTAGTTTAAATTCCGATTTAAATGATAATCAAAGGCTGGTCAATCGACCGGCCTTTTTTTTGTCACATATTTTTTTTCAATGGTCGCCTGATCTGTTTTCATTAGTCAAAGACATTTTATAAATTGTATTAAATTCGGTTTCTAATAATTTACGATTAATCATACATGTCCAAAATAATTGTTTTAGGTGGGGGAGAAAGTGGTGTAGGCGCCGCGCTTTTAGCTAAATCAAAAGGTTTTGACGTGTTTTTATCCGATCAAGGGACACTAAAAGAAGCATTCAAAAAAACACTTTCAGATCACAACATCCGCTTCGAAGAAGGACAGCACACGCTTGAAGAAATTCTGAGCGCAAATGAGGTTATCATTAGTCCAGGAATTCCTGAAAAAAATGAGGTCGTAAAAAAAATTAAAGAGAAGCACATTCCTTTAATTTCTGAAATCGAATTTGCCGTTCGATATACCTCAGCTAAAATAATCGCCATAACCGGATCTAATGGAAAGACGACCACCACACTATTGACCTATCATCTTTTAAAAGAAGCGGGGTATCGGGTAGGATTAGCAGGAAATATTGGCCAAAGCTTTGCCAAACAAGTATTAGAAAATAGCCATGAATATTATGTACTGGAAATTTCAAGTTTCCAATTAGATCGATGTATATCATTTAGTCCAGACGTAGCTATTTTATTGAACATTACCCCTGATCACTTAGATCGATATGAATACAAATTTGAGAATTACATCGCCTCTAAATTTAGAATTTTTCAAAATGCAGATTTGACTAAAACTTGTATTTTCTGGGAAGATGACGAAGTGATTCAAGCAAATAAACAAGGAATTCCTTCCAGTAATTTTAGTACAATCAGTTTCAAAAATAATCATTCAGATGCCTACATTGCTAATGAAAAAATTGCCCTTAAAACAGGTGAAATCGATTTGGCATCAGCCCCTATTAAAGGTCCACACAACGCAATCAATATGTCTGCAGCTATTTTAGCTGCGCAAGCCGTGGGAATTTCATTGGATAAAATCAAAGAGCTTCTTCCTACTTTTCATAATGCGCCTCACCGACTGGAACCCTGTGGTTTGTCGAACGGAGTTAGTTTTGTCAATGACTCAAAAGCGACTAATGTGGACGCCGTCTATTATGCATTGAATAGCTTTAACCAACCCATCATTTTAATGATGGGGGGAGTAGACAAGGGAAATGAGTACGAGGTTTTAGACCAACTAGTTAAAGACAAAGTCAAAGCACTAATATGCTTAGGGAAGGATAATGAGAAATTAATGACGCATTTTAGCGGAATTTGTGAGGCTATTTTTTCAACCGATGACTTGCAAGTCGCTGTTCAAAAAAGCATCGAATGGGGCATTGAAGGTGATATCGTTTTGTTGTCCCCCGCCTGTGCAAGCTTTGATTTATTTAAAAACTATGAAGATCGAGGAGATCAATTTAAGCACACAGTTAAGCAATTGACCCATGGAAAGTAGAATCACCAATTACATTAAAAATCGCCTAGCTGGGGATTACCAAATTTGGTTTATTGTTATTTTGCTGAATACATTTGGGTTATTAATTCAATTTTCTGCCAAAGGTAAATTGAGTATGGGTGGGCCCTTCGAGCCCATGGCTAGCATTATTAAATCGCTCGTACTTTTAGGAATTTCCTTCTATCTAATGGCTTGGGTATCGAGAAAGAACTATATCAAAGTGACTCGAATTGCACACATTGCCCTCATTTTTTCGTGGATTTTGATTCTCATTGCCTTAAAATTTGGGGAAAGTAAGGGTGGAGCAAGCCGATGGCTAGAACTAGGCCCTATTTCCTTCATGCCATCCGATATGGCCAAATTATGCCTGACAGCAAGTTTAGCAAAAATATTTTCTACAAGACAATCCGACCCAAGCGCTTATAATTTTCCACTCTTTCTCATCATTTTGGCGGAAATTGGCATTACCTGTTTTCTGATCATGCTATCTAATTTCTCAACAAGTGCCCTGATTTTTTTAACAAGTATTGTATTGATGATGTTTGGTCGTGTTCCCCTCGCACAAATTACTGGAATTATCACGGTAGTCGTCAGTATAGCCATTATAGTCGTCACTTTTGAAATAGGTCAAAGAGCGGCCACCGTAAAAGCGCGGATAAAAACGTTTGCTACGAGGACCCTTTCCACGTCAACGAAAGAGTCTAAAAAAATTCAAGATAAAGGAGACACCTATCAATTGAAAAGAAGTTGGTACGCCATCGCCACTGGAGCCCTCATTCCTAAAGGACCTGGCAACAGCCAATTTCGTTATTTGCTCTCGCAGGCAGAATCTGATTTTATTTACGCCATCATTTTAGAAGAATATGGACTAATTTTTGGGCTAGCCATCCCCCTATTATTTATTTGGTTTATGTGGCGAGGAGCCTCCGCCATCAAATATAGCGAAAAGCCCTTAGGCGGATTATTGTCAGCAGGCCTAACTTGTACCATCGTATTGCAGGCTTTTATCAATATGTTGGTAGCCGTGGGCGCTGGTCCCGTGACGGGCCAACCGATGCCCATGATATCTGCGGGAGGGACATCCTTAATATTTACGGCGTTGAGTATCGGTCTTATCCTTTCCATTAGCCGCGATAAAGAAAATAAAATTAGTGACCCAAAACCCGTTATTTAGTGAGCATTAAAAAAGTAATTATTTCAGGAGGAGGAACGGGTGGACATATCTATCCAGCGATTGCCATTGCCAGTGCTTTTAAAGAAATTGACTCTCAAATTGAGATTCTATTTGTGGGAGCTGAGGGTAAAATGGAAATGGAAAAGGTACCTAAAGCGGGCTTTAATATCATAGGTCTTCCTGTCGTTGGAATCAATCGGGCCCACCTTTGGAAGAATTTTTTATTCCCAATCAAACTAATTCAAAGTCTCTACCAAGCATTTGCCATCTTAAAATCATTTAAACCCGATGTGGTTATTGGCGTGGGTGGATATGCTTCTGGGCCAACTTTAATAGGCGCATGGTTGAGCCGTATTCCTTTTTATATTCAAGAGCAAAATTCGTATGCGGGGATTACCAATAAAGTTTTGGGGCCAAAATCGAAGCATATATTTGTAGCTTATCCGAGCATGTCCAAATTTTTTCCAAGCGAAAAAATAACAATCACGGGAAATCCCGTTCGCAAAGATTTGATTGACCTCAACGGCAAAAAGGAAAAAGCAACTACGTTTTTCAAACTCAAAAAACAAGTTCATACCATCCTCATTATCGGTGGAAGTCAAGGAGCAAGAAGTATCAATTTAGCCATCCTTGATGGACTCAGTTTATTTGAAAAAGCAGGAATTCAACTCATTTGGCAAACAGGAATTCATTTTGAAGCAGACGCAAAAAATGCCGTCAATAAATTCCCACAATTAAGCTGCTTCGTTTCTGCCTTTATTTATGAAATGGACTTTGCCTATGCCATGGCTGATTTAGTCATTTCGAGAGCAGGAGCCCTTTCTGTATCCGAGATTTGCTTGTCGGGAAAACCTAGTTTATTAGTGCCCTTCCCTAATGCGGCAGAAGATCATCAAACCGAAAATGCAAAAAGCCTGGTGATGGAAAATGCGGCCATACTCATTCCTGATAAAAGCGCAAAAGATACCTTAGTAAGTGCCGCCATTAAAACATTGGATGACAAAGATTTATTGGCCAAGCTAGCAGAAAATAGTTTCAGTATGGGCAGGCCCAAAGCAGCCCAACAAATTGTCGAATTAATTACAGAACAATGCAAATAAATATCCGCCTTAGTGAATTGAAACAAGTCTATTTTTTAGGCATTGGGGGTATTGGCATGTCCGCGTTGGCCCGTTGGTTTTTATACAATGATATCCCAGTGGCTGGTTACGACAAAACCGAAAGCACATTGACACGCCAATTAAGTGATGAGGGAATGGAGATTCATTATGAGGATTCCATTGAATTGATTCCTAAAATATGCATTTCTGATCCAGAAAAATGTCTATTCATATTTACACCTGCCATTCCAGCCACGCATCAAGAAAAAGTATATCTTACCGGCCAAGGAATTAATTTGTGGAAAAGATCCCAAATTTTAGGTTGGATTACCGAGCAAATCCCAACGTTAGCCGTCGCTGGAACGCATGGAAAAACGACAACAAGTTCACTATTAGCTCATTTATTAATTCAGGCGGATAAGAATGTAACAGCCTTTTTAGGTGGGATTACTCAGAATTACGGAACGAATTTTATCCCCAATAAAGGTCCAAATGATGTCATTTGCGTGGTAGAAGCCGATGAATATGATCGCTCATTTTTAACCTTACACCCCAAAGCAGCTGTGGTAACTTCCACCGACGCGGACCATTTAGACATTTATGGTGCGGCCGAACAGGTGCTTGAATCCTTTCAGTTGTTTACGAATCAAATTCAGCCTGATGGTTTTTTTATCCAAAAAGTTGGCTTAGATCTGAAATCAAATGGAAATCATGCCACCTTCGGAATTGATGTTGGCGATTATCAAGCAACCCATATCCGAATTGAAAACCACCGAATGATTTTTGACATGGTCTATCCAGGTGGAAAAATTTTGAATATCCCCATGAGAATACCGGGGTTTCATAACATCGAAAATGCACTAGCCGCGTCGGCCTTAGCGATGTTTGCCGGTCTGAATTCAGAGGAAATTCATGCAGGTATATCAAGCTTCAAGGGTGTAAAACGCAGATTTGAATACCATGTGGAAAACGAAAAGCATGTCATGATAGATGATTATGCGCATCATCCCACTGAAATAAGCGCGTGCTTAACGTCGATAAAAGCGTTATACCCAGATAAAAAATTAACCGCGATTTTTCAGCCTCACCTATTTTCAAGGACAAGAGATTTTATAGCTGATTTTGGTCAGAGCCTAGCCCTTGCAGATGAAATATTTTTGTTGGATATTTATCCTGCAAGAGAATTGCCCATTCCAGGGATAAATTCTGAGCTATTTTTAACCTATATTCCAAGCACGAATAAACAGGTCATTAGCAAGGAAGCATTCGTCAAACATGTTCAGGCAGAAAAACCTGAATTGTTAGTGACCATGGGAGCGGGAGATATTGATTTGATTTTGAATGATTTAAAATTGGCCTTACAGCATCATTTAACATGAAGCCTTTACAAAAAAGAAATTTTCAACCGTTTAAAAAAATACTCACTATGGTCATTTTACTGACCATGGGGGTGGCGGCCATTATTTATGCTGAGATAAATTACAGATCTATCACATGCACAGGCTTAGTCGTAAAATTAGACTCAGAAAATGAAAGACCGCTTTTAGGCAAAAATGACATTAATCTAATGGTGACCAATGAAGGGGCCGATTATTATTTGGATAAGCCATTGACCGATATATCGCTGAAAAAAATTGAGTCGAGGGTAAAAAGAATTCCACTCGTAAAATCGTGTGAAGCACATTATGACTTTAGTGGAAAAATTATTGTCTCGGTCAAAGAGTTCAGTCCCATCGCCCGAATTTTAAAATTTACGAGTGGGGAAAGCAATATTCGAGATCAATATGTGACAAAGGAAGGAAAGTTCATTGGCACAAGTGATCTTTTTACCCCCCGGACTTTAGTTGTCTCAGGCCCATTTTTTCAAAACTCGCGCAAGGATTTAAGGGATGAAAGAGGAAAGACACTCATCCCTCTGTTTGAATTTATCAACAACGATGATTTTTGGCGTGCTCAAATTGCCCAATTGGTCATCGCGGCAGATGGAGGAGTGGTGATGGTTCCAACGTTAGGAAAAACGTATATTGATTTTGGCCTTCCGATGAACATTGAATCAAAATTCAAAAAGTTGGCCTTATTTTACAAAAAAATTATTCCAAATAAAGGCTGGAATACCTATTCTTGGATTCACTTAAAATATAAGAATCAGGTAATTTGTGATTATTAGCCAATTTTCTTATTTTTAAAACTTTATTAAATCTCCTAGTCATTCTAAATTTTTAATAGTAAACATTTTATGCGCGACAATTTAATTATTGGCCTTGACATCGGAAGTTCTCATGTTAGGGCCGTTGCAGGTAGGCAAAACAATGGTCGATTAGATATCATTGCCACAGGTAAATCAAATACTTTGGGCTACTTGCTAAATGGAAATATTGTCAACATAAATAAAACTTCCCAAGCGATTTCAGATGTAATCAGCCAAATAGAAACGGCTATTTCTGGAAAAAATAAGGACTACTACTTTTCGTCAAATCTTTCTGGGAGTCACATCAATGTATTTTTATATACATCGACTAAACTCAGAAAAAATCCCAATGACGCGGTTACAGAAAAGGAAATATTTGAATTAAATGAAGAGGCAAAAAAGGCCATAGCAGAAAAAAATCCCTGCGTACTTCACCGTTTGCCCATTGGATTTAGAGTTGGTTCTTTACCAGAAACGATGGAACCCGTGGGGCAAATTGGCGACCGAATCGAAGGTGATTTCATGGTCGTCACAGCAAGTTTAGACAAATTCGAGTTATTAAAAAAAGCATTACGATCAGCTGAATCCGAACATATCAAAGGAGGTAATTTATATTTTAGCCCTTTGGCTACGTCAAGTACCATTTTGAGTTCTGAAGAGAAGCAGGAAGGGGTGGTTTTAGTTGACATAGGAAGCGGCACCACCGAAATAAGCATTTACCTAAAAAAGAGACTAAGCCACGCAACCGTTTTGAATTGGGGGGGTGATCGCATTACAGAAGATATTCAAATTGGACTAGATATAAGTCCTGAGCATGCTGAAGCATTAAAAATTAGATTTGGATCAGCTCTGCATAAAGAGATTGACATTAACGAAATCGTCATGATACCTGGAATTGCAGGTAGAAAACCAAGTCCAGTTTCCGTTAAAAATCTAGCTATCATCATCGAGGAACGCATTAAAGAATTAGCTGCCATCGTACTTTCGGAAATTTCCAAGGTGACTGATCCGGCCAACTTAAGAGGCGGAATTGTCTTAGTAGGTGGTGGGGCTCAAATGCCAGATATCGATGAATTATTTCAAAGGACTATCGACATAGACACTCGCATAGGCCTTCCTAGAGCAGATTCAAGCAATGCAAATATTTCTGATGAGATAAAGGATCCATCCTTTGCAACAGCCATTGGTTTAGTGCAAGTATACTTTGACCAACTCAATGATGTGGAAGAAGGAGATGTACCAACTACACAAGAAGATCAAGTTTCAGGTACCTTAAAAAATGGGGGTGGATCCAAGCCTCCTGGAATTAAATCAATCTTTAACCGCATGGTGGATACCCTCATGGGAGGAAGCGAAGATGCTGGGGAATATGACGCTTAAGATAATCAACATATAAAATAAAAAGCGCTTTTAACAGCGCTTTTTTGTTGGACAAGTTCAGGACATTTTACCTACTGCGCAACTTACATATGATTTAGCCTGATTAAAAAGTGTATTATGGCCTTTCTCAGGATATCCTAAAGAAGTCAGTTTTTTCAAAATAGCTTCCTTCTTTACTCCTTTGCCACCAATCGTGATTTTTTCTTCTTCCAAATCAATCTCAACCGATTTAACTCCGGCAAATTTCATGATGGCTAACTTAATCGAAGTCATACATCCATTGCATTTGATGTTTTCCACCCATATTTCTTGCGTTTCCATATAGTATATATTTTAGGAAGGCAATGTATACACAAAATGAAAAGACAAGCGTGATCATTATCACTCGAATGACCTAATCTGATGAAAATCAGTAATTAGCGATTGAAAATTTTAGCTTCAATCAGTTGGATTAAAATATGAATTACTTTAATATGAATTTCTTGAATGCGATCAGCAAAGCCAAAATGATCCACTCGGATTTCAATGGCACCCATCCCAGCCAAAGCACCTCCATCTTTTCCGGTCAACAAAACAACCTTCATGCCCTTTTCTTGTGCAGCTTTTACTGCCTCAATGATGTTAGCCGATTGGCCAGAAGTGGAAATGCCAACCAGCACATCTCCTTGATTTCCTAAACCCTCAATGAAACGAGAATAGATGTAATTGTAGCCAAAATCATTGCTAACGCAAGTAATATGAGATGGATCAGAAATTGCCATTGCCGCTAGAGCAGGCCTATTTTCTCGATATCGACCGGATAATTCCTCCGCAAAATGCATCGCATCACAATGGCTTCCCCCATTTCCACAAGAAAGGATTTTTTTCCCTTGTTGGAGTGCGTCCACCAAACAATCAGCCGCTTTTTCAATCGCATCCAATTTGCTTGGATCAGATAAAAATTGCGCTAAAACATCTTGTGATTCGCGAAGAGATTGTTGGATGATATCTTTCAAAATATTTTTATTTTCAACAAAGATA
>SXXW01000005.1 GCA_005791165.1 Cytophagaceae bacterium
AGGAGCTAAAATGGCTATGCCTGTCTATGCAAAATTCATGGAACGTGTATATTCAGACGCGACATTAGCCATAGAAGGATACCGAAAAATGCCATTCCTTAAGCCTGATAATTTCACATTCGACTTTACTTGCAGCGGCAAGGTGGGCCAAGACTCTCTCGCTACAAACCAACAACCTGTCAATTAATTAATAGGGCGCGATATAATTAGTATAGTTATCACTACTTTACTTTAAATAATTACCTATTTTTAGTCGATGTACGAATTGGATGTAAAATTATTGCTACCCACACTTCCAGAAGACCCTGGGGTGTATCGATATTTCGATGAAGCAGATATCATTATCTATATTGGAAAAGCCAAAAATTTAAAAAACCGGATTAGTAGCTATTTTACCAATCAAAAAAATCAAGACAACAAAACAAGAAGACTCGTCCAACAAATAAGGCGGGTTGAATTCACCATTGTACATTCAGAATTCGATGCACTGTTGTTGGAAAATACCCTAATTAAACAGTTTCAGCCGAAATACAATATTCTTTTAAGGGACGATAAGACGTACCCCTTTTTATGCATCACCAAAGAACATTTTCCTAAACTGATTTCGACCCGACGCATCGATCACCAAGCAGGAACTTATTTTGGACCTTTTGCAAACCCAAAATCCATGAATGCGTTGATGGAATTATTGCATCAGCTCTTTCCCCTCCGGACTTGCTCGTTGGCATTAAAACCGGCCAACATAGAACTAGGAAAATTCAAAGTCTGTTTAGAATATCATATTGGTAACTGCAAAGGGCCATGTGAAGGACTACAATCAGAAGCTATTTATTTAGAATACATCGATTCGATTCAAAACATCCTAAAAGGACATTTTCAAAAGCCCAAAAACTACTTCCACGAAAAAATGCAAAATGCTTCGAGCAGATTGGCCTTCGAGGAAGCACAAGAATATAAAGAAAAATGGCAATTATTAGAAAACTACCAAGCTAAGTCCACGGTCGTAAATCCTGCCATTCATGATGTCGATGTTTTCTCCATCGTATCCGATGAACAAGTCGCTTACATCAATTTCATGAAGGTAATTAATGGGACCATTACTCAAGCTCAAACTTGGGAGACCAAGAAAAAACTGAATGAAGATGAAAGTGATTTATTAACCATGCTCATCTGGGAAAAAAGAGAACAATTTCAAAGTGAGGCAAAAGAAATTATTACCAACATTCCCATGGCGCTCGATTTTAAAGGGGTCAAAAATACCATCCCAGTAATGAGTGATAAGAAAAAGCTGCTAGACATGTCTCTTAAAAATGTGCTCTACTTTAAAAAGGAGAAAGCAGATAGGAAAGCGGCGGAAGAAAGTGGAGGGGATCGAAAAATGAGAGTTCTCCTCACATTAAAAAATGATTTACGCTTGACCCAATTGCCCAAACATATCGAATGTTTTGATAACTCAAATCTACAAGGTACCAATCCTGTATCCGCCATGGTTTGTTTTTTAAATGGTCTTCCGGCAAAAAAAGAATACCGATTATTTACTCCCAAGACCGTTGAGGGGCCCAATGACTTTGCTACCATGTTTGAAGTAGTCACTCGGCGATACAAAAGATTGTTGGAAGAGGAATCCGAATTGCCCAATCTTATTATTGTCGACGGCGGAAAAGGCCAACTATCTTCCGCTTGCGATGCACTTAAAGCCATCGACTTATACGGTAAAATACCCATCATAGGTATCGCAAAGCGCTTAGAAGAAGTATATTTTCCTGAGGATACTTTGCCACTGTATATTGATAAAAAATCAGAGTCATTGAAGTTAATCCAACAATTACGCGATGAAGCCCACCGTTTTGGAATAACCGCACATCGGAATAAACGAAGCAAAAATTTCATTGTAAGCCAACTAGAAGAGATGGAGGGGATAGGAAAATTGACCGCCCAGAAATTACTTAAGCAATTTGGAACCACACGAAATATGTTGGACGCGCCAATCACTGAACTCGAAAAAGTGATTGGAAAGGCTAAAACACCTGCGTTGGTAAGCCAACTGAAAATTTGGCTCGATGAGAAAAATTAATTTCTAGATTGAAATTGGTCAATGTCTATCTTTTTGAATCTCCGGAAAACCTGCAAGATAATAGCCAATGCAATGGACATCTCGCAAACCCCGATCACCAATACAAACAAACCCATCATCAATCCTTGGTTTTGCTCATCCCCTCGAGAGAATGCAATCAAATTTAAATTAGCTGCATTTAACATTAATTCTACCCCCATTAATACAAAAATGACATTTCGCTTGATCAGTATAATGGATAGTCCCGTAGCAAATAAAAATGCCCCGACCCACAAGAAAAATATCAATGGAATTTCATTCATGATTTTTAGCGATATAGGTAGCTCCCACTAATGCAATCAACAAAAACACACCGGTCAACTCAAACGGAAAAGAATACTCAAGCATGAAACTTAGGCCCGCTTGGCCCAGTTTAGAATGCTGATCTATGTCGGAAAACGCATAAAAATACTGTTGGCCCATTAACCAAGATAAACCAAAAAAAACACTCAGGCCAATGGTAAATGCCCAAAATCGCCCTTTCTGCTCAGTAAAAAGCTCATTCGTTTCCCCCGTCTTGGATGTTCGTTGGCCCGTCATCATAATCCCAAACAAGATTAAAATCAACACACCCCCCACATAAATCATTAAGTGCGAAACTGCCATTACATCCGCAAAAGCCAATACATAAAACCCTGCTAACCCTAGCATGGTCATGAACATGGCCAACGCCGCATGCAACACATTTTTTGTCCACAACATAAAAAATGCGCTTCCACAGGTCAAAAAAGTT
This sequence comes from Cytophagaceae bacterium, assembly GCA_005791165.1. Taxonomy (GTDB): domain Bacteria; phylum Bacteroidota; class Bacteroidia; order Cytophagales; family Spirosomataceae; genus Aquirufa. Next base: position 2,847 of record SXXW01000005.1, read on the forward strand.
AACACCAAAAAGCCAATCATCAAGGGACTATTCATGATCATCCTGTGTTTTGGGAGGAATCTTCGGTTTAAAACTAGGCTTAAATGCTGGCTTAGCTACTGGTTTCTCTGGCTCAGTCGCCTGATTTTCGATTTCAGAAGGCGCTTCCTCTATTTTCGCAGTCGGCATTTTCGGCTTAAAACTCGGCTTGAATGCCGGCTTAGCTACTGGTTTCTCATCCCCTTCTTTATTTTCTAATGCTTCAGCTGACATAGAAGCGGAGGCTTTCATCGCTTCTTTTTCAGCGACAAACTGCTCATATAGTTGTCTTTTTTCATCCGCCTGCTCCGGGCTTAAATTAGCAAAACCAAACGTATGTTCCTTCACATCAAATACAGAAAAATCATATTCAGATGTCATAGTTAAACATTCCGTTGGGCAAACCGTTGTGCACAAACCGCAGAAGCAACATTTTGACATATCTATATCAAATTTCGCTGCATACAATCGAATGGGAGATCCATCTGAGGTATGCCCCACAAGGCCCGTTGCTTTAATTGGATCAATTTCAATGCAATCAACTGGACACACTTTGACACATTTATCGCAAACGATACAATCGTCCATCTCGTTGTGCAATTGGTATCGCCCATTCACTGGAACAGGTATTTTTTGATGCGGATATTCCAAGGTGAATATCCCTGTATTTTCGCCAGCACTAAAATAATTAGGATCTTGTACTTGTTGGATTTTCCTTGATTTTCTGGCAGACCATGCATGTTTCCATGTCAAAGCCATCCCATTGCGAGTGCTTTTTACTCCAGATAAAATTGCCTTAAAATACAAAGAGATCGCTGACATATTAAAAATAAATAGCTGGGAATGAAGTTGGGTCTACCTCGCGCATCATCTCATAAACAGTATCCACCACATTTTCCACGTTGGGTTTACTGAAATAATCACCGTCTGAACTGTAAGCAGGGCGATGAGGGGGCGCCGACAAACATCTAGCTGGAGCATCTAACCAATTAAATCCTCCTTGTTTGTCAATCACCTCTTGCATCATGTAGGCTGTTGCCCCGCCCGGCATATCTTCGTCTGCAAAAAGCACACGATGCGTTTTTTGAATGGACAAAAGAATCTGGTGATTTCGGTCAAAAGGCAATAGGGTTTGAACGTCGATAACCTCCACAGAAATACCCATTTCGGCCAGCGTTTCAGCCGCTTCCATCACGATCCGACACATGGATCCATATGTAACCACAGTCAAATCACCACCCTCCCTTAAAATTTCAGGGATTCCTAAAGGCACAACAATATCCAATAAGTTGGTCGGCATAGGTTCCTTAAGCCTATATCCATTTAAACATTCAATCACCAAACCAGGGTCATCCCCCATTAATAAAGTCCGGTACATACCGGCAGCCTGCGTCATATTTCTAGGTACACAAAAATGCACACCTCGTAATCCATTGATCAACAAGGCCATGGGGCTACCTGAATGCCAAATACCCTCCAGGCGATGTCCCCTGGTTCTTAAAATCATGGGAGCTTTTTGGCCACCCACTGTCCGATAATGCAAGCAAGCCCAGTCGTCCGATAATATAGGAAATGGATATAAAATATAGTCTAAGTACTGAATCTCCACAATCGGCTTTAAACCGCGCATCGAAGCACCGACTCCCTGACCCACTAAACTTATTTCTCGAATGCCCGTATCGGTTACTTTTAAGGGACCAAACTTTTCTTGCAATCCAGCAAGTGTTTGATTCACATCACCAATTTTTCCTACATCTTCCCCTAAAATAAAAACGCGAGGATCTTCTAAAAAATCAGAAAAACTCTGATTTAAAATTTCTCTACCGTCTACTAGTTGGGGTACTTTTTCATACATAGGTTTCACTTCCTTCACCAACAAAGGCGAATGGACCGATTCACTCATTTGATGTGAACTAAATCTTCTGCGATTTTTATCTTCTAAATCTGTCAACCACTTCCTCAATAATTTAACCGCAGGTCCTTGATAAAATCGAAATGCTCTTAATGTTTTTCTACCCGCTTTGACCAAATCACTAAAGATTGGATAGGTAACTTGGTTTAATTCTTCAATGATAGGTTCCAGCAAACTTGGTTCATTCGTGGAATCCAATAAATTTTTAGCAATTCTCAAATAGCCCTTTCGGTCTACATCCACTGAGGACATATACGCAGCAAAGGCATCCTTTTGATATTTTCTTGCTTGAATAACTGCAGCATCATCAATCGACTTTAGCGTAGCTTCATCTGAATAATTATTTTCTAATATCCACTGGCGAAACAATAAATTACAATCTGCCTCATGTTCCCAAGCCAATCGATCCGTAGACTTATACCGCTCATGTGACCCTGAAGCCGAATGGCCTTGAGGTTGAGTACATTCAATGACATGAACCAAGCAAGGAACAAATTCTTCTCTAGCTAATTTAGCCGCACGAACGTAGGCGGCCAATAATCCCGGATAATCCCAGGCTTTAACTTCAATGATTTCCAAGCCTTTTCCATCTTCATTTCGCTGAAATCCAGCAAGAGCCTTTGAAATGGACGACTTAGTTGTTTGGAATTCAATTGGCACCGAAATACCATATCCATCATCCCAAACGGAAAAAATGATAGGTATCTGTAAAACACCTGCCGCATTAATGCACTCAAAATACATCCCCTCAGAAGTACTTGCATCACCAATCGTGGTATAACAAACCTCCTTACCGCCTTTTGAGAAAAGTGTCGAATGCTCTTTTAAATCAGATCGTTCTCGATATAATTTTGACGCATAAGCAATCCCTAAGGCTCGGGGTGTTTGCGCGGCTGTTGATGAAATTCCAGCCACAGAATTAATGCGTGAAGTCTGATCCTTCCATTCTCCATTTTCATCCAACCAACGCGTGGCATGATGATTATTCATTTGTCGGCCCCCAGAATGTGGGTCAAAATTTATATCAGGGTGTCCATATAATTGGGCAAAATACTGAGGCCAAGTTAAGTCCCCAACAGCCACACCGATGGTCTGATCCCGATAATATCCAGAAATATAATCTCCTGTTTGCATGGACCGAGCTAAGGCTATTTGGCATAGCTCCTTCCCATCTCCGTAAATGCCGAATTTAGCTCGACCTGTAAAAACTTCTTTCCTAACGAGTAAACTACATTGCCGACTAATCACGGCGAGCTGATAATCCTCCAGAATCTTTTTGGGATCAAGTTTAATCTCCGACTTAGTAAAAGAATATGAATTCTGGGGAATCAAGGGCATTATTTTATTTAACACGCAAAAATACAACATTTTAGGCATGAGCCAAAAACATAGGTCTGATAAAAAAATACCCTAATTCTTTTGTTGAATCTTCCCTTTGTTTTAGATTTGCCCCACATTATAAAAACATAAAACCATGAAGAAATTTTTAGGAATTATTGCCATACTTTTTGCTGTTGCATTTCAATCAAATGCTCAGGGTATGATTAAATTCAAAGAGACTGCTCACGATTTCAAAAAAATCACCGAAGGAACCCAAGCAACATACAGTTTTGAGTTTACGAATACAGGGAAAGCACCCGTTGTCATTTCAAATGTTCAACCTTCATGTGGATGTACCACTCCGGAATGGACTAGAGAACCTATCATGCCTGGTAAATCAGGTAAAGTGACTGCTTCATATAACTCAGCAGGACGTCCAGGAAGTTTTAATAAGACGATTACCGTTGTGAATAATGGGGAAGTTTCTCAAATTATATTGACGATTCAAGGCTCAGTAGAACCTAAAAAATAACAATTTCATTGCATAAAAAAAGGAACTCAAAAATTGAGTTCCTTTTTTTATGCGTTTTTCCGACGACTATTAATCCCGATTCGGCTCCACTTTATTTTTTGCCCCAAGTCCATTAATCCAAGAAGCTATTTTCAACACATCATTAGCCGGGATATGACTCATAGGAGCCATTTCAGTCGCATAATCAGGCCAATTTTGAGGATTGGGCTTATACACTAATGCCAAAATTTGTTGGTCCGAATACTTTCGCTTAGCGATATCTTCATAAGAAGGTCCTATCACCTTTTTGTCTTTTGCATGACAAGCTAAGCACGTATGCTTTTTTAATAAGGCCAATGCTTGTGCTTCCGTAACTATTTGCTTTTTACCATTGACCGCCAATTTTGGTTGATCTACCACAGCGACAACCGCTTTTTCAGTCACAGGGGCAGTGGACTCATTCATTGCCAATTTATCTCCAGCAGGAATTTCGTTCAAGGTATAATAAGCCGTTTCATGTAATAAAGGCTCACCCTCCTCATTTAAAATGCCTTTCAAAATAAACTCATGAATGTAGAATTGCCTAATTCCGTCCATCGAAATCCGCACGGTTTTCTTATCTGGAGAAACTGAAATTCCCTTGATCTTCAATTCATTTACATTGATAATCGGACTTCCATATTGATGGTGGTATTGATAAATATAAGACCTCAACGCATAAGAAGCCGCGTTCTTCACGGATTTTACATCAACGGGCTGAGTAAATGAAATCTCAAATCCATCCGATTTAGCATGAATTTTATTAATCTCAAAAGGCGTTAATCCATTCCAAACTAATCTTTGAAGTCCAAAATTATCTTTCCCCGTAGATCCCCAACCCCTGGAGGTCATTCCTACAAACATACTTCCGTCCAAGCCAAAGCGCTCACGCAAAATTCCCGACTGAAATCCCTCACGATAGTTAATGCAAAATCCTTGATAAACGCCATTCACCTTTTCCATGAACACACGCATCACCTTAGATTGTCCTTGGTCTGCGACAAAATACTGCCCAGGGAAAGGACTGAATTTTCCTTTAGTCGTATCTTGGATAATATCGGATGTTGAAATTCCCATGATCGCATGTGGAAACCAAACCGCAGGCAATTTCAAGTTTTTTACTTTTTTTGCTGCCTCAAACATCGGCTGGCTATTATCAGGAATTTCCTCCAATGTCAATTTAAATGGACTATTAGGTTCTTTAGCCCATTTGATTCCCCCAGGATTACCTGCAAAATCACCTTTGGCCAAATGAGTGATTCGACCGGAACCAACCCAATCTCCTTGGTTTTCACCGTAAAAAATATCGCCTTCGTCATTAATGCTGTAACCTGCTGGGGAACGCAAGCCTGCCGACTGTGGTTCTAGTGTTCCATCAGGTTTTATCTTGACTAACCAACCGCGCCATTTGGCAAATTTCCCTTCGCCAAAGCCAATCCAGGCTAAATTCAAGGTCACCAACATATCCCCGTTTTTATCAAAAACAGGTCCATAAGTGTACTCATGGTAATTACCAGATAATTCGAATTGGTAAATCGGCTCATATAAATCAGCCACCCCATCACGATTAGTATCTGTAATTTTTGTCAATTCCCCACGCTGAGAGCAGTAAAAGACACCATCCTTGTACGCTAAGCCTAAAATCTCATGCAAGCCACTGGCAAATCTTCTAAAATTAGTTTGGTGGCTATCCTTTTGATAAGGATTTTCAACAATCCATATTTCCCCTCTCCGAGTACTTACGGCCAATCGGCCATCAGGCATAGTTGCCAAGCCTCCTACTTCTAAATACAAGTCCTGAGGAATAGGTAAGGTTTTTATTTCATAAAAATCTTGCTCTGTTTTTGGAGCTGGTTTTTGCCCAAAAGCTCCAACAGAAATGGCTAATAATAAAATGCTTAATTTTAATTTCATGATCTTATATGGGTTACCAAATCAATTGATATGTAAAACTATTTCCTTGCAAAGGAACTCTCACTTGCTTTCCTGCGGGTTGAGTATTCAAAATAACGGCAGGTGCTCCAGCCCATTGAACATAATATCCCATCCCTTGTAATGCCAAAAGGCCTGCGTTAACTTCGACGACATCGGGGCTGTTTCCGACCACCACTTCAATATTGGATTTTTGTGCGCTTGCACCAATCAAATTGATCGTTCTAAGCCAACCTGTACCCTTTTCATTTGGGTTAATGTGATCTTCTACCTTCAAAGAGGCAGCAGGCCAATCGTACATATAGACCGGTCTACCATGTAAAATTTTATATCCTTTATAAACTAATTTAGTTGCGTCGACCGAATCTGGCTGCGCTTGACTACTTAAAACCAACGGAAATTTACCATCCATAACCACATTTAATCCCATCGGTTCAGCTGTTTGTGGCTCCCCACGATCCAGCCACATTTGTGTGGCATTTAAAAATTTACCTTTCCAAGTTTGCAATAAAGCCCCTTGTTTTAAATCGTAGGAATAGGAAAGTCCTGTAGGGTCCCCTAAATGTATCACGTGCATCTTTTTCTTTCCTTGATGAAAAGTGAAGGATCTTTGATATACTGGCTCTGAATTTGCTTTCACCTCAATCAAGCCTTTAGGTTCAGGATCAGGCAATGAAGTCCGTACGTGCAAAGGAACCACTTGGGCTCCGACTCTTTTGACAAAAACGCCTAGGGCCTTGGGGCCCCAACTAAAATCCTTCACATGGATAAGCTCAAACTTATGCTTGCCAGCCGTTAAATTAACGGTAGCACTAATATCATCTGTATACCAGTGGGCACCTGAATTGTATTCTTTTCCGTCAATTTTCAAAACACCCGAACCTGTCCAATTGGTTTGAAATGAATAATTATCTGTTTCAGGAATTTCTAAATCCCCTACATAATGAATCAAATAATCGTTTCGCGCTTTGATCACTTTTTGGGTCAAAGCAGCTAAATTACCTTTTAGCAATGGGATCGCTTGCCCAATCACAGGCTCCGAAAATTTCCCTTCATAATACTGGTAAGATATGTTGCTTAATTTGGCGCTTGGCTTATCATACGTCTCATAGCGTATATTCTTAAATGCAACGGGTCCATGATCTCCTTGAATAGTAATAGGTCCTAATGGCCCTTCTTTACTAAAAAGTGACCCTCGAGTAACTCCGGACATTTCTATATTTTCTTGAATCAATATTCCGTTCAAAATCACTTTTTTGAAAACGGCATTTTTGATTTTTTTTCCAGTAGCATCAAATCTTGGAGCCTCAAAATCTATTTCGATAGACTGCCATAACCCTGGTGCTTTGCATGCATTTTGTCTTGGTGCAAAACCCTCGAAACCCTCATTTCCTTTTCCTCTAGCATCATCCCAGCGTTCATAAATACCTCCGCAATCTCCAAATTTCAAGGATTTTACTCCCCATGAATCAAATAATTGCACTTCGTAACGGCCTTGTAAATAAATACCTGAATTAGCACCTTTGGGAAGCATAAAATCCATCATAAAATGAATATCCCCATGATTTAAATTAAATTTCAAATCATCTGTGCGCTTGTACTTCCCATGACGAAGTGTGTTTAACAAAACCCCTTTGCCTGAGCTTACTTGAAAACTCGTATCAGTAGGTCTCGCTTTAATCACTTGCTCAATGGTCCAATTCGTACTTGGATGATCAAAAGCACTCAAATCTGTTAGAGGAATGGTTTGTTGGGCCCAACAAACCCAGGGCAACAATAATAAATAAAAGACTTTTTTCATGTTCGTTTTAATAGGTTTTATGTAATTTACAAATATCATTTTAGCTTTTTCATCGGCAAAAAAGGGACACTCGTAGAAAAACTTTTAGTAATATAAGCGATTTTGTTTTAATTTGAATTTACTACCCTGAAGAAAATTATGTCAAAATTAAATTGGAAGCTTAGGCCTGTACTCTTACATATCTTTTTCTGGATATGTTTTTTGGCTTTGCCCCTATTTTTAGGACCTAATTCTGCTTCTAATAATCCCCGAGAAATAGATCGACATTTTCAATGGAGTATGTTTTTTGTCGTATTTGGACTATTCAACATTCCTCTATTTTACTTCAATACAGAGTTTTTATTAAGAAAAATTCTAAAAAAACGGGGCGTTTTAATCTACATCATTTTACTTGTCGTTTCCTTATTGGTCATGCTATGGTTTCACGAAGAGCTATTTAAGTGGTTTTTTCCTGAAATGGCGAATGGCGGAGGGCCAAGAGGCAATGGTTTTAGGAGAGGCACCTCATTAAGGATAATATTCCAATTATTATTTATTGTGGCTATTGGAATTAGTTATCGATTTCTTTCCGATAACATGACAGACCAAGAGGTTAAAAAAGAGGAGGAAAACGAGCGATTAAAATCTGAATTATCCTTCTTGAGATCGCAAATTAGTCCGCATTTCATGTTTAATGTACTCAATAGCATTGTTTCTTTGTCAAGAAGAAAGCCTGAAATGGTGGAACCAGTGGTGATTAAATTATCTGAACTAATGCGGTATATGATTTATGAAACCAGCGATTCAAAAGTAAGCATTGACAAGGAGTTTAGTTATCTAGAAAGTTATATTGAACTGCAGCGTTTGCGATTTGGCAATGACATCAAGATCGAATTCAAACACAAATTAAGTTCTTCTCCCTCAAGCATTGAACCCATGTTGCTTATTCCTTTTGTAGAAAATGCGTTTAAACATGGCGTGGGAATGGTGCAAGATCCAAGCATTGATATCGAATTAAACGATGATAAAAAATCATTATTTTTTAGTGTTCGTAATAATGTGAGTAAACAAAATTCAGAAATAAAAGATGAAAGTTCTGGGATAGGCTTAGCCAATGTGCGCAGGCGATTAGAGCTTTTGTACCCTGATCAACATGAATTAAATATTCACGAAAAAGAAGATATTTATTTGGTTGAACTAACGATAAAACACATTTAACATGGAAGAAGAGGAAGAGAAAATCGAAGAATTTACAACAATCCCAAAGATCGTTCTGAGATGTTTAGCGGTAGACGACGAGAATCTTGCTCTTGATTTAGTAGAGGATAACATCGCTAAAGTTCCTTTTTTAAAATTAGAAAAAAGATGTCGGAACGCCTTTGAGGCGATAGAGTATTTACAGGAAAATGAAATCGATCTGATTTTCTTAGACATACAGATGCCCGGAATCACAGGGATTCAATTTTTGGAAGGATTAACTCAAAAACCTATGGTGATTTTTGTGACAGCATACCAACAATACGCATTGGAGGGTTTTAATTTAGACGTGATTGATTATGTGCTTAAACCCATTTCATTTGAGCGCTTTTTAAAAGCCACTCATAAGGCTTTGGATTATTTCAAAAGCAAAAATTTGCTCGTTCAAGCTCAAATTCCATTGCCCGAAAAAATGGAATACATCTTCATTCATGCGGATTATTCTTTAATGAAAATCATGCTGGAGGATATTTTATACATTGAAGGTTTAAAGGATTACATCAAAATTCACCTTAGAACACAGAAATTTCCGGTAGTATGCCGAATGACAATGAAATTAATTGAAGAGAAATTACCTTCGACAGAATTTCAAAGAATCCATAAGTCATTCATCGTTTCCTTAAAAAAGGTAGAGTCTATTCGAAATCAGAAAATCAAAATTGGCGAAAACCATATACCCCTTTCTGATAATTATTCGGAACAATTTTATCAAACGATCGGATATCAAAAACCATAAATTACCCAATCCAACAGAAATTTGTACCTTTGGAATTGACAAACTTTAACACATGTCTATTCTAAAAAAATTAGCGGGTGAAACTCTATCGTATGGATTCAGTACCATATTAGGGCGTTCCCTTAATTTTTTACTTGTATTTGTTCATACAATTGCATTTTTGCCGGCAGAATTAGGGATCAATGTTAAATTGTATGGCTACATGGCCATAGCGAATATCATCTATACTTATGGGATGGAAACGGCCTATTTCAGATATGCCAAAGAAGCTCCAGCCAAATATTACAACATCATTTTAACGGCGATAATTGCCACCTCAGGATTATTTACGCTTTGCTTATTTCTATTTTCGGATCCCATTATGGCTCAATTGGGATATGAAAACAAAGGTATCTTTTTAAAGTGGTTAGCCGTTATATTAGCCATAGATGCAATCACGGCCATTCCTTTTGCCAAGCTCCGATTAGAAAACAAAATTCGAACATTTGTTCAAGCAAAAATCGTTTCTATTTTAATTAATGTGGGATTAAATCTGATGATTTTACTCGTTTTAAAACCTATGCATGAGCAAGGGACTGGACCTGAGTTTTTGCAGAACATATATAAACCAGAAGTTGGTGCAGGGTATATTTTTCTGGCCAACTTAATAGGGAATGCGTCCTTGTTTTATTGGCTGAAAACAGAATTTAAAGTTTTTAAATGGACCTGGGATTGGAGTGAATTAAAATCTCTTTGGGTCTATTCATACCCCATTATGTTCATGAGCTTAGCCGCCATGTTCAATTTAATGTTTGACAGATTGCTACTCGAGGAATTTTTACCAGATTCTTTTTATCCCGGTAGAAGTTCTCAAGACGCCTTAGGTATTTATGGAAATTGCTATAAACTATCTGTCTTTATGAGTTTAGCCATTCAAGCATTTAAGTATTCAGCAGAACCCTTTTTTCTGGGGAAGAAAACGGAGGCCAACGACCAGTCCAATTTAGCCTTAGTGACACACTGGTTTATCATTGTATGTACATTTTTATGGGTGGGAGTTTCGGTCAATTTATTTTGGATTAAAACACTATTTTTACGGAGAGAAATATATTGGGAGGGAATTGGGATTGTACCCATTTTACTTTTGGCCAATTTATTTTTAGGAGTTTATTACACACAATCTGTCTGGTTTAAGAAAACAAATAAAACCTACATGGGGACCATCATCACGCTTATAGGTTTAGTTACCACGGTTTCCGGAAATATTATTTTTATCCCGCAATACGGGTATATGGCTTGCGCTTGGTCTTTTCTCGCGTCAAGCTTAGTCATGATGATCTTATGTTATTTAGGAGGGCAAAAATTTGATCCCATACCGTATCGTTGGAAAGCTGGATTGTTTTATATCGTTCTTGGATTTTTATGCATTGAGGTAGGAAATAAAATTCAATTCATCATGGATATTCCAAACATTATCCGCGAAAACATAGGTGTATTGATTTTACTTTTCTTTGTTTTGGTCTTCGAATTTTCCTGGAAAGGTGGAGGAAAATTTAAGTTAAAACATTAATTTGAGGACCAAATGAAACAGGAATTAAAAACGCAATATTTAACCTTAAAGCTGAAAATCAGCCAAATGGTATTGCGTTTGCAAGAAAATCAAGGGACCATCAAAGAGCTGGAAAGGGAAGTTGGCCGACTAAAAACCCTACTCGAAGAAAAAAATAAGGAGCTCAACTTATCGAGCCAAGCAACAAAAGAATTGGAGAAAAACTTTAAAAAATCAGATAAATTTGGTAAAATTGTAGTTAATACAAACAACACGGCGGTCCCAACTGCTGAGCTGAAGAAAACGTTAGATAAATATATAGTTGAAATAGATCATTGTATTGAGCAATTACGCAAAACATGAGCCAACAATTACCTTGCAATTTATTATTAGGAATACAAACAGTATCCTTGCGGGTAAATAGAGAAGAAGAGTTTTGTGTGCGCAATGCGGCATTATTAGTTAACCGATTAGTTAAGTTTTACGAAAAAAAGGCCAATAGTTCAGATCCAAATGCCGTTATGGCGTTGGTGGCCTTAGATTTAGCTATGTGTGGATTAAAATTTGAATCGGAAAAAACTAATTTGTTAGAAGATGTTCAAGCGGAAAATGAGCAATTGCTCGTGATGGCTGAGGAGTTCACTTTATAATCAAATTTTTTCTAGGCTTTTTGGGACTCATGTAATAAACACATTCGTTCTATGTCAAGCATATTAAGTATTATTATCCCTTTGTTTTCATTAGCAGGGGGCGTATTCGCTGGAAAAGTATTCTTTTCAAAAGCAAATAAAAATTTCGAAGATGAGGCCAAAAGAAAGGCTGATGACATCTTAAAAAATGCTGAAGTCGCAGCTGAAAATTTAAAGAAAGATCGCATGTTAGAGGCTAAGGAAAATTTCCTTCGTCTACGGGGTGAGTTTGAGGAAGAAACCCAAGCTAAGAAGGGTATTTTACAAGAAAACGAGCAAATTTTAAGGGAGAAAGAAAGGGTTTTAGCGCAACAACAAGAGCAGCAGAAACTTGCAGATCAAGATTTACAGGCTCAAAAGCAAAGTATCCAATCCAAGGAAGAAAACTACCGCAAAAAACTTGAGGACGTAGAGAAAAAACGTGCTGAGGCAGATGAAATGCTGGCAAACCAGATTAGCCAGTTGGAGAAAATTGCCAACTTATCAGCCGCAGAAGCTCGCGAACAAATCATGGAAGCTTTGAAGTCAGAGGCTGAAAGTAAAGCAAGTTCTTTAGTTAAGCAGGCCATCGAGGAAGCAAAATTAACCGCGACCAAAGAGGCTAAGAAAATTGTGATTGAGACGATTCAGAGAACAGCTGCGGAAAATGCGATTGAAAACTGCGTATCGGTTTTCAATATTGAATCAGATGATGTTAAAGGAAAGATTATCGGCCGTGAAGGTAGAAATATCCGTGCTTTAGAGGCGGCTACAGGAGTAGAATTCATTGTGGATGATACACCTGAGGCGATCATCATTTCTGGATTTGATCCAGTGAGAAGAGAGATTGCTCGCTTATCATTGCACCGTTTAGTACAAGATGGCCGAATTCATCCGGCTCGTATTGAAGAAGTTGTCAATAAGACGAAAAAAAATATAGATGATGAGATTATCGAAATCGGTGAAAAAACGGTCATTGAACTAGGTATTCATGGATTACACCCAGAGTTAATCAAAATGATAGGCCGAATGAGATTTCGTTCCTCTTATGGACAAAATCTTTTACAACATTCAAGGGAGGTGGCCAAGTTATGTGCGACGATGGCAGCAGAGTTGGGTCTAAATGCTAAATTAGCCAAACGTGCTGGCTTATTGCATGATATAGGAAAAGTTTGGCATGAAGAGCCGGAATTACCTCACGCACTTTTGGGGATGGAACTGGCAGTTAAATACAAAGAGCATCCAGAAGTTTGTAATGCAATCGGTGCACACCATGATGAAACGGAGATGACATCAATGATCTCTCCTATTATTCAAGTTTGTGATGCCATTTCTGGTTCAAGGCCGGGAGCAAGAAGAGAGATGATGGAATCCTACATGAAGCGCTTAAGGGATTTAGAGGCCTTAGCTACGTCATTTGACGGGGTACAAAAATGCTATGCGATTCAAGCAGGTCGTGAATTGCGTATTTTAGTTGATTCAGAAAATGTGAGTGATGAAAAAGCATCCAATCTATCGTTTGATATTTCTCAAAAAATAGAAAAAGAAATGCAATATCCAGGTCAAATTAAGGTAACTGTTATCCGCGAAATGCGTGCAGTTAATTTTGCCAAATAAAATAGAAAAAGCCTGCATTAGGCTCATTGAATTTTAAAAATTTATTTAGGAGCCCTGGTGAGAAAAACTTATTAGGGCTCCTTCTATTTCACAGATGACTTAGAAATTAAATATATGATTATTAAAAGTCCAATAACCCAAGATGAATGGGAGTCGTACTATCGACTTCGTTTCACCATACTGAGAGCGCCATGGAATCAGCCATTGGGTTCGGAAGTTTTGGCGGATGAATCGGAAGCAATTCATGCCATGGTTTTAGAAGATGATCAAATTATTGGGGTCGCGAGGATGCATAAGTCGGGAGAAAATCAAGGCCAAGTTAGGTGTGTTGCCGTAGCAGCTGAGGCGCAAGGGAAGGGCGTGGGAAAGGCCATTATGTTGCATTTAGAAGGAAAGGCGAAAGAAATGGGCATGCAAGAAATTGTTTTAGAAGCGCGTGAAAATGCCGTCCCATTTTACAAATCCATGGGATATGTAATTGAGAAAGAATCCTATTTATTATTTGGGGAGATTCAACATTATCGAATGAAAAAAGAGATTTATTAGGTAAGAGGTAATAAGTATTAGGTAATAGGAAAAAAGTAAGAGGAATTAAGCAATAGGCAAAAAGATGGGGTTTAAAATTGTAACCAATTAAAACAATAAAGAATCATAGAGTTTTCAGACATGATCCATGTAGCCCAAGAAATTAAAAAAATATCGAGAAATAAATTCGCAAAATAATCCTACCTTTGCATCCCCTTTATTGATCTAGATTTAGGAAAAATTGAAATAATAATGAAAGACTATCACATTGTATATGAAGACAATCACCTGCTAATCGTTAATAAACGAGCAGGTATTCTTGTCCAAGGAGATAGTACCGGAGACCGAACATTAACCGATGTCTTAAAAGATTATATCAAAGAAAAGTACCAAAAACCAGGAGCTGTTTTTCTACATCCTGTTCACCGATTAGATAGACCTGTAAGCGGCTTAGTCGTATTCGCACGAACGTCAAAGGCTCTTGAACGGATGAATGAATTATTTCGAAAAAGAGATATTCAAAAAACATATTGGGCTATTACGAGAAGAAAGCCGGATCCAATTAAGGGTAAATTGACCCACTATTTAATCAAAAATGAGGCCAAAAATATAACAACAGCCTTAGATTATCCAGAGGATAAAGCACAAAAAGCGGAACTAAATTATAAGCTTATCGGCAAAATTAATCTCCATTATTTAATCGAGGTAGAACCTATTACCGGTCGGCCTCATCAAATAAGGGTACAGTTAGCTTCGCTTGGATGCCCCATTCGTGGGGATATCAAATACGGCTATGATAAGCCAAATATTGACGCGAGCATAAATTTACATGCGAGGCGTTTATACTTTATACATCCCATCAAACAAACGCCTATTATCTGTAAAGCAGCTGTTCCGGAAAATCCTTTCTGGGAAGAATTTTTAGAGCTTGAAACAGAAGAAGTTAAATTGAAAAATTTAGATCACTTATTTGAATAAAAAAAGAGCTCGACATACGTCCGAGCTCTTTTTTTATATGTTTAACCTATCTCTTAAATTAGTTCTTCCAGGGTGGTCTTTTCTAAAACCGATAAATTGGCATCACGCCATTTGGCCAGTACGCTTCTCAACTTACACGTTTCTTCATCCGCACAATCATCACATTTTCCATAAAAATGCAAAGAAACACATAAGGCGGGAGCAATGGGCCCATCTACAATTCGAATGATCTTGGCAAATGTTACTTGATCCGGTGGGATGCGCAAATAGTATCCGCCTCCTTTGCCTTTTTGACTCTGTAAGATCCCATGATTTCGTAATTCCAATAAAATAGCTTCCAAAAACTTTTTGGGGATATTTTCAGATTCTGCAATATGTGAAATCAATAATGGCCCTTTCTCATACGATTGAGCTAAAACCTTAAGCGCCTTCAACGCATATTTTGCTTTCTTAGATATCATTTGGCTTGTTGAATTATCATCAAAGCTACTAAATATTTAATTGAATTCACAGAAACCCTATTAAACCAATCGATTAACTAATTTTTAAGATTTTAAAATGAAATTTTGTTTCAATCTTGTAAAAATTGGCCAATAAAAAAGGCTGCTCATTTCGGAACAGCCTTTTCAAATTATATAGTCTACGACTAGAATCGGAAGTGGGAGAACGCTTTGTTCGCCTCTGCCATTCTGTGCGTATCATCTTTCTTCTTTACTGCAGCTCCTTCGCCTTTAGCTGCCGCAATGATTTCATTCGCTAAACGATCCATCATAGTCTTATCACCACGCTTTCTCGCATATAAAATTAACCACTTCATTCCCAATGAAACTTTGCGTTCAGCGCGCACTTCTGTTGGAACCTGAAAGTTAGCACCACCAACACGACGACTTTTCACCTCGACCGATGGCATAACATTGTTTAATGCTTTTTTCCAAGTCTCTAAGCCATTCTCTTTAGTACGATCTTCTACTTTATCCAATGCATCATAAAAAATAGTGAATGCAGTCGATTTCTTTCCGTCATACATCAAGTTATTGACAAACTTGGTTACTAATACATCCTTAAATTTAGGATCTGGTAATACGTAGCGTTTTTTTGGTTTCGCCTTTCTCATTTTGTTTGTTTTTTAAAATTGACCCAACCTTCTGCCTTTAACAATGGCATACTGGATCGTTCTGTTAATAATTATTTTTTACCTGCTGGTGCAGCTCCTGGTTTTGGACGCTTAGCACCATACTTCGAACGAGATTGTAAACGACCCGTTACACCGGCCGTATCTAATGCTCCACGAATAATGTGATAACGCACACCCGGTAAGTCTTTTACACGACCACCACGAATCAATACGATCGAGTGCTCTTGCAAATTGTGACCCTCACCTGGAATGTAAGCATTCACTTCTTTTTGGTTTGTCAAACGTACACGCGCTACTTTACGCATCGCTGAGTTTGGTTTCTTTGGAGTTGTCGTGTATACACGTGTACAAACCCCTCTTCTCTGTGGACAAGAATCCAAAGCAGGTGACTTAGATTTCCAAGTCATTTGCTCACGTCCCTTGCGCACTAATTGCTGAATAGTTGGCATTTTAGCGTAATTACCTGTTTAAATATAAATTCTATTAAATCCCTGCAGCAAATGATACTCATACGATTGAGTTATCCCATACTAACGGGGGTGCAAAGTTAGTAAATTGAAACGAAAAACAAAATACGAATCAATAAAATTATTTGACAAATCCACGGATTCCCATTTCCAAGCCACGTAATTCAGCCAATCCTCTTAATCGGCCAATCGCCGTATACCCCGGATTTGTCTTTTTACCCTCTTGTAAATCGTCTAACATGCGATGTCCATGATCTGGCCTAAATGGTAATCTATAATCCTTACGACCTTCAGCAATTCGTTTGTTTTGTTCTAAAACCAATCCCTTCATCACCCCAAACATATCCACATCTCCATCCAAATGATCTGCCTCATGGAAATTCCCAAACTCGTCTCTTCTTGTCGCTCTTAAATGAATAAAATTAATCCGATTGCCTAATCGTTCCACCATTCCGACCAAATCATTGTCGGGCCTCACCCCGTAACTCCCCGTACAAAAGCATAAGCCATTAACAGGGCGGTCGTAGGCTTTCAATAACTGAACAGCATCGCTTTCTGTGCTCACAACACGTGGCAATCCTAAAATTGGATAAGGAGGATCGTCGGGATGAATCGATAAATTAACCCCTTCTTCCTCTGCCACTGGGGCTATTTCTTTGATAAATTCATATAAATGGCCGCGTAATTCCGCATCGCCAACTTCCATATAAGTATCTAACGCTTCCTGAAATGATTTCAGCGTAAAACTCTCTTCACTCCCGGGCAATCCTGCTATGACATTACGAATCAATTTATCTTGTTGGCCTGGTGTCGATTGATCAAACCAACGCTTGGCACGAGTGATTTCCTGCTCCGAATAATGTGCTTCAGCACCTGGTCGCTTCAATAAATAGAGCTCAAATGCAGCAAATTCAGCGGAATCAAAGCGTAAGCCTGTACTGCCATCTGGGAATTTATAATCCAAATCTGTTCTTGTCCAGTCCAAAATAGGCATGAAATTATAGCATACCGTATCTAAGCCTGCTTTGGCTACATTCCGGATCGATTGCTGATAATTGGCTATGTATTTTTTAAAATCACCGGTTCTCGTTTTAATCGTTTCATGAATAGGTATACTTTCAATCACGGACCAAGTTAAACCTGAGGCCACTATGATATTTTTTCTTTCCAAAATATCTGCAACCTCCCAAACTTGTCCATTGGGTATTTGATGCAATGCATTCACGATTCCCGTCGCACCTGCCTGACGTACATCGGATAATTTCACGGGGTCATTGGGGCCAAACCAACGCCAAGTCTGCTCTAAAGCCATATCTATTACTAATTTTTAAATGAAGCACTCATTTTTTCCATTTGCTATGGATTGCCCATCAAATGAATCGCTAAAGTTAATCATAAAAGATTTCTATACATTAAAGCTGCATTAAATTTGCTTGGATAAACGCACAAAAAAAACCTTATCCGGATGCCGAATAAGGTTTTTGTAATCAAGCATTTATATACTTTCTTAAAAATCTTTCAGAAAGGTTGCCAAAATTAGTTGATTTTTTGACAATTGAAAAAATCTAATCGCTTTGATGTGCAGGCCTTAATAAATCCGTTACTGTTTTTACAGGATTAAATGTGTCTAAAGGAACTTCCACAAAAATGGTATTCCAATGCGCCATGGCCCCATTCCATAAACCTGGAAGCTCCTGCGCCTTCAATTTTCTGCCATCCTTCGTCTTTTCAGTGATAAAGCCAGTGGACATATCCCGGAAACTCATTAAATTAAAATGTTTCCCTTCAAAATCTTTCGTTGAACAAACTAAATCTACCGGATTGAAATGGGTTGAATTTGAAAAAATTTCTTTTTGAGTTTCATTCTCCATATCCACTTGAGCCGACTCTACCAATTGTAATGCAAAATTGCCTTGTCCATCCGAACACCAAAATGGACCTCCTCCCGGTTCTCCCATGTTTTTAACCACGCCACAAATTCGGGTAGGACGATGTAAAATAGTCTTTAACCATTCCGCCTTTTCCTCAACACTTAATTGGCCAAATTCATTTGAAATTTTAATGCCTAAATGACTTTCGGCATAAGCAAGAATTTCAACCAACAAACCTTCAGAAATTTGCCCATCTAAGCGTACCAAATAAGCCTTTATTTTTTCCTTAATACATAAAAGCAACCCGCCTATCGCCTTTTTATATCGAATAGTTGATTCTCTCTTGGCATCAGGAACTACATTATCTATGTTCTTAATAAATATCAAATCCGCTTGTAATTCATTTAAATTTTCCAATAAAGCACCATGACCAGCAGGTCTAAACAATATGCTTCCATCTTTTTCTCGAAACAACTCATTGTCTAATTGGACCGCCACCGTATCCGTCGCTGGCTTTTGTTCAGAAAATTGAACCTCAAAACCAATCCCGAATTTCGACTCTAATTGAGGCACTAGCTCGCTAACCAAATTTTCAAATCTTACTCGGTGCTCTGGAGAAACGGTAAAATGCAAACGAGCTTTTTTCCCGTCAGAGGCATAAGCGGCCGCCTCGTACAAATGTTCTTCTAAAGGGGTCCTAGATCCATCCTCATAAGAATGAAATGCCAATAAACCTTTGGGAAGCGAGCCATAATCCAAGCCTTTTTCCTCCAACAATGTTTTAATGATTTCATTTGAATCTTGGCTAGGGCATAAACTTAACAATGCTTTTGAAAAAGCAAATTCATTTAAATGTGTTAAAAAAAGATCCGATTCTTTATTCGATTTTCCCTCCGAAATATGCTCAAATAATGACTTGAACATTCTTGTTGCCGCGCCAGAAGCCGGTACCATTTTCAAAATCTGCAAGTTTGACTTGAGAACATCAAAATGATTTGCCCATTGGTCCACTTCCGACTCAGATAATTTTAAAATTCCGTTGCCGATAACCGCCGATTTTTCTAAATCCATCCATGGAAATCCATTCCTGAAAAAATCAACTTGTTGATAAACATCCTCTACTCGAATTCCCCTATTTTTTAGGTCAGTTAAGTCCCTTTCCGACAACATACACATGGATTTAAACTTAAAATTAATAGAATTTACCCCGATATTTGATATTTTAAAAGAATAAATTTCAATCAAAAAACAATAGTAGGCTATTCGCTATTTTCTCAAGAACTTTTTTTTGGTAGCTTTGAATTACCTATGAGTCAAATTCACGACATATTAAAAACATATTGGGGATATTCAGAATTTAGACCTCTTCAAGAGGACATCATACAGTCGGCTTTAAACCAAAAAGATTGCCTGGCGCTTTTGCCTACTGGAGGGGGCAAATCACTATGTTTCCAAGTTCCAGCCATGGCTATGGATGGTATATGTATCGTCATCACTCCTTTGATTGCATTGATGCAAGATCAAGTGGACCAATTAACTCAAAGAGGAATCTCGGCCGTAGCCATTTATTCAGGAATGTCAAAAAGGCAAATTGACATTCTGCTAGATAATTGTGTTTATGGTCAAATTAAATTTCTTTACATATCTCCCGAGCGCCTAAAAACCGAGCTACTTATTGAGCGGGCCAAACTCATGAAAATTTCATTATTGGTCGTGGACGAGGCACATTGTATTTCACAATGGGGATATGACTTCAGACCCGCTTATTTAGAAATTCAAAATTTCAAAACCTTATTCCCATCCGTCCCTTGCATGGCGCTGACCGCGTCAGCTACTTCGGCGGTCAAAAAAGATATTTTGTCCAATTTGCAGCTAAAAAATCCAGCCGTTTTCCAAAAAAGTTTTAGCCGGGATAATCTATCTTACTCCGTTCTTTGGGAAGAAAATAAGGATGTAAAATTAGTGCAGATGATCCAAAAAGTAGGTGGTTCATCCATCGTGTATGCTAGAAACCGCAGAAAAACCCAAGAAATCACCAAAATACTCTTGGATAAAGGGATAAAAGCAAATTTCTACCACGCCGGTTTAACCACCGAGGAAAGAACAAAGCGGCAAAAAGACTGGATTGAGAATCAAATTCAATGCATCGTAGCGACAAACGCCTTCGGGATGGGAATAGATAAATCTGACGTCCGACTTGTCGTTCATGTGGATCTCCCCGATTCAATGGAAGCCTATTACCAAGAAGCTGGTCGAGCAGGACGAGATGAAAAAAAAGCCTTTGGTGTTATTTTAATAGAGGAAAATGACCTGATTGAATTAAAAGCACAATGGCAAAAATCATATCCTACCGCTGATATTATCAAACGAACCTATCAATCCATCAGCAACTATTTACAAATTGCCGAAGGAAGCAGCGATTTGTCAACACATGATTTTGATTGGCAAGAAATGGTTTCTCGTTACCAATTACCTTCCGCTGAAACATTTTACGCACTTAAAACGCTCGAATCTGAAGGCTTGATTTTAATGAGCGATGCGATGCAAAATCCATCCAAAATTAAAATTATTGTCAATTCTACCGACCTCTACGACTTTCAAATTAGAAATGAAAAATTCGAATCAATACTAAAATATTTGCTAAGGCAGTTTGGTGGAAATTTGTACAATCAGTTTGTAACCATCTCGGAATCAACCATAAGCCAACAATTTAAAGCGCCCATCGCAGATATTGAAAGGTCCTTGCAATTATTAGAAAAATTCGAAATCATCGAATACGAAAAACAAAATGGTCAACCCAAAATTACTTTTTTAACCCCAAGAGCATCCGTAGACAACTTGCCGATTAGTTGGCACACATATGTAGCAAAAAAAGAATCTAGCAAGTCAAAATTAGATGCCATCGAAACCTATGTAAGGCAAAATCAATTTTGTAGAACCACGCAGATATCTGCCTATTTCGGCGAAAGCATCGAAATCCCATGTGGTATTTGTGATATTTGCATTCAAGAAAAACGCGAAAATTCTGGAAAAGCATACCCTGAAGGCAACGTCCAAGAAAGGAAATTAATTCTTCAATATTTAAAGAATGGCCCCATGAATTTAAGCGACTTAGTAGACTGCCTCCGCCCTCTTTCTAAATCCGAGGCCATCAAAGTCATTCAATATAGCTTGGAAAGGGGAGAAGTTTTTTATGCAGATACGGAAACCGTAGCCTTGGCCTCCTCTTGAAATACAAAAGAGATAGGCGTTTTAACTTTCTCGTCCAATAAGGCTAAGGATAATACCTCAATCGCGTTTTCAACATAGTGAAAGGAAAGGTCTGAAATATAATGTGCCTCTATCTCCTCCACATCTTTGCGATTTTTCGCACACATGATGATTTCTTTTATTCCTGCACGCTTTGCAGCTAAAATTTTCTCCTTGATTCCCCCAACAGGCAGAACTTTCCCGCGTAAAGTAATTTCTCCTGTCATGGCTAATTTGGAACGCACTTTTCTTTGAGTTAAAGCTGATGCAATAGCTGTAAGCATGGTTATTCCCGCTGATGGACCATCTTTAGGGACAGCTCCGGCAGGTACGTGAATGTGCAAATTATATTGATCGAAAATCCGATAATCTATGGCATATTGATCCGCATGAGCCTTTAAAAAACTTAAAGCTGCCATCGCTGATTCCTTCATCACATCGCCTAATTGGCCCGAAAGAGTTAACACTCCCTTGCCCCGACTTAAAAGTGTCTCAATGAATAAAATATCTCCGCCGACCGGTGTCCAAGCTAAACCTGTAACGACACCCGCATATTCATTGCTTTCATAGGCATCTTTATCGAAATGTTCTTGGCCTAACATTTTCACCACGTCAGACGCTTGGATTTTAACCGGATATGCTTCTCCAATCGCAATCGATTTCGTTATTTTTCGAATTACTCGGCCTATCTCTTGCTCTAATTTTCGCACTCCCGATTCTCGAGTATACCCCTCCACCACTTTTTGAATCGCCACATCAGACATGCTCACCGACATCTTCTCTAAACCATGCTCTTTCTTTTGCTTGGGCAATAAATGCTTTTTAGCAATTTGAACTTTTTCTTCCATGGTATATCCACTCACTTCGATAATCTCCATGCGATCACGTAAAGCAGGGTGAATCGTGTCCAAATTATTCGCAGTCGCCACAAACATAACACGAGACAAATCATATTCACACTCCAAGTAATTATCCATGAAGCTGCTATTTTGCTCCGGATCCAACACCTCAAGCAAAGCCGACGAAGGATCACCTCGATGATCAGAACCCACTTTATCAATTTCATCCAATATAAAAACCGGATTAGAAGAGCCCGCTTTCTTAATATTTTGAATCACTTTTCCAGGCATCGCTCCTATATAGGTTTTGCGATGACCCCGAATTTCAGCCTCATCACGCAATCCACCTAAAGCCATTCGAACATATTTCCGACCTAAAGCCCTAGCGATTGATTTCCCTAATGACGTTTTTCCAACACCTGGAGGCCCATAAAGGCATAAAATAGGTGCCTTCATGTCCCCTTTCATCTTCAGCACAGCTAAATATTCCAAGATTCTTTCCTTCACCTTTTCCAAGCCAAAATGATCCAAATCCAATACTTTTTTAGCTTTAATTAAGTCAAAATTATCCTTTGTGTATTCCGCCCAAGGTAAGTCGGTAAGGAGTTCTACAAAATTCATCAACATCGGGTATTCTGGTGACATTGAATTCGTTCGCTGCAACTTCGATAACTCTTTGTTGAAAAAGTCATTTACCTCTTTTGACCATTTTTTCTTTACTCCCTTCGCTCTCAATCCATCTAATTCCTGTTCAGGACTTTCAACACCCAGCTCCTCTTGCAATACTTTAATTTGTTGACGTATGTAATAATCTCTTTGCTGCTGATCTATATCACTGGACGCCTTGCTTTGTATTTCCCTTTTGAGCTCAAGATGTTGAATGTCTTTCAGCATAAATTCCAACAAATGTGTGGCTTGTTCTATTCCGTCAAGCGTTTCTAATAAGCCTTGCTTTTCCTTCAAATCCGCATTAATATTAGAAGACAAAAAGTGAATTAAAAAGGCGGAAGACTCAATATTATCCAATGCAATTTGAGCTTCGCGGGGAATTTCTGGATTAAGATTTAATATTTTTAGAGCCGATTCCTTCAATGTTGAAATCAAGGCCTTATTTTCTTTATTTAATTTTTTTGGGAAAGTATCCTCGATGTAATTAACCTTTGCAATTAAATTAGGTTCTGTTTTGACAAACTCCTTTACCTCAAAACGCTTTCTGCCTTGAACGATAATGGTTGTATTTCCTCCTGGGAGAACAAACATTTTAATAATGTGCCCAACAGTTCCAATTTTATATAAATCATCTACTTTGGGCTCTTCTTTTGAGTTACTGGCTTGCACCAAAACACCAAGGGTCCGATCTCCTTTATACGCCTTTTTAACAAGCCGAACAGATTTTTGTCGGCTTACCGTGATCGGTATAACCATCCCCGGAAATAACACGATGTTACGAATAGGTAAGATTGGCAATTCATCTGACAAAACACCCATTTTATCATCACTTCCAATCCCCTCCCCATTAATAGGAATCAATTCTATATTTTCGAAATCAGAAATTTCTGAAACGCTCAAATGCTTAAAAACATCATTTGGATTATTCATACGATCAATTTAAATACCTTACCCTCTTGAATATTTGTTAAAGGAGTCCGTTTATTATCAACTATTATGCCATAAGACAACATGGCAGTAAAACTATTCTAATAAAATAACACAAGTATCTTTTTTAAACAAAAAAGACTTCTTTTTATCTAGTCTGGCTAGATGAAGTAAATTAGTTTGATCAGGAAATACGTCGACTAACAAACTATTTTGAAAATATACCCCGGTCAATTGTTGCTGAGTCGGGATTTCTAAATAGACCCAAATTACATCCTTTTGCGGCTCAAATCCAATGTATCGATAGGGTGTTTGTAATTTCAAATTTACCTGAAAACCCACATGGGTTTGGATGTATTTTGCTAATAATTCATCCGCATCTTCATTGGCTTGAAACTGAAACTTTTTTCCTTGAAATGCAGATAATCCCGCTTCCAAATCATCCTGAAATAAACGAATGCTCACTTCCCAAAGTTGTTCTTTTTCATTAAAAACAATCTCCGTTACACTCGTATGAAAAGGATGATTCTTCGAAGCAATAATGGGGTTGCTCGCCAATAAAAAAATTAAATAAAAGAGTTTTTTCAAGGATTAAAATAGCGCTTTAAAAATATCGTTCCCAAATGTATAAGCCATTAAAGCCAACAAAATGATCATGCCAACTTGCTGAGCCCTTTCCAATACTTTATCTGATGCCGGCTTTCCCGTAATCATTTCATAAATCAAGAAAACAGCATGCCCACCATCTAAAGCAGGTATTGGCAAAATATTCATGAATGCCAAGGCCATAGAAAGCAGACCTGTCAACATCCAAAACCTTGTCCAGTCCCAAACCCCTCCAAACATTTGTGCAATGCCGATAGGTCCACTCAGTGCTTTTGATGCAGAGACATCTCCAGAAGCTATTTTTTTAAATCCTCTTACATTGTCCGTGATTACGGAAAATGCTCTTGAAGTTCCTATTCCGGTAGCCTCTAAAATGCCATAATCCTGGTGGGACACTTTAATTAACAAATCTGGGAAAAACCCGATTTGACCACTTTGAGTTACCGTCATCTGAAGCGTATCAGCTATTCCATTTCGTAAAATACCTAAACGAATAGGTTTTCCTGCCTCTATTTTAAGTGCTTCTTTAACTTCATGGTAGTATGTGATCGGTTTACTGTTGATCGACGTGATGTAATCCCCCGATTTTAAACCCGCAGATAATGCAGGCAACATCTCCTCTGATTTTTTACCTAATAATTTATCAAAAGCAGATGGCGGATTTGGACTAGTCACTTCGGCAACTTTAAATTTTGCCATAGGCTTAATAAAACCAGCTTTTTTATCACTTAATTTTTCGATGAAATTGGATGGAATTTTGATTTCTAACGTTTGATCCCCTCTTTGTACGGTGTAGGAAGAATTATCGCCTAACAATACATCTGAAGATCTTAAATCTGTCAACGAATGATAATCCGCACCATTCACTTTTATGATTCTATCTCCCGTTTTTAAACCAATTTGTTGGGCCAATTCCAACGCAACAATTCCATTTTTGTTTAATTCAGCTTTTGAAATAAAGTTATTTCCATTTGAATAAGTTAGGCAAACAAAAATGACAATTCCCGTAATGATGTTCACAATGACTCCACCCAACATGACGATAAGTCGTTGGTAAGCGGGCTTAGCTCTAAATTCCCATGGCTCAGGTTCCTTGGCTAAAGTAGCCGCATCTTGTGTTTCGTCGATCATCCCCGCGATAGAAACATAGCCTCCAAGAGGGAACCAACCTAACCCATATTCGGTATCGCCAATTTTTTTCTTAAAAAGAGCAAAATTTAATAGAGAAGGAATTGGGAATAAAAAATCAAAAAATAAATAAAATTTTTCTACCCGCATTTTAAACCATTTGGCAGTAATATAATGACCAAACTCATGCAATGTTACTAGTATCGACAGCCCTAAAATCAACTGTCCCGCCATGATCAAACCTTCCATATTATTTCTTATTGTTTATTTCTACCCAATTTTGGGCCATTTTTCTTGTTAATAAATCTGTTTCAATATAATCTTCTAATGTAGGATGCGCTAAAAAAGTTCCATGTACCATGCAATGTTCCAATAAATCCGACATCTGCACAAATCCTATTTCTTCTTTTAAAAATGCGCCAACGGCTATTTCGTTAGCCGCATTTAATATACAGGCCATATTCCCCCCCTGATCTAACGCTTTAAAAGCAAATCCTAAATTTCGAAAAGTATCCACATCCGCCTGTTCAAAAGTCAGGGAAGGGTATTGTCGAAAATCGAATCTTGGAAAATCCGATTTGATTCGATTGGGATATCCTAAAGCAAATTGGATAGGCAATTTCATATCAGGTAAACCTAGTTGGGCCTTAATCGATCCATCTTCAAATTGAACCAACGAGTGAACGATCGATTGAGGATGAACAACGACTTCTATTTGAGATGCCTCCACATCAAAAAGCCATGCGGCTTCAATGACCTCTAAGCCTTTATTCATTAAACTAGCTGAATCTATGGTAATTTTAGCTCCCATGGTCCAATTAGGGTGTTTTAATGCTTGCGCACGAGTTACGTTCGCTAATTGGTCTTTCGTGAATCCTCTAAAAGGTCCCCCTGAAGCAGTTAAAATTATTTTTTCAATGGGATTATGTGACTCCCCCATCAAGCATTGAAAAATCGCAGAATGTTCTGAGTCAACAGGTAAAATGGGAACTCCCATTTTTTTGGCAAGAGGCATAATGAGTCCACCAGCCACAACCAAAGTTTCCTTATTTGCCAAGGCAATGGGTTTACCAGCTTGTATCGCTTTTACGGTGGGTAACAAACCTGCATAACCGACTAATGCCGTCAAAACAATATCCACTGAATTCAATGTAACTACCTCCTCTAAACTTTTTGCTCCTGCATGAACAACGATATTTAAACCCGATAACGCATTTTTTACCAATTCATATTTTGATTCATCGCCAATAACGACATGAGAAGGTTTATATTGAATGGCTTGTGATATAAGTAACTCGGCCTGATTCATAGCTGTCAATACCTCCACCTTAAAAATAGCAGGATGCTGATCAATGACTTCTAAAGCTTGAGTTCCAATCGATCCTGTGGATCCCAAAATGGCGATTCTTTTTACCATATCATCGCTTTGATTTGTTCTATAAATGTTATCCAAACCTTCGGATAGGTAAGCGAGACAAACAAAATTCCAAATAATCCCCCGTATAAATGCGCGGAATGATTGACATAATCTTTTCCCCTTCGATCCATTTCGATCGAATACCAAGTAAATAAACCGGCATAGATGATCCCTGGAATTCCTAATAGTCCAAACAAGTAAATTTTTTCAGTGGGAAAAAACATGATTCCGGCAAAAATTACGGCAGAAACTGCGCCAGAGGCTCCTAATGAATTGAAATAAGCATTATTTTTTTGCTTGAAATAGGTAGGCAAATCAGCCACTACTATTCCCAAGAGATAAAACAAAACAAACATTTGAGGCCCCATACCCGGAAAAATAACTGAGAATATGTATTCCAATTGGGTTCCAAAAAAATAAAATGAAAACAAGTTGAAAAACAAATGAGTAAAATCTGCGTGAATAAATCCGGATGAGATGAAACGCCAATATTGTTTTTTACGATCAATCAGGTAAGGATTCATGGTCATTATTTCCATCCAATCAGGCTTTTGCCAAGCAGCCAATGAGACCAAAACGGTCACAGCCATAATCATTAAACTTACTGAAATCGTATCCCCCATAAAAGAAAAAGCTTCTTGACGAAGCCATTTAAACGCTATAAAATTACATTAAACTTCCCTATCCACCAACCCGCTCATGAATTTCAATAGACCCGCCTTTTTTTCATCCGCAATATTCAAGGCCAACATCTGCACAAATGCCTCATCAAAATACTTTTGAACCAATGCTTCTGTTTCCTCTTTAACACCTAGACTGGTATAAATTGCCGTCACAGACTTTATCTTTAACTCGGGATTCGGGTTATCCATGGATAACCATTTTGATAATTCTATTTTGTTTTCTCCCTCTGCTAGTTCCAATGCCCTGATTAATAAATAAGTCTTTTTATTAGCTAAAATATCCCCGCCAGGTTGCTTTCCAAATTTTTCTGGATCTCCGTAGACATCTAATAAGTCGTCCTTCAACTGAAACCCAAGCCCGATCAATTCACCAATTTTATACAATTGATCGGAAACCTGATTGGCTTGCTGAGCTAAAATAGCTCCCAATTGCATCGAAAGGCCTATCAAAACAGAAGTCTTCAATCGAATCATTTCTATGTACTCCTCTACTGAAACTTGTGAACGCGATTCAAAATTCATGTCCATTTGTTGGCCCTCACAAACCTCCGCCGCCGTTTTATTGAATCTCTCCAAGGCAAATTGGAACTCCGATAAACTCAAATCCTTGATTTTATTCAAGTATTGATACGCATTAACCAACATCACATCTCCAGATAGAATAGCAATGTTATCATTCCACTTTTCATGAACCGTTTGCTTACCTCTACGGAGCGGCGCCTTATCCATAATGTCATCATGCATCAAAGTGAAATTGTGGAAAATTTCAAGACTCAAAGAAGGCGAAATGGCTTTTTGCCATTGATCCTTAAACAAGGAATAAGTTAACAAACAAAGCACTGGGCGGATTCTTTTCCCACCCAAACTCATTAAATAGTTAATAGGTTCATACAATTCTTTGGGGTTTTTCCCCATGTCTTGTTGTCCAATTTCAGCCTCAAGGGCATTTAAAAATTCTTTTGCCATAATTATCTATCTACTTCTCCCATCACTAAATCCATAGATCCAATGATCGCAACTAAATCTGCTAAATATGCTCCTTTTGCCAACAAAGGAATAACGGAAAGGTGGTGAAATGAACAAGCCCGCACTTTCATTCGCTGAGGGATATCGGATTTCCCATCCGACCGAATGAAAAAGCCCAATTCTCCTTTTGGGTTTTCAGCTCTGACATATACATCCATCGCGGAAGGTCTTATTTTTTTGGGTACAAATTCTTGCGGATTAAAGTCTTTGGTTCGTTTACATTCGCCCGTCAACTGATCCAAACATTGCTCCACGATTTTGATGGATTCTAAACATTCCTGTATGCGAACATGGTTTCGATCCCAGCAATCTCCCGTTTGACCCATTTGCCCAGAACCTATTGGTATATCAAAATCAATCTCCGGGTAAATCGAATAGGCATCCACTTTTCGTAAATCATAAGCCAAGCCAGAACCACGTAAAACAGGGCCCGTGCAACCATAGTTGATGGCCGTATCTAAAGGCAATACCCCCACATTTGCCGTTCTTTTGATGAAAATAGTATTCTCCTCGACCAATTTGATCACCTCAGAAATAGTATTTTTAACAACAGGGATGAATTCTTTTATCTTTTCTTCAAAACCGATGGGTAAATCATAAAATAATCCTCCGACCCAAACATAATTATAGAGCATTCGAGCGCCAGATAACCATTCCAATAAGCGCTGAATATGCTCTCGATCACGCATCAACCATAAAAAAGGAGTATAAGCTCCGATGTCCAAGCCATAGGTACCAATGGCCACAAAATGTGATGCTATGCGATTAAGTTCGGCGACTAAAACTCGAATATACTCGACTCTCTTCGGCATTTTTCCCATTAAATCCATCATCTTTTCCACCGCCATCACATATGCATGTTCAGAATTCATAGAAGCCATGTAATCAAGGCGATCTACATAGGGTATAATTTGATTGAAAGGCAGAGATTCAGCATGTTTTTCAAAACACCTGTGTAAATATCCCAGATGTGGAATCACATCTTTTACCCATTCGCCATCGGAAATAACTTCCAACCTAAGCACACCGTGTGTAGATGGATGCTGAGGGCCCAAAGAAATGAGCATTTCTTCCGACTTCAAATCATCTTCTTTATACCGATTGGGATCAGATAAATTGAAGTTTTCTGGATGAAACTGGTATTGAGTGGAATTCATTAAACAAAAATGCGGAAAGAATTGCTTAAAAAAAACTCGTTTTCATCTTTATTAATACAAATATCAAGTTGTTGAATATATTTTAGCAAAAGAGTTTGTTGAAAAAAATAATTCTTCTACCTTTGCATTCCGTTTCGAGAGGAGACGTAAAAATGATTTACAAAATATGGCAAAGAAAGGAAATCGCATTCAAGTAATTTTGGAATGCACTGAGCACAAAGAGTCTGGCGTACCAGGAATGTCTCGTTACATTACAACTAAGAATCGTAAAAACACGACGGCGCGAATTGAATTGAAAAAATACAATCCGGTATTGATGAAAGTTACTTTACATAAAGAAATTAAATAGATTTAATATTCAAGAATTATGGCTAAGAAGGTAGTTGCAACACTAAAGAAAGAAGGAGGCGTTAAGTACGCTAAAATCATAAAGGCGGTTAAAAATCCAACCACAGGAGCATATACATTCAGAGAAGAAATTGTTCTTCAAGATGAAGTAAATGCTGCGTTGAAAAACTAGTTTTTCAATTTATTGGATTTATTAATTAGGCTAC
The DNA here is from genome assembly GCA_005791165.1 of Cytophagaceae bacterium. Lineage (GTDB taxonomy): Bacteria > Bacteroidota > Bacteroidia > Cytophagales > Spirosomataceae > Aquirufa. The sequence continues at coordinate 33,396 of SXXW01000005.1, forward strand.
ATGAAAGTCCCTTTTTTCGAAGGGACTTTTTTATTTTTCATTGATTTTTAATTTCTACAGATACTCATGGGACTATTCGATTTTTTAAAAAAGAAGCCCGCTATTCAAGAGCAAGAGGAAATCATTGCATTGGACAAGGGACTAGAAAAGACAAAAACGGGTTTAATCACCAAGATGAGTCGTGCGGTTCTAGGAAAATCCAAAGTCGATGAAGAGGTGTTGGATGAGTTAGAGGAAGTATTGCTTTCCTCGGATGTGGGAGTAGCGACCACGTTAAAAATCATTGAACGAATTGAGCGGAGAATTGAGCGGGATCGTTTCGTATCTACAGAAGAATTGGACCAAGTACTTCGAGAGGAAGTGGCCAGTTTATTAGAAGAAAATCAATCGACAGATTTAGAAAATGCATTTGCAGAACCTAAACAAAAACCTTATGTGATTTTGGTGGTGGGGGTAAATGGCGTTGGAAAAACCACGACCATTGGGAAATTAGCATCTCAATTTCACCATAATGGATTAAAAGTAGTTTTGGGGGCAGCCGATACCTTTAGGGCCGCAGCAGTAGACCAATTGAAATTATGGGGTGAGCGAGTAGGAATACCGGTCATTGATCATGGAATGAATACAGATCCGGCGGCAGTGGCATTTGATACGGTAAAACAGGCTGTTGAAATGAACGCGGACATTGTGATTATTGACACCGCTGGGCGTCTACATACGAAAGTCAATTTAATGACAGAGTTGGGTAAAATCAAGCGCGTAATTCAAAAATTCATCCCTGAGGCTCCGCATGAGGTAATGCTGGTGTTAGATGGGTCAACTGGCCAAAATGCATTTATTCAGGCACAAGAATTTACAAAGGTGACCGAAGTAACTTCCTTAGCTATTACCAAATTAGACGGAACGGCAAAGGGTGGAGTGGTCATAGGTATCTCAGACCAATTCAAAATTCCAGTTAAATACATTGGAGTAGGTGAGAAGATATCAGATCTACAAGTCTTTAACAAAACGGCTTTTGTTGAGTCTATTTTCGCCAAAAAATAATTACTTACTTTGTTCCTTGGCCCAAGTATCCTTTAAGGTAACAGTTCGGTTGAATACAAGTTTTTCGGGGCTTGCATCTGGATCTAAGCAATAATATCCTTTTCTAATAAATTGGACCGCTTTGTTTACCGTGGCCGAACGTAAGCTTCGCTCCACATAAGCTTTTTCTGTAATCTGGACAGATTCAGGGTTAATGAATTTCATGAAATCATCGCCAAGCTCGGAGGCATCTTCTACAATAAGTAATCGATCAAAAGATCTGATTTCCGCTTCGACGGCGTGTGGAATTGAAACCCAATGGATCGTTCCTTTCACGTGAATTTCTGATGTATCTGAACCTGATTTGCTATTTGGGAAATGCGTTGCATATATTGTATTAACACTTCCCTCTTCATTTAAATCAAAAGATTCACATTTAATGATGTAAGCACCTTTTAATCGGACCATCAAATCGGGTCCTAATCGGAAAAATTTCTTCGGTGGATCCAACATGAAATCCTCTCTTTCGATATATAGTTCTTTGGAGAAGGGCACTGATCGAGAGCCTGACTCAGGATCTTCAGGATTATTTTCAATCGCTAATTCCTCCACTTGACCCTCCGGATAATTCATAATTACCAGCTTTACAGGGTCTAAAACGGCCATTACTCGGTCCGCCGATTTATTCAAATCTTCTCGGATACAAAATTCCAATAAACTTAAATCGATCAAATTATCTCGTTTGGCCACCCCAATTCGATCGCAAAAATTACGAATAGACGCTGCCGTAAATCCACGTCTTCTTAGTCCAGAAATAGTAGGCATGCGGGGATCATCCCAGCCATTGACAATTTTCTCATTGACCAACTGCAATAATTTGCGTTTACTCATCACCGTATGAGATAAGTTTAGTCGGGCAAATTCATATTGATGTGTTGGGAAAATGGTTAATTTATCAATAAACCAATCATATAGAGGTCTATGCACATCAAATTCTAACGTACAAATGGAATGGGTAATTCCTTCAATCGAGTCACTTTGGCCATGTGCAAAATCGTACATAGGATAAATGCACCAGGTATTTCCTGTTCGATGATGTGCTACATGTCGAATGCGGTACATTAATGGGTCCCGCATGTGCATGTTGGCATGCGCCATATCAATTTTAGCCCTTAAAACTTTAGCCCCGTCCGCATGAATTCCATCACGCATTTCTTTAAATAAAGCTAAATTTTCATCAACAGATCTATTTCTAAAGGGGCTTTCTGTTCCTGCGCTTGTAGGGGTTCCTTTTTGGGCAGCTATTTGTTCAGCAGTAGAATCGTCTACATATGCCAAAGATTTTTTGATCAGATCAACGGCGAATTGATATAATTGCTCAAAGTAGTTAGAGGCATAAAGTTCATTTTCCCAGGTGAAACCAAGCCAACTAACATCCTTTTTGATGGCTTCCACGTATTCTGTTTCTTCCGTAATCGGATTAGTATCATCAAACCTAAGATTAGTTTTACCACCAAACTTAAGAGCTAAGCCAAAATTCAAACAAATACTTTTAGCATGACCGATGTGCAAATAGCCATTCGGCTCAGGAGGGAAACGAGTAAAAATTCCTTGTGAATACTGGCCTGAAGCCAAATTTTGCTGAATTATTTCTTCTAAAAAGTTAAGCGATTTGGGTTTGGAATCCTCCATTAGTAAATGTTTCTGGGCTTATTATAAAATTACAATCTTTTTGAAATTGCAAATTATTGAAATCAATTTTAAAATTACACATAAAAACAACACAAAATGTAAGTGCAGAGCTTATATTAAGGTTATTTAAACAAACCGAAAAAAATAATACCTAAAAATAAATTTCTTATATAATTTGCAAAATAATTTTTAACTTGCCTACTGAAAAAATCGACTAACCATTTTTTTCATAAAATCTACACAATTATATCTTTAAGATAATGGCTAAAAATTTAAAACTCAGTTTAATCGCAATCTTGTCCTTATTAGGATTTTTCCAGCTTCAAGCTCAAAACACTCCTAAAATTAATGGTGTCTCAGGAGGTATTTCAATTGGGGGGCTTCACGACTTTCAGAGTAAATTTGTGGCTACAGGTTGCCCAAATGGATATGATTGGACCTTCAAAACGGCCAATGGCTTTGTTGGAGATTTAGCAGCCGATTGGGATATCGCATACGGAACAGGTTCAGGATCGAATTTTGCTGTAGATGTATTTACAGTATCTCTAGGTATCGGAGAAGGCAAAGATCCTTATTATTATTCGGTACAATGTAAGAATTCATTAGGAGTTGCTGAGGGACCTACTACAGTTGTTTGGATTAATATGAATAAATTCGCATCAACAACGAATCCTAAACCTAGGCAAATTGAAAAACAATGTGCTGATATTGAGAATCCAAATTCTGGGGGAGTTACATTGAAAGCGGAGGGTTGTTATGAAAGAACTATTTGGACACAACCTAACGGTGTCACTATAACTAGTGGAAATAACGTTTTAACAGTAACTGGTGCATACCAAGAGGGAACTTATAAAGTTGTTTGTCTTTTTGACAATGTGGTTTCCCCTACAGTAATTCAATCTAAAGAAGGTTCAGTAGGTGGTATTTTAAGAGCTTACGCTCCGCCAGCAATATCTGCTTCAGCAGAAGGACCTGTTGACCAATGGACTAAAGAAATTTGCAAGGGAGAAGGTAAATTAATCACATCTTCTATTTCTGACGCAAAGTATATAGCATATCAAAAATACTTTGATTTCAAATGGATGGCTGGCGATTATGGCGCAGAGTCTAAAGGGGCTACTGGAGTTAGCACTAATAAATTAACTGCTTACAAAAAAGGAAGTTATCGATTGACAGCTAGATCATTAACAGGTTGTGGTACATCTGAATCAAATGGAATCAACATCTGGTATGTTGACTTAAAGAAACCGGTAATCGCTGGAAATACTAATTTCTGTTTAGATTCATTCACAACATTATCAGTTGACTCAGCTTCTTTAGTTTTAAATGAAGGTTATTTAATGCCTGCAAAGAAAACATATCCAGTTAAGTTTAGATGGTATGTAGATGGTTTAGAAGATACTAAATTAGGTAATTTGTCAAGCATTAAAGTTAGTACAAACCAAGTGGTTACGGTAGATTATATTTCAAGTTACGATTGCCCTTCAGATCAATCTGATGCCAAAACAATTGTTAATTATGCGCGTCCTAAAACACCTACCATTACAGCATTAACAAAATTAGGATTCTGTGAAGGAACACCAATTGCTGCTAAATTACAATCCTCATTGGATAGTTTAAGTGGTACTGCTACTAAGTTCCTTTGGAGTAATGCATTGACAACAAGAGAAGTAGATATTAATAAAGCAGGACTTTATACTGTAAAAGTGATTGATATTAATGGATGTGTTTCATTGTCATCTGAAGCGACTGAGGTAAAAGTATTGCCATTGCCAGCTGCGCCGGTTATTACGGCAGGTGGACCAACTATATTCTGCCAACGTGCTGATGCTGATTTTGGTACATTTAATTCAGTAACCTTAACAGCAACTTCAGTGAATGATGTAAGTTGGTTTGGTAAATTAAGTACTGCTAGATTATTAGCTGGAAAAGTTTTAGCAGGAGTTAGAACTAGTGATACGTACTTCACAACAGCCACTGATTTAAATGGTTGTATCTCTAAAAATTCAAATGAGATCAAGGTAACGGTGCAAGCTAACCCAGCCATAACATCAGATACAAAAATTGTTAAAGAAGGTGTTTACACAATCAAAGCACTTAATTTCCCATCTGCAGCAACAGCTAATGCAACTAGCGCAGGTGAATATGAGTGGAAATATGGATCGACAGCGTTAATTTCAAAAACATTTGTTTCAAAAGTAAAAACTGCCGGAGATTATACCACACGTAGAAAATACCTTTACACTATAGAAGGTACTCCATTAACTTGCTGGACAGATTTAGTAAAATATGCATACGTAGTAGATCCCGAATTTAAAGGGGTTGCTATCTATCCAAATCCAATAACAAGTTCTAAGGTAACTATTGAGATCTTAGAAGATTGGACTGGAGCAGATGTATCTATATATGATATGGTTGGACGCCCAGTATTTGCAGGTAAAATTGCAAGTTCAGATGGTACTGACGGAAGAAACACATTGGAAGTTGGTGGTTTAGGAAACGGAATCTACATACTTCAAGTGAAGTCTACAGCTGATAAATCATATGTAGGTAAGATTATTGTAAACAAATAATCCAAATTCACATTAAATATCAAGCCATTCTGGAAATCCAGAATGGCTTTTTTTATGAAAAAATCATCTATAACATATCTTCTTCTTTTAATATCGCTTGCTACGTCGGGGCAATGGAATGCCATTGATTTGCCTACTACAGCATCCTTTAGGGCTCTTAAATCTTATCAACGAGATATCTGGATCAGTGGCACAAAAGGGACCTATATTCATTCTCAAGACAAAGGAAATACTTGGAAAGTAAAACAAGTACCGGGAGCCGAGAATTTAGACTTTAGAGACCTTATTATCCTAAATAAAAAAGAGATTATTCTAATGAGTGCTGGACCCTCTGAAAAAGGAGCTGCGAAACTATATAAAACAAAAGATGGTGGACAAACATGGGAACTACTATTTGACATTAAAGAACCTAAATACTTTTTTGATGCAATTGCATGGGATTATAAAAAAAGAATTGGCTTTTTATTGTCGGATCCAATAGACCGAAAATTTGTCCTTTATAAAATAGTAAATAATGGGACAAAGATTGAGCCTATAAACTTAGCCAATTTTCCTACATTATTGCCTAGAGAGGCGGCCTTTGCTGCCAGTGGTAGCAGCATTATCTGGCTAAACAATACGTTACAAATAATAAGCGGAGGAGGGAATAAAGCCAGGATATTTCAAAATATAAATACCGATCTGACCTCTTGGGAAATAACACATAATGAGATTCCGGCTGACACAAGTAGTGGTTTTTTTACGATTGCTGCTAAAAATAAAACTCATTTTTGGGTAGCAGGAGGAAATTACTTAAAAATTGACTCAAGTGAAATTCCCATTATGGAGTCTAAAGATGGAGGCAAAAATTGGACCCCCATCGAAAACCCACTACCCAAAAACTATTACATAGAAAAAGTTATTTGGTCAAATCCGTATTGGATTACAACAGGGCCCGCTGGAAGTTATGCCTTTCATCCTTTGCTAAAAAAATGGGTACAATTAAGTGAAAGTCATTTTCACAACATCATTGCAACCCGACAAAAGATCATTGGAGTAGGTGCCAAAGGTCATATTGGCTACCTGCTTAAAAAGGATTTAGATAAACTATTTCTTCCTAAAGAATAAAGAAATAGGCGTGCCTTCCAATTTAAATGCTTTACGCATTTGATTCTCCAAATACCTTTCATAACTCTCTTTTATATATTGAGGCAAATTACAGAAGAAAATAAACGTAGGGTAAGGAGTAGACACCTGCGTGCAATACTTAATCTTGATATATTTACCTTTCCATGCAGGAGGAGGATAATTTTGAATGACTTCTAACATCACGTCATTCAATTTGGAAGTTGATACTTTTTGCGACCTATTCTCAAATACTTCAAGCATTTTTTCAACGACCTGGAAAATTCGCTTCTTTTCCAAGACAGAAGTAAATATAACAGGCATGTAATTTAAGGGGGCTAAGCGCTCTTTCAAGGCATTCTCAAGCTTGATAGACGTATTGGTGTCCTTTGCAACTAAATCCCACTTATTAATCATTAATACAATTCCTTTTTTGGCTTTATCGGCCATACTAATAATGTTCATATCTTGCGCCTCCAATCCCGTATTGTGATCTATAGTCGTTGCGTCAATCAATATAATAGCTATATCGCATTCTTCTAAAGCCTTAATGGACCTAAGAACAGAATAATACTCTATGTTGTCGTCTACCCGAGCTTTCCGCCGTATTCCAGCAGTATCTGTAATTATAAAATCTTTGCCATAAAGCGTGTAGTGATTTTGGATCGCATCCCGAGTAGTACCCGCCAAATCAGTCACAATCGAACGGTCTTTTCCTAATAAAGCGTTTAAAAATGATGATTTACCGACATTAGGTCTTCCCAAAATAGCCACTCTAGGTACACCTGCTTCAGGATTCTCTTCGCCCTCTTCTTCGAAATGAGAAATCATGACGTCCAACATATCTCCCGTTCCACTACCGCTTTCAGCAGCAATTGGAAATGGTTCACCTAAACCTAACTCATAAAATTCAGCTGCAGCATAGGCCTTTTCATGCGTATCCGCCTTATTTGCGATTAAAATAACCGGTTTTTTAGATTTTCTTAAAACCTTTGCAAAGTCCTTATCCAAATCAGTCAATCCTGTTTGGCAATCCACAACAAACAATAAGACGTTAGATTCTTCTATCGCCATTTCCACTTGCTCACGAATGGCGCCTTCAAAAATATCCTCAGAACCGTGTACATATCCTCCCGTATCAATAACAGTAAAAAACTTACCCGTCCACTGTCCATAGCCATAATGACGATCTCGGGTAACACCCGACATATTGTCCATGATTGCTTTTCTTTGTTCAATCAAACGATTAAAAAGCGTTGATTTACCAACATTTGGACGACCTACAATTGCAATTATATTTGACATTTTATTATTTAATTAATCGAGTGCATACCCGAATGAACGCAATTTGTCTGCCTTTCCCCGCCAATCTGGCTCAACTTTAACAAACTGCTCTAAAAATACATGTTTACCAAAAAACTTCTCCAACTCCGCTCGAGCTTGAATACCTACTTTTTTAATACTCTCTCCCTTATGACCAATTAAAATGGCACGCTGCGACACGCGCTCCACATAAATTTCTGAAGCAATACGAATGATAGTTTCCTCCTCCTTAAATGAAGTGACAACCACCTCGCACGAATAGGGAATCTCTTTTTTGTAATTTAAAAAAATCTTCTCCCGAATAATTTCTGAAGCAAAAAACCGCTCAGGCTTATCTGTCAATTCATCCTTATCAAAAAATGGAGGATGAACAGGTAACTTCTCAACAATACGCGTAAATATTTGATCTAAGTGAACTCCTTTTAAAGCTGAAATAGGTAAAATAACCTTTCCAGGAAAAATTTCCTTCCAATAATCCAAGCAAACCTGAAGTTTTTCAGAATCAACCAAGTCAATTTTATTAATCAAAACTAAAATGGGAGTCTCCGTGTGATCTTTCCAATTAGTCAAAAAATCTAAATCTTCATAAGTATCAAAAACATCCGTTACATATAAAACAACATCCGCATCTTCTAAAGAACTTCGAACAAATGCCATCATCGACTTATGCAGCTCATATTTAGGCATTAAAACACCAGGAGTATCGGAATATACAATTTGATATTCATCGTCTCCCAACACGCCATTTAGCATTCCCAAAATCCTATGTCGAGTAGTTTGTGCCTTAGAACTAACAATAGACAAACGTTCTCCAACCAAAGCATTCATCAAAGTGCTTTTGCCAACATTGGGTTTACCAATAATACTAATAAAACCTGCTTTATGCTGCTGGGCCATATTTTTTTTGTACTGCCCAAAAAAGGGTGGGATTGTAAATTTTAACAAAGATACTTGTTTTTATGCGAAAAACACTGCACCTTTGCACTCCAATTATATCGCGGGGTGGAGCAGTTGGTAGCTCGTTGGGCTCATAACCCAAAGGTCGTCAGTTCGAGTCTGGCCCCCGCTACATTGAAAAAGGTCTTCATCGAAGACCTTTTTTTATGCCCAAATTCCCTGAATCAATTGCCGTTTAATAAATAAATTACCTTTAAATAATTCATTTGATATTTCTGAATAACAATTTCTTAGGTTTAATAATTATAAAAATTCTAAAAATTGAAAATGAGAACAGAAATAAAATTACCTGGCATCGTAAATTGTCCAATTAAAGATATCGTACATATTGAAGGAAAGGGTAATTATAGTTTGGTCTATTTAGCTACTAAAAAAGAAGTTTATATAGCCAAGACGTTGAAAAAATTTGAATCTCATTTTAGAATGCACAAATTCATTCGAATTCATAAATCCTTTTTGGTGAACCAAGAAAATATCTCTTCCGTTAACACCTCAAATTTCAACCAAATTACTACATCATTGGGCAATACTTTACCCGTTTCACGGCGAAAACTAGCCCACGTTAAGCAAAAATTATCATAAAAAAAGGGCCAAAAAGGCCCTTTTTTTATTGTATCTCTAATTTAGATTACTTGCCGCTAGGAGCAGAAAGTAAGTTAAAGAATTGATCTAATTTAGGAGTAACAATTATTTCAGTACGACGATTTAATTTACGTCCTGAACGGCTTTTGTTCTCTGATTGAGGTTCAAATTCACCACGACCCCCTGCAGTCATACGCTCAGGATCTACTGAGAATTTCGTTTGCAATAAACGAACAACTGAAGTAGCACGCTTAGCACTTAAATCCCAGTTATCTTTAATACAATCTGTAGAAATTGGCACAGCATCTGTATGACCTTCTACTAAGATATCTAAGTCCTTATGGTCATTAACCACCTTAGCTACTTTAGCCAAAACTGATTCAGCTTTAGCGTTTACAATAGCGCTACCAGAAGCAAACATTAACTTATCAGAAATCGAGATGTAAACAACTCCCTTTTTAACTTCAACCGTCACATCATCATCATTAATATCAGCCAATGAACGCTTTAGGTTCATCACTAATGAAAGATTAATGCTGTCTTTACGTTGCATCGATGAATTCAAATCTTTAATGTATTTACCTTGATCGTTTAAGGCTTCCAAAGATTTGCGAATACTTTCAGCACCCGATTTGTTAATTACAGATAGATCAGATAAACGATCCAACAAATTTGTATTTGTTTTTTTCATGTAATCCAATTGCTCCTGAACGGATTTCAATTGATTATTTTTTGCCTCAAGATCCAAATCTCTTTTCTTGATTTCTCCCTGAAGACTAGCTGTCAAAGATTGGCAATCAACTAAATTAGCTTTAGCCTTAGCTAAAGCCTGATCGCTACTAGTTTGTAATTCTGTCAAACGTGACTGTAAGTCGGCCATTTTCTTTTTACTAGAACAAGAAAAAAAGAAAGGCATTAACGCAAGTACCAAAAGTAATTTTTTCATGGTAATTTTTTTAATTATGTAGTTTAGATTATTCTTTATTAATTAACAATAGTGCAAAAATATAAATCTATAACACAAAAACTATCCTTATTTCAAAAAAAATTACAAAATAAGGCCATTTTTATTCATCGGTAATAACATATCATTGTTCGACAATAATATGTCATTATATTGAAATTACAATTTATGATTTAATCTTTCTAAAATTTTAACCGTATCCTCATCTAATAATGAATTAATGGATTCCATTACTTCAAAAAAATGTTCTATTCTTTCTTTACCAAGCCTTTCATATACGATTTCATTAAATAAAATTACGCCTTGACGCGCTTGATCTCTCTTTTTCTTCCCCAATTCCGTCAAGAAGATTTTTACCACTCGCTTATCTTTAAAATTTGCTTCCCGACGAATCCATTTCTTGTCCTCCAACGTTTTTAACATTCGAGTCAAACTTCTTGATTCAAGACCTAAAGCAGGTGCAATTTTAGTGGCCGAAGTTCCATCTTTATCGATATGCAATAAAGCATATCCTATAGCCATCGTCATGTCAAATTGGGCAGCGTAGGTATTATACATCCTGCTAATCGCATTCCAACCTGTTTTAATCTGAAAATCGACCGTATTCTCTGCTTTCATAATAAAGTATGTTTAGCATACTAATTGTAAATTTGGGTCAAAAAAAAATAGGATACAAGCATCCTATTTTACAATTCAGAATTTTTGAGCTTTTGATCTTATTGAATTCGATTCCCTTTCATCCTTTTGCTATTTACTTTTAAGCCTGAAAAGGATGACTTCATGATCTCCAATCTAATTTTTGATTTGTTATACAGCAAATATTTATTCCCATCATACATTAATCGGCTAAACGTGGTGCTACCAGATTCGTCGACCAATTGATAAAAATATTCGCCTTTTTCGCCTAGTATGGGGGCAAAATGTAAGCTTTTTGCCTCGCCAGCACCTGATTCAAAAGAAATAAGTAAATGATCTTGTGACTGCTTAATCAAAAGCCCAGGGGTCTGTTTCTCCAAAGTAATGCGATTAATGGATTTTCCATTGACAATAAGTACTTTTCCAGATTTAATATTTGCCTCAGAAGCGTTTAATTCGCGTTCAAGAAACAAAGGATTATCATTGTAAAATTGGATTTTCTCTAAAGGCAATTGATTTTCCTTGATTAAAGCCATCAACGATCCTGTCAATTGCGTCTTCTCAGAACAAGAACTTAAAGAAAGAATGACCAAAAACAAAAATCCAAATGCTCTCATAGTTTATTGAACTCCTTCTGCCAACACTAAAACTTTATTATTTAAAACTTCAACTACACCACCCTCAATCTGAAAAGCTTGTTTATCTGCGACAAGTTCGCCCTTTTGCAAAGTACTTACAATCGCAGCATGATCATTTAATATTTGAAACGACCCATCCACACCCGGAAGTGTTACAACAGAAGCTTCGCCAGCAAATACTTTACGATCAGGAGTAATAATTTCTAAATACATTTTTTTCTATTTTGATGCCTCAGCAAGTAATTTTTCTCCTTTAGCCACAGCGTCATCAATGGTACCTACTAAGTTAAATGCCGCTTCAGGTAAATAATCGTATTCTCCATCAATGATCGCATTAAAACCTTTAATCGTATCGTTGATATCCACTAAAACGCCTTTTAATCCAGTAAATTGTTCAGCCACAAAAAATGGTTGAGACAAGAAGCGTTGAACACGTCTTGCGCGAGATACAACTAACTTATCCTCTTCCGATAATTCATCTAAACCTAGAATCGCGATGATATCTTGTAATTCTTTGTAGCGTTGTAAAATCTCTTTAACTCTTTGAGCTGTTTCATAATGAGAATCTCCTAAAACTTCTGCTGAAAGAATTCTAGATGATGAATCCAAAGGATCAACCGCCGGATAAATTCCTAATTCAGCAATTTTACGAGACAATACCGTCGTTGCATCTAAGTGAGCAAATGTTGTCGCAGGAGCCGGATCAGTTAAATCATCTGCTGGTACATAAACCGCCTGAACAGATGTAATTGAACCACGTTTTGTAGAAGTAATACGCTCTTGCATCGCACCCATTTCGGTTGCTAAAGTGGGTTGGTACCCTACCGCAGAAGGCATACGACCTAATAAAGCCGAAACCTCTGAACCTGCTTGCGTAAACCGGAAGATATTATCAATAAAAAATAAAATATCACGACCAGAACCTTCTCCATCTCCATCACGGAAATGTTCCGCAACTGTTAAACCTGATAAGGCAACACGTGCACGTGCTCCAGGAGGCTCATTCATTTGACCAAATACCAAGGTAGCTTGAGATTTAGACAATTCGTTTTCATCCACTTTAGACAAATCCCATTGTCCCTCTTCCATCGCATGCTTAAATGCTTCTCCATATTTAATTACACCTGATTCAATCATTTCACGAAGTAAATCATTCCCCTCACGAGTACGCTCTCCTACTCCAGCAAATACAGAAAGACCTTCATACGCTTTGGCAATATTATTAATCAATTCCATGATTAATACTGTTTTACCAACACCCGCTCCTCCAAATAAACCAATTTTACCACCCTTTACATAAGGAGCTAATAAATCAATTACCTTAATTCCAGTAAATAAAACTTCAGTCGTTGTTGCTAATTCGTCAAACCTGGGAGCTGAACGGTGAATAGGCATTCCTTTATCGGATTTTGGCTGCTTAATCCCATCAATTGCCTCACCTACCACATTAAACAAACGACCCTTGATTCCCTCGCCTGTTGGCATAGTCATTGGTGTCCCCAAGTCGATCACTTCTTGTCCCCTCTGCAGACCCTCAGTACCTTCCATGGCAATTGTACGAACTCTATCCTCTCCTAAATGTTGTTGGACTTCTAAAATAAGTCCTTGACCATTTGATTTAGTAACAGAAAGTGCATTTAAAATTGCTGGTAATGTTGATCCCTCTCCTTCAAAACTCACATCGACTACAGGTCCAATTACTTGTGCAACCTTCCCTTTATTTACTGCGTTTGCCATTTGATAATTAAATTAATGATTAGCTAAAAACTAATGTTTGACATCTACCTGAATGCCTTGTACATTCGGAATGCAAAATTAGTCTGTAAATTCCAATTACCAAAACTCCCGTTTGGATTTTTTTGCTATTTTTATACAAAATCAGCCTATTTCTTTGAATGAATTAAAGTTTATGCTGAAATTTAAATTTCCAATTGCACATTATCTTAAATTAAATCATTGAGCAAACAACAATTCACTTTTAATACCTGGGCCTTTGTCCTTTTAAATGGCATCGGACTAGCATGTCTCAGCTATTTTTTTTTAAATGGTGTACCCGTTTTTAATACTCAAATTGCTAGTGAATTAATTCCAGTTCAAGGAGTTATAGATCAAAATTCATTGGGCCAATTAAGCTCCACCCTTTTTTTAATTCGGCAACACTATGTGTTTTTTCCTGTTGAGCTATCCGCGGTCCCATTTATACTATTTTTCATTTTTTCTTTTATCGGAATTACCTATCTAATCATAAGTTTCAAAAAATGGTCTAGCATTTCATGGCTATTTATCGTGTCAGGAGTTTTGCTTTGGTTGGCCATCATATTAGTTAAAAATGCCGAACAGCCTATTGAAACTTTTTATGAAATGCTCTTTTCCCAATGGATTTGGCTTGGAATTATTAGCTTATTTTTAATAACTATTTTATTCTCTAACACTATATGCCTGTTTTTATTACAATTGGGACATTCGCCGACTAAAAAAGAAACTCAAAAAAAATGGCTAATTCTATTTGGTTTTTATGCAGTAAACCTAATTTTCAGTTTTGGCCATTTGATTTATAATTTTCAGACAAAAACCTATATCCCTAGTTTTGTTTTTTGGATTTCAAGCATCTTTCTTGGTCTTTTTCAAAAGCATAAAAAACAGGAGGATACTTCATTGTTTATGGGTTTAGCATTTTTAAGCTTATCAACTGCCCTTTTAATGCTCTACACTTCTAATGATCCAGGAATTAGGGCGATAGAAACGTGGGCTTTAATATGCCAATTAATCATACTGGTTTTGTTTCCATTGTTTATCCTTAGAAATTTCAATGAATTGATCAAACTAAATTTGCCGATTTATAAGGTTGTTGACAAGCCTCAGTTCCTACCTACCTATATTTTATTTATCGGAGTTTTGATTTTAGGCTCCGCTTTTGTTTTTGCTTTGAATGGAGGTGCTTACCACCAAATCACAGCGGCAAAATACAATGCCGACGGTGAATTAGCTCAAGTTTTAAAGGATCCATTTTTAGCTGAGATCAACTATAAACAAGGTTTGATTCACAGTAAACTTAATGCCAAAAGCAATACCAGTTTAGCCCGCATCGCATATCAAGAAAATAAAATAGAGGAATTAGCCTACTATTTGTCGACAAGCCAGGTAAAATTCCCCAATGAAAAAATTGCCATTGCGCTGAGCAATATTTATCAGAATGAAAATCACCTATTCGAATCATTATTTGCCTTGCAAAGCGCTCATCAAAAAATGCCAGAAAGCATTGAAATCATAACACAATTAGCTCATGCTTTTGAAAAATTAAATCAATTAGATTCCTCCGTTTATTATCATCGAAAAGCTTTTGAGTTAGCTCCAGAATCTACTTTAGCAAGGGCTAATTTTCTTTACGCAATAGCCAAAAACAATAAAAATATAACCTTGCCTGATACGGAACAAGCTACCCAAGATCCTGCTATTTTAGCGAATTTATGGGCTATAGGCATTCTAAGAAATCAAAGATTAGGTTCAAAGTTTGTAGAAAGCTCCTTCAAGCCAAGAGCAGATGTCAGGGATCTAGCGATGATTTACAATTCTATTCCATACTTTAAGAATAAACAAAACCTCCTACCCATTCACGAAATGGCCAAGGACACAAAAATTTTATCTCTATTTCCAGAAATCAAATTAGCCGAGGCAATGCAAGATTATTTTCACGAGGACCCATTAAGTTCCTTGGAAAAAATCGCGCTATACATAGATATTCAACCCATTGATCAAACAGAAGGCCTTCAATCTTTACTTAATTTTTGGCATGAAGCTTCTTTGATTCCCGTCACAAGTCCGAAAATTTCAAATAAATCGGAGGCTATGTCGGCAGTAAAAAAATATCCTTTCCAATTAAATGTCTTACACAATGCGATTCCATTTTTAAGTAAAAAAGAAGCTTATGATGCCAGTCTAGCTGCATTAAGATGGAACAAAGAAGTACCTGATTTTTATCCACTTTACGCATTACAGGCATTAGAAATAGGGGAAATCGAGTACGCCAAAGAAGCCATGAATTCATTAAAAAAATTAAACCCTGAAATTTTCAAGGTAAATATAAAGCCATTTGAAAGCCAGTTAGCGGCAGCAATTCAGAGACAAAAGTTTTAATTATTTGGGAATCAGGATTAAACCGCCTATCTTTGCAACACAAATACCATGTCTAACGGAGTTAATGGTTCTTTCGTTATTCATTCACTTAATGAACCAAATCATATGAATCAAAAAATTCGAATTAAGCTGAAATCATTTGATCACACGTTAGTGGACAAATCAGCAGAAAAAATTGTAAAAGCTGTTAAAGCTACGGGTGCTGTTGTTTCTGGCCCGATTCCATTGCCAACAAAAATCGAAAAATTCACTGTTTTAAGATCTCCACACGTTAACAAAAAAGCGCGTGAGCAATTTCAATTGTGTACTTACAAGCGTTTAATTGACATCTTTTCATCTTCTGCAAAAACAGTAGATGCATTGATGAAATTAGAATTGCCATCAGGAGTAGACGTAGAAATCAAAGTTTAAGGATTTTTAAACTTTAGACATATAAAAAAGCTTTCAGAAATGAAGGCTTTTTTTATAAATATACAGTACGGGCTTTTTCCCAGTTTACCTTTTGGTCTGCTTCAGCTAAATCAATAAATTCTCGGCCGATCATCAGTCGCTCCAATTTAGATAATGCCCCCGACAGGCCATAATAGGACTTAAACTTACGAATGATACTTAAATCCTGGATCATCGGTTGGCCCGCATCAAAATCCCTAGGGTGAAAATAAGTCATTACATATTTTTGCTGGTCCCACAATTTAGCCAAAATGGCATCAGGCAATAATCTGAAATACCCCCCTCCTGAAAAAATAACAGGCATTCCCACCATGGAAGTAACATTGATGGGGAATTCTTTGAGTTTATGTCCATCTACATCGACCCAACAAGGTTCTTGTTGGCCAAAATTAGCAAAGCCACCATGCGCTCTTTTCGCAGGAAATATCGAGCAATCTATTTCGATTCCTTGCTTGATCAATTCACTAAATACCCATTTATTTGATTCCATCAATGAGAAGCCTGGAGCACGGTAAGCTCTAATTTTCTTGCCTGTAATACCTTCTAAACTCTCAATAGAACGCTTCAAATCTTCTGCAAAAGCAATTATATTTTGTTGATAGGCTAATTGGTGCAAATCAGAATGTGTGGCTATTTCATTGCCAGATTCAGCTATTTTTTTGATGATTTCTGGATATTTTCTGGCGACCCAACCTAAGCAAAAAAAAGTTGCTTTTTGATTATTTCGATTCAGCATTTCCAATATCCGTTCCACATTTTCTTGAATCCTGGATGGAAATTTAGCCCAATCTTCCTCAGTCCTGGTGCTAGGATGATCTAACAAATGAAACCACTCCTCGATATCAAAAGTTAAAATTGTCATTTATATCCACCTAAAAAATAGGGCTCCATTTTTTTTAAAAGTAAGTACGTCTTGCCGACTAGGAAATGAAAAATAAGTTAACTCCTCCTTGGGGTTTGGAATCAGCGTATAGGATTTGTCTCGAATTAAAATCATCGATTCTAAGATACAATCCATCCCCAAGTCTTTCGTGAACTCAATCAGTTCCTCTTGAGTTCTTCCCGCAATCTCCACTTTCTTTTGTAGGACGATTGGCCCTGAATCAATACCCTCATCCACAAAAAATACCGAAACCCCCGTATATTTTTCTTGATTCTTTAATACCCAAAAAGAAGGCATTAAACCTCGATACTTAGGCAATAAAGCCGTATGAAGATTGATCGTCCCTTGGGTTGGTATATCCAATAGCGCTCTTTTAAATATTTGGTTTCCGCCAATAGACACAAATAAATCCGCTTTAAGATCTGATAGTATTTTTATATTTTCTGAGGAATTTACAGACCCCTCCAAGGTAAATAGTGGTATAGAAGCCTGCCTTAACACGGCCTTTACCGAATGCCCAGGCGTCAATTTTGATTTGATAAATTTGAGAGAGAAATAGATAAAAAATTCTAGACCAAAAACATCCAAAGTCTTTTTCATTTTGGCAAAAAATGATTCTCTTTTACCAAAAGGGGAAACTTCAAAAAGCACGGTACCTACCCATTCAATATCCTTAGGCATTCCCGCATGTAATTTTTTAATTGCCTTTGGTAAAAAAAACGGATCGTCCTGGGTCAATAATACTACTCTCATTTCTTAGATTTAAATAATTGGAAAATTTTACGCAATGGCTTCAAAGCTAAGGTAAAGAAATATGGATTTATATGATTCACTGACCAAGCTTTTCGATCTTCCGCATTTGCAATGAGGCGGTGCTTAAACGAGGCCGTACTTGTTCCCCCATTTCGCATGGTCATCAAAACCTTAGGTAAATATACCGCCTTCATTTTATTCATGTACAATGCTCTGAGCATCCATTCGTAATCTGCCGAACAAGTAAAATCTGTTCTATAGGGACCATTTTTATCTGCTGAAGACTTCTTAATATAAAAAGACAAATGCGGAGGCATCCACCCGTAAAGCCATTGTTTTTCTTGATATGCACCCGCAGTCCAATAACGAACTATTTTTTGTGGATTTTCAGGATTTACATATTGCTTATCTCCATATACTACATCAACTTGGTTAGATTCAAATGTAGAAACTACAGAGCTTATCACATCGTTAGAAGGATAAAAGTCATCTGCGCCTATCATTCCGATGACATCCCCTTGAATTAATTTTAAACCCTTATTCATCGCATCATAAATCCCCGCATCTTTTTCAGAAATAAAATGGATGGATGAACCAAAAGATTTCAAAATTTCTAAACTCCCATCGGTAGATCCACCATCAATAACCCAATATTCTATATTTGGGTAATCTTGGGCCAATACGCTCTCTATGGTCTGCCTAAGAGTGGCAGCCGATTGATATGAGACCGTAAGGATGGAAACTTTCAAATTCAAATTTTAAAGAACAAAGATAGAAAATCATCGCATTGTTTTCCCTTTCCCCACCGCCTCAGATTTTTTTTTCATTGAACACTTGAATAAAATATAAATTATCGTACCTTTGCAAACCCAATTCGAAACTGTTGGGGATTTAATAATTAATAGAAATGAAAAGAACTTTCCAACCCTCGGTTAAAAAAAGAAAGAATAAGCATGGTTTCCGTGAGCGCATGTCGACAGCAAATGGTCGTCGTGTTTTAACTGCGCGTCGCGCAAAAGGACGTCATAAGCTTTCAGTTTCTGACGAAAAGAGAGGAAAATAAGCCATAATTCTAAGAAAGGCTGATTTCTGGCTCGCTGTTGCTTAAAAAAGTATTCTTGCCGTGAAATTCACTTTCCAAAAATCTGAGCGGTTAACGCAAAAAAAAATAATCGATTCTTTATTTCAAAAGGATAGTCAAATTGTGTCACAACGATTTTTCTATCCTTTTCGAGTTTTGTATCGTTCCTGTGATATAAAGTCCGAATCTCCACAAATTTTAATTTCAGTTCCCAAGAGAAAATTCAAGAAGGCCGTAGACCGCAATTTAATTAAGCGAAGAACTAGGGAAGCCTATCGATTAACAAAACCTGAATTTCAAGGATTAGCCTACAATAAATTACCTGATATAATGGGATTTATTTATATTGGCACTGATATCGAATCGTTTGAATTAATTCAAAAAAAAATGCATCAAATTTTTACTGCATTTACAAAAAATGAAAATCTAAAAAATGAAGTTTAGTCAAAAATATCTTAGAAGGTCTTTCGTTGGGTTAATCGCTTTAGCTAGCTTAATTGGATTTTCATTTAGCAGGCCGGCCAAGCGCCTATTTGACATTGCCAAAAATCTAGATTTATACGCGTCTGTATTCAAGGAATTAAATAAATTTTATGTGGATGATGTAAATCCAAATTTGGCTGTCAAAACCTCTATAGATGCGCTTTTAAAAAGTTTTGATCCTTATACCGTATATTATCCCGAGGATGAATTGGAGGATTTCATGACGATGACCACAGGAAAATACCAAGGAATAGGTATCGTTTTAGCTGATATTAATGGAGAATACCGTGTTGCGTATGTGGATGAAAATAGCCCTGCGTCAAAAGCCGGGTTGGGCATTGGGGACCAATTGATCTCTGTGAATGGCATCAAAATATCGGATGCTCCTGAGGCTGAACCTTCAAAACTTTTAAAGGGACAAGCTGGCACTTCCTTAGATATTTCCATTTTGAAAAACGACGAAAGCGCGCCTAAGACTATACATTTAAAGCGAGAGACTGTTCAAATTAATAATGTCATTTATTCTGGCATCATTCGGCCGGGTGTCGGGTATATTTCCTTAGAGGAATTTAATGCTTCGGCCACCAAAGAGCTAAAGGCCGCTTTATCTAAGTTGAAACAAGCGGGGATGCAAAAATTAATTTTAGACCTCCGTGAAAATCCAGGCGGTTTACTGACACAGGCGGTTGATATTTGTAATTTATTTTTGGCCAAAGAAACTAAGATTGTAGAAACCAGAGGGAAAGTAGAAGAATGGAATAAAACGTATACGGCATTGAATAGTAGTTTCGACTCAGAAATTCCACTCATTATATTAATCAATGGCCATTCCGCCTCCGCGGCCGAGATTGTGGCAGGAGTTATGCAAGATTACGACCGAGCGGTTTTGATAGGTAAAAAAAGTTACGGAAAGGGGCTCGTCCAAGTGACCAGAGATCTTCCATATCGAACAAAAATGAAAATCACAACGGCCAAATATTACATCCCTAGTGGACGTTGCATTCAGGCGATTGACTACCAACATAAAAAATCTGATGGCCAAGCCATTGCATACAAAGACTCATCCATTAAATCATTTAAAACGCAAAATGGAAGAACGGTTGTAGACGGGGGAGGAATTCTCCCAGATATCCTTATAGGTAAGGACCTCATGTCTTCAAGTTTTACGCAAGCGCTCATGAAACAACATATGATTTTTTTATACGCTTGTCATTATCAAAAAAATCATCCTAAAATTGCCAGCGCCGAATCGTTCGTTTTTTCAGAAAACGATATGAATGACTTTCAAAATTGGCTTAAAAACCAGAAATTTATTTATGAAAGTCCGGTGGAAAAACAAGTGCGAATGGTGATTGACCTAGCTAAAAAAGACCAAGCCTATGCAAGTTTAGAAGCGAGCATGTCAGCCTTAAAATCAGAATGGAGCTCGTCTACGACTAAAGAACTTTTAGCCCATAAGCAAGAAATTATTTCTTTGATTGAGCAAGAAATTATCCTGCATTATTATTTACAAAAAGGGGTAAATCAATGGTCTTTTTCGAAAGATCCCGTTATTTTAGAGGGTTTAAATTTATTTAATCAGCCTCAAAAATTTCAAGAAATTTTAGCCAAAAAAAATAAATGAGTCTCATATTAAGTATCGAAACTTCTTCCCAACTGTGTTCAGTGGCGCTGCATGACCAAGGCAGATTAATCGCCGCATCGCAAAGTGAGGAAGAAGGTGCACACGCAAAACAATTAACATTGCTCATTGAGGACGCCATAAAAAAATCCGGTACTAAACTTAGCTTGTTAGTTGGAATAGCGATTTCAATCGGCCCAGGATCCTACACTGGCTTACGAATTGGATTAGCGACGGCAAAGGGCCTTTGTTTTGGCCTTGATAAACCACTCATGGCTGTGTCTACATTAAAAATACTTGCGGCTAGATACGCTGATTCAAAGGAACATCAAATATTGATTCCTGTCATGGATGCCAGGCGAATGGAAGTTTATACAGCAGTCTATACCCACGATTTACAAGAGCTTGAACCCGCAAATGCGTTAATCTTAGATGATTTTTCTTTTGCCGCATACCAAGAAAAAAACGCGGTAATTTTTGGACATGGGGCACAAAAATGCAAAGAATTATTGCCGTCTTCTTCGATTACCTTTGATTTAGAAAATCCTTATCCTGAGGCGATTCACATGGGAAAATTAGCCTATGAAGCTTATTTGAACAAAAAATTTGAAAATATAGTGACCATAGAACCCAATTATTTGAAGGAATATATGGGACAGAAGTCACAAAAAAAATATATCTAATGGAAAATACGATTGAAAATAAAGTAGCCCAAAGCGGATTAATTCAATTGGATTTAGAAACCATTCGAATTCCTGGAGAGCGCATATTTTTTGACATAAGGCCTTTATTGTTTATGGAAATGGTGCTTAAAGAGAAAGACTTTAGAGCATTTCTCAGTGATCATCCCTGGAATCAATATCAAGGAAAACATGTGGCCATTTCTTGCACAAGCGACGCCATCATACCGACTTGGGCTTTCATGTTATTAAGTGCGCAAATGAGTCCATTTGCCGCCACCATTGTTTATGGAAATTTAGATGATTTAGAAAAAGAATTATTTGCAAAATCCTTATTAGCGTTAAATTTGGACACCTATAAAGATGGCCGAGTGGTCGTTAAAGGCTGTTCTAAAGAATCGGTGCCTACAGATTCTTATGTAAGGCTTACCACATTGTTACAGCCCATCGTAAAAAGTTTATTTTTTGGTGAGCCTTGTAGTACGGTTCCTATTTACAAAAAGAAAATAACTACTTAAATTGATCTAAATAGCGTAGCACTTTTTCTTGGTATGTTGGCTTTAGGTCCACTGGCTTTCGTTGATACAAAGATCTGTTCTCCTCTAATTTCTTCAGGTAAGGCAACAAATTGGGCGGTGGACTTTCGCGAAATTTTTCGAGTGCATTTTTTGATTCTTTTTTTGGATCTTCGCCCTGCTCTTTTAAAGCTTTTTCAGATTCCAATAAAATGGGAAGCATTAAATCTTGCCTTTTTTGTAATTCTTGATTAAGGCGTTTATTAACAAAATCAGTCTCATTTTTTTCCATATTTTTAATGAGGTCCTTCAGGCTTTTCTCAATATTATCTGAGCCGGGTCGGCCTTGGATATCTTGCAATTTTTCTTCTAATTCTTGTCGGAGCCTAGCCTGTTCTTGGGCTATTTTAATCATATCTTCGCTCATGGGGCCCTGTTTATCGGCCCGACTTTCTCTAGCTTTTTGATTGAGTTTTTGTTGGCGCGCCGCCCAGGAACCCTGAGGCTTTTGTTTCCCTTTCCCTTTTTTACCAGGTTTCATTTGCATCTGTTGGTTTTGCAATTGCTGCAATAAATCGGATAGCATCACAGCCAGTTTATTGATGGAAGCCATTGATTGTTGTTGCCTAGCCTGAACTAAAGGCCATTTGCGTTCCTTCATCATATTGGCTGCCTCATTCAATCGATTATGCATTTCAGTCGTTTCTCTCGTGATCAATTGAGACAATGGCATTACTTTTTTTCCTAAGCTAATCAAACTGTCTTCCAAAATAAATGCTGTTTCAGCAATCTTATTTTGCATCTGAGATGCCGATTTTAATGCTGGGCTTCCTTCACGCAAACGACGAAAATCCAACATGACACGTTCTTGTTCAAAAGAAATTTGCAACAAATTATCCAACAAGAGTCTTAATTGGTTTACCTCCAAATCAAGCGCGTTAGTCTCCTCGCTAGCACGTTTATCTTCTAGTTTTTTAGCTAATTTTTTAAGCCCTTCCGCTGATTTTTTCTGAGCCGATTTGGCTTTATTGGTGGATTTGTTCTCCATTAATTCTTCCGCATTATCCATCGACTTTTCAATCTCTTCCTCCAATGCATCAAATTCTTTTGTTTCCAAATTCATTTCTTTTTCAAGGTTATCAATCGCCTTTTCTTGCTCCTTAAATTCTTGATGAATTTCGTTTTGTCCCGCTTGATTGTTTGAAGGGTCCTCGGCCAACTTACTTTGTTTTTGACTGAGTTCATTTAAATCCTGAATAGATTCCTCCATCATTTTATCAATTTTCAAGTCTTTATAAAACTGTTCCAACCTTTGCAATTCCTTTTCTCTATTTTTATTGAGTGATTGTTTTTGTTCTAAATTTTTCTGCCAATTGCTAGGCAATTCTTTTTGCAAGTTTTTGAATAACTCATCCGTCCCTTTATTCAAATCTGACGTTTGAATTTGGTCAATTAGCTTTTGCAAATTTTCCATTTTTTGGATCCAAAGGTCCGTTGGCTTTTGAAAACTAAATTGCTGACCCATCCACTTTTCTTGTTGGTCCTTCAAAACATCTAAGGCCTTTTTCAATTCTTTTTCCTTGGCCAAAACCTCTTCAAGCATTTTATTATTTATGTCTTTCCCTAATTTAAGCCGATTCATCGCATCAGTCAATTCCTTCTTAATTTCTTGAGCCTTCTGAATACTTAATGATACATTCTTTTCCAATTCCATAAATCGATCATCTGATTTTTTGGCTAATTGCTTTGATTCCGGGAATTCCCAAACTTGTTGGTTTGTTTTCGTTTTTTTAGGCCCATGAATTCCATCATTATCAAACACTTCAAAATAATAACGCAATTGGGCTCCTGGTTGTAATTTTAGAGAATCTAGGCCAACTAAAAATCGAAAATCAAACTGCTTTTTGCCTCTTGGTATAGCTATATTGCGAATAAATTCTGCTTCCCAATTTGCCTCTTTATCTACTCTAATTTGATATTTTAAAGCTACTTGATTAAGCCCATAATCGTCATTTGCCTCTCCCTTGAAGATCAAAAAACGATAATATAAGGTATCTTCAATTGTTTGAGTTTCGATCTTAGGGTACTGGTCTTTAATTACATCAATGGGAATTGTAGACGTTTTTTGGCTGTCAAAGTGTTCGTTTGATAAGAGGATTTGGTAGCTTGAATTTTCTAAAAATTGTGTTGAAAATTCATGTTTAGCAAATAACAGATTTTTTTTGAAATCAATTTTAGGAGGCTTTTGGCCTAATAAAATACTGGCCTTTTTCACGTCATTTGTTGAAATTTCCCAATGAACCCTTGAGCCTTCCGGAATTTGTAGAGGAAGTAATTGGTTCAACTTTTCTGCAGGTTTATGCGTATATGCAGGAAATTCAATGGTTATTGTGGTCTTCTCTATGCCAGGTCGGTGAATAATCTGAATGGTTTGTGGCTCAGAAAAATTATCCGCTGCTTCAAATTGAAACATCAAAGGACTCGTGATGGGTGGAAGTGCAAAACTGAATACGTTTATTTCAGGTTCCTTATCCATTTTTATGCGACCTCCTTGGCTTACAAAATAAACGTCAGCAGGTAAATTTTTGCCGATTAGTTGGACCTGTAAAATGAAAGGCTCCCCAGCAACAACCTCCAAACTTTTATTTAAAATCAAAAACTGAAATGGCAATGTTTTGGGATAATGAAAAGTGTAATTGACAATTCTTAAGGTAGGTTTACGAATATATTGGGGATTTAGGTAATCGAAAAATACGAGTAGTGCGGATAAAAAAATGAGTCCAAAAAATATTTTTCGATGGCTTTTATAGTCAATAAAGTCAACAAACTTATAGACAGATAGCTGATGAATTTTTTGCGTGATGGCTGCCTCAAGCAAGGGTGAATTCTCATTAAGTGCTCCCTCACGTTGAAGTTGGAGTATATTAATCAATTCATCCTGATGTGGCTTATCAAAAAAAAAGCCTAGCTTTTTAGCCATAAACTCTAAATCAGCATGACTAACCGTCTTAGT
Organism: Cytophagaceae bacterium; assembly: GCA_005791165.1. Lineage (GTDB taxonomy): Bacteria > Bacteroidota > Bacteroidia > Cytophagales > Spirosomataceae > Aquirufa. The sequence goes on from SXXW01000005.1 coordinate 58,501, forward strand.
CCATTTGACTATGGGTTTAAAACAAATGCTGACAAGCAACAGACCTGCTGCACTTAAAAATAAATAGTAAAGTATCCCTCGAAGTGGGGACGATAGCCAAGCAAAATATTCGATTAAAATGAAGAGCGTACCGATCGAGATAATCCACAAAGCACTAAGCAAAAGACCTTTTATAACCTCATTTCGATAAAAGAGGCGATGATAGGATTTTAGTTGAGAAACGACCGGGTTTTCTTGGGTTGCCAAATGCCATTAAAAAGTTGAAAATACGATTTTTACACCTAAATTCTTCACCTTTTGAAAAAATAAAATTGCTTCCAAGAACGCTTTTTGGTAATATTGGGTAATTATTCATGTATGTCCCAGCAATCGCAAGAGCAATATCAATTTATAGAAAGGATCCTCAAAATTCATGTTCGGGAGGATGTTTCCATTGAAGAGTTTCAATTTTTTTATGGAGGTAATTTTAATTTAGCGGTTCGGGTTAAATTAAAGTCAGGAGAATTTTTCATCAAATGGAATCAAGGTGACCACCATGGTTTATTTGAGGCGGAAGCTAAAAATCTCCAGTTATTAGCCCAAACAAATACAATACAAGTACCTCAGGTAATCGGAGTGGGGGCTATCGAAGAGAAGGAATATTTAATGATGGAATGCATTCCATCCGGGGAAATAAATGCTACCTATTGGGAAGATTTTGGACGTAAATTAGCCCTAATGCATCATAATTCTTCTGAAATGGGGCATGGCCTTAGCTATACAAATTACCTTGGGGCTGCAGAACAAAAGAATGAATGGAATTTAAATGGGCTTCGTTTTTTTATTGAAAACAGATTGAAAAATCAGATTGAGATCGCAATTTACAATAGGAAAATTGACCTTGACATGGAAAATAAGTTCCGCCAATTATTTGAAAAGTTACCTGATTTAATTCCTAATGAATCATCCGCTTTAATGCATGGAGATTTGTGGTCAGGAAATGTGATGGTGAACGCAAGTGGACAAGTTGTGTTAGTGGATCCCTCCTGCTATTATGGACTTAGAGAAGCTGAATTAGCCTTTACGACTATGTTTGGTGGTTTTGATAAGGCTTTCTACGAGGCTTATCATGAAGCATATCCGATCGAAAAAGGATTTCATGAGCGCATTCCTCTTTATAACTTATACCCTTTGATGGTGCACGTCAATTTATTTGGCGAGGGTTATGTGCCAGCGGTACAAAAAATATTGAATAGCTATTGATTTTTTTCAAGAACCCACTGATCTACTACCTGATCTACGGGTTTAGCTGAAGGGAATAAGGAAACGGTTTTCCTTAATATATCTTCGACTACCGCATCTGGACAGGATGCCCCACAAGTTAAAAGCACTCGAACTTTTTCTTTTTGTGGAATAAATTCATTTATCAAAACTTCTTCTTTTTTGACATTATCAAAATGGAAAATCTGTTTTTCTGAAATAATCTTTTCCGCGGATTTAATAAAATAGGTTGGAAGCTTATCGGCACATAAATCAACCAAATGAGCTGTATTTGAGGAATTATACCCACCTGCTACGATGGCAAAATCTGCGTCTTCAGCGAGTAATCCATAGGTAGCACTTTGATTATCATTGGTTGCATAACATAGCGTATCGCGAGTATCTGCAAAATGAGAGGTGATTTGATCCGCAGATAATTGATAAAAATCGACGATTACTTCCCGTAAAAAATCAACAATTTCTTGTGTATCCGTGGCCAACATGGTCGTTTGATTCACAACACCAATTCTCATTAAATCCTTTGCTGGATCAAAACCTTCTGAATATTGCCCTTCAAATTCCCTATAGAATTCAACCGAATCTTTTTCAAGCCTGATGTAATCCGCTAATTGTTTCGCTTGATTAATATTTTTTATAATCAGTGTAGGAGTGACTGATTTAGAATGCGAAAAAGTGGCTTTAGTCTCTTCATGACTGGGTTTTCCGTGTACGATGACTGAATAATTTTTTTGTCCAATCGAGTTAGCACGATTCCAAACTTTTTCGACAAATGGACAGGTCGTATCATATGAATAAATATCAATGCCGATATTTGACAGTATTGCTTGAATTTCAAGGGTAGTGCCAAATGCAGGGACAATTACAACATCATCTGAGGTCAATTGATCCCAAGGTACGAGCTGATTACCCAAGGTGTCTTGGATGAATTGTACCCCTCGGTCTAACAAATCTGCATTAACTGCGGGGTTATGAATCATCTCAGAAAGTAGAAATATCCGTTTATCAGGATTTTCTTCGACAATTCGATAGGCTATCTCAACTGCATTTTCCACCCCATAACAAAATCCAAAATGGCGGGAAACCAAAATTTCTACAGGACCAAAATCAAAGTGGGATGGCTCAAAATTCTTTTTCATTTTATCCCCAAATCTCCTTGCCTCTTTGATTTTTCCGATCAAATTACTTTTAAACAAAACAGGAATTGAAAATGACTTCATTTTTTTTAACGTTCTTCTTACTGGTAAACCATCTGGCAATCCATTAAAATTGCCGATTAAATCACTATTTAGTGATTTAGTTAATGAATCCATGACCTCTATCTTTATAAACTAATTATTTGATTAACAGTTTTCAAAATTACATAGCTAATTATTAATTTCCTTTTAATTCCTCCGTTTAATAAATAAATTCTTTAAAATCGGTTTAATCATTGCCCTTTATAATTAGTTGTAGTACTTTTGTTCCGTAAAAAATATCGATGATCATTTTTTACCTTTTAAATTATGAATGAAAAAGTTTAAATGAAAGATTCAAATTCAGCTAAGACTAGATTGATACGCTTGCTTATTGGAAATCCAATAAGCAAATTCGCATTGTCGTTCATTAAAAATCCAATCAACTTTTTATATACTGGATTAGGGATATTCGTAGTTTTAATATCTTATGACAATACATTTAGTATTAAGCCCACTGAGCAAAGCTTTTTCTCTGGAAAAATAATTTTTGGTAATGAGAATTATCACCGTATTCAGACAAATGAAGTTATGGGTACGATAAAGCCTGAAATGGGAGATAATTCGCTTACGATAACAGCGACCAATAAGGAGAATTTAGAATCTGTTTATTTGAAAATATTTAAACTTAAGGGCCCAGGAACCTATTTTATTCCAGGCGATGGAGAAATCGAAAACATTGGAAATTTAATCAAGAATCTTGACCATTATACAGATAAAAACAATTTCTTTGAATCTACCTTACCGAATAAGGAAGGGGTTCAAAATGGTGTTGGAAGGGTCAATATAACCGTTGTTACAGAAAAAGAAATTGAAGGTGAGCTTATTTTAATAGGCAATAATTCCAAGGGTGATCAAGCAGTTTTAGAATCAGCCAAGTTCAAAATACATCTTCAATAATCATTAATTTCATGGAATTCGAGCCAGCCTTAGTTAAAGAAGCATGGGAATTAATTCTTGATTTTCTTGAAACGCAATTTAATAAGCGCCCTGCTGATCTTGAGTCTGTATTATTTTTAATTGGCGTTCAAGAATTGGGACATGGACATGTCCATTTCACCAAGGAGCAAAAACAAGACTTAATGCATATCGCCACCTGCAAGGTATTGAGCTATAGTGGATTTTATTCATTAGATGGCAAAGATGCTGAAGGGTGGCCACATTGGGAATTAATTCAAAATTTGCCTCCTTTAAATCTAAAAGAGCAAGAGATCCTAATTAAAGCACATGTCATTCATTACTTCAAAACAGAAGTCTTATTTGAGGAAATGTCATGAAAATAATTAGTTATAATGTGAATGGGATTCGAGCAGCGATTCAAAAGGGATTCATCGCTTGGCTTTCTCAGGAAAATCCGGATATCATTTGTTTACAAGAACTGAAGGCAGAAGAGGAACAAGTTGACTTAGCCGAGATTAAATCATTAGGTTATCATGTTTATTGGCAATCAGCGCAGAAAAAAGGATATTCTGGAGTAGGTATATTCACCAAAATAAAACCTGTTTCCGTTCAATATGGGTGTGGGATTGAAAAATACGACCAAGAAGGAAGAGTGCTCCAAGTAAATTTCGAGAACTATTCTGTCATGAGTGTATATATGCCATCTGGATCTAGTGGCGATGAAAGGCAATCATTCAAAATGGAATGGTTAGCTGATTTTCAGGCTTACACGAATGAATTAGTGAAAACCCACCCTAACATAATTATAGCGGGTGATTATAATATATGCCACAGAGCCATTGACATTCACAATCCAAAATCAAATGCGAATAGCTCTGGTTTCTTGCCTGAAGAGCGAGAATGGATGGAAAATTATATCAATAATGGATTCGTAGATACTTTTCGTGCCTTTCATCCAGCTCTTGAGCATCAATATTCATGGTGGAGTTACCGAGCAGGTGCAAGAGAAAAAAATTTAGGTTGGCGCATCGATTATTTAATGGCGAGCAAACCGATGGCTCAATCCATTAAAAATGCGTCGATTTTAGCCAATATTAAACATTCAGATCATTGTCCCATCTTATTAGAAATCAATTAATATGCACTTCGAAAAACATGTCTTTATTTGCACCAATGACAAGGATGCTCCCAAAAAATGCTGTGGATCTGCTCATGGAATGGATTTAATTCAAGCATTTAAAGATGAGTGGGCAAAATCAGGAAATACAAGTAAAATAAGAATTCAAAAATCAGGTTGTTTAGATTTTTGTGGCAAAGGCCCCACGATGGTCGTTTATCCCGAAGGTGTTTTTTACGGAAATGTCCAATTGGAAGATGTGTCAGAAATAACGGAGCAACATTTAATTGGCGATCAGATTGTATCCCGACTGCAAATTGGATAAATTGCGAACATGTTATATCGCCTCTATCCAACGCTTTTAAATTCATTTTCACTTTATCTTAGTCAATCCAGAGATTCTTCAGGTAAGATTATTGTGGATGAAATTGAACTGATTGAACGGATTAATCGAACTAAAAAACCGACTACTAAGGCCCAACAAAAAGGAGTGGATTTTGAAAGGGCTGTCACATTAGGGGAAAACGAAGAACTTTTTAATGAAGGTATCATCGACCAAGCAAGAAATTTGATTCCAGACAAATATAGAACTCAATTTTACCTTGAATCAAGGTATAAAAACGCTCAAATTTATGGCTATGTGGATGGGATAGGTGATAGCATCGCCTTCGATTTAAAGAGTACATCATTTTATGAGCCAGGCCGATTTCAAAATAATCATCAAAATTTATATTTATTGGGCCTTCAAAAATATGGGATTGAACGTTTAGACTACATCATCACAGACTTCAACGCGGTTTATGTAGAAACCTATGATTTAAAAACCTATGATTTCAACCCACTTTATACTCAAATTGAGAAATTCATTTTATTTTTAGAAGACAACAAGAAATTCATTCGAGACAAAAAGATCTTTGATCGAAAAACGAACGATAATCAAATGTCCCTTTTTGAATAATTAAAGCAAGTAATCCCGCAATTCCGTCAAATGTTTGATTTGAATTTGTGCTGTGGAGTCAACATTATTCAAATTCAAGTGAATACTTCGAATGCCTGCATTTTCCGCACCATGAATGTCGGCAATGGGGTGATCACCCACCATAACTGCTTCATGAGGCAAACAATCAGCTCTTTTTAAGGCATATTCAAAGAATTTTTTATCTGGTTTTTGTGTGCCAACCTCCTGAGAGGTGATGATTGTTTGAAAGCAATGTTTCAACCCACTAGCCTCCACTTTTACAAATTGAATATCTTCAAAACCATTAGTCAATATATATAGAGGATATTTTTGTGCGAGTTCTTCAATTATTTCAGAGGCCCCGCCTAGCAAATGTTTCTTCCTGGGAGTCCGATATAGAAATTCACTAGAAAATTTCTGTGGGTCACCTACGTAACCTAACTGTGAAAAAAAAAGTTTAAATCTTGATTCTCTTAACTCCAATTGTGTGATTTTTTTTGATTGATAATCATCCCATAATTGGTTATTCAAAACATTGAAACGATTCCAAATATCATTTTGGTCATATTCAAGCGTGTTTGTCAAATTGAACTCATCCACCAAATCCAAAATAACTTCACGAGCATTTCGGTCATGATCCCATAACGTGTGATCCCAATCAAAAAATATTGCCTTTGGATTAAATTTCATATGTCAAAGGTAATAAATAAGCTACCTTTGTTCCCATAAAAATGGACAGTACATGGAACATCAATTAAAATTAAATAAGCCACTCGCATTTTTTGATTTGGAAACGACTGGGGTCATGGTCAATAAAGACCGAATTGTTGAGATCGCCATAGCGAAAGCAAATGTAGATGGCACGATTGAAGTAAAAACAAGAAGGGTAAACCCTGGTATTCCCATTCCCATCGAAGCATCCTTAGTTCATGGTATTTATGATGACGATGTGAAAGATGAACCACAATTTAAGCAAGTAGCCAAATCTTTGGCTGGATTTTTAGAAGGCTGTGACCTAGCCGGATTTAATTCAAATCGCTTCGACGTACCCATGTTGGTGGAAGAATTTTATCGAAACGACATTGATTTTGACATGAAAAATCGGAAGTTGATAGACGCCCAAAGAATTTTTCATCTCATGGAACCCAGAAATTTAACAGCCGCATTCAAGTTTTATTGTGGCAAGGATTTAATTGGTGCGCATGGTGCCGAGGCGGATGTTTTAGCTACGTTAGAGGTATTAAATGCCCAAGTAAAAAGATATGAAGAAGTATCATTAAAAGATGAAAATGGGAAAGAGTACTTCCCTATTCAAAATGATATGTCAAAATTGCACGAATTGACGATGTCAAATTCGATTGATTTCGCAAATCGAATGGTTTATAATAAGGAAAGAATTGCTGTTTTTAATTTTGGAAAGTATTCAGGGAGGTCCGTGACAGAGGTATTAAAAAGTGATCCATCCTATTATGATTGGATTTTAAAGGGTGACTTTGCGATCGATACGAAGAAAAAATTAACTGAAATTAAATTGCAAGGATTTCAGCGATAAAGCAAAATTAAGATGCCGAATATTTAAGTTTAATTCGTATTTTTGCCATGATATTGGCCTAATGTTAAAACAATGCAATCCATACCAGACATAATTCGCACCATCCCCTTAGCACATTATATTTTATTAAGCTCTGCTTTGTTTTGTATAGGGATTTTGGGTGTGCTAACTAGGAGAAATGCCATCATCGTGTTTATGGCGATTGAACTTATGTTAAATGCTGTCAATTTACTTTTAGCCGCATTTTCTTCGTATTACTCAGATCCTTCGGGACAAATTTTTGTGTTTTTTATTATGGCAGTGGCCGCAGCTGAAGTGGCCGTGGGTTTAGCCATCATCGTCATGATTTATCGAAATATTCAGAGTATTGACATAGGAATACTCAATAAGTTGAAAAATTAATTTTACAGAACATTCATTTATGTCTTTAATTTATTTAATACCGCTTTTACCCTTCATTGGTTTTGTTGTGAATGGTTTTTCATTTCCCAACATTTCAAAGCAATTAGCAGCCATAATTGGTACAATTCCACCACTGGTAGCCTTCGTTTTATCCATCCAACTTTTTATTAATTTTGAAGGAACAACTCAAATTTTGCATCTAGCTGATTGGATTAAATTGGGAGATTTGCAAATTCCTTTTGATCTCCAAATCGATGCATTGTCCATTATGATGTTGCTCGTCATAACAGGTGTAGGAACATTGATTCATATTTATTCGATAGGATATATGTCTCATGACCAAGGATTTGGTAAGTTTTTTGCCTTTTTAAACTTGTTCATTTTCTTCATGTTGATCCTTGTTCTGGGGGCCAATTTCACCGTTTTATTTATCGGTTGGGAAGGCGTAGGATTGTGTTCATATCTATTAATTGGGTTTTGGAATCAAAAAAATAGTTACGGGAATGCCGCTAGAAAGGCATTCATTATGAATAGAATTGGGGACCTTGGGTTTTTGGTCGGCATATTTTTACTGATTCAGAACTTTGGTAGCACTGATTATACCACGATATTTTCATCTATCCAACAAGGCCATGTCCCAGACAATTTGGGGCTTATTGCTTTTTGTTTATTTGTGGGAGCCATGGGTAAATCAGCACAAATACCCTTATTTACTTGGCTTCCAGATGCCATGGCGGGTCCTACTCCTGTTTCTGCGTTAATTCATGCGGCCACCATGGTGACAGCGGGTATTTATATGGTCATTCGGGCGAACGTTATTTTTGAATTAAGTCCGGATGTTTTACATTTTGTTGGCTGGATTGGATTATCTACAGCTCTTTTGGGAGCTATTATAGGTTTATTTCAAAACGATATTAAAAAGGTTTTGGCTTATTCAACGGTGTCGCAACTAGGTTACATGTTTATGGGATTAGGTGCATCTGCTTATTCGGCATCATTTTTCCATGTCATGACGCATGCCTTTTTTAAGGCTTTATTGTTTTTAGGAGCTGGGTCAGTGATACATGCCATGTCAGATGAGCAAGATATCAGAAAAATGGGTGGATTAAAGTCAAAAATACCCATTACTTATTTGACCTTTTTATTAGGAACCTTAGCTATTTCAGGAATACCGCCTTTTTCGGGCTTTTTCTCCAAAGATGAAATCCTAGCGCATCTTTATCATCATGATTTGCTCATGTGGAGCTTGGCCATTTTAGGTTCCGCTTGTACTTCATTCTATATGTTCAGAGTGTTCATTTTGACATTCTGGGGTGAATTTAGGGGAACAGAAAAGCAAGCGAGTCATTTACATGAGTCTCCTTGGTCAATGACAATCCCGTTGATCATTTTAGCCGTATTATCAGTGGCAGGTGGACTAATTAATTTACCTCATTTTGCGGGTGGAAATGAATTTTTAGCCCATTGGTTGGCCCCATTATTGCCGTCAACAGAACCTCTAGGAGAAGTATCGTTTTTGAGTTTAGAAATGGGAGCTCCGTTAGTTGCAGCTTTCGTTCCTCCGATGTTAGCCATATTTATTTTCAGTAGTAAAAAATTAATCCCATCGGAAGATGGCCAAATTCAAGGCATTCAACAACTGATTTATCAGAAGTTCTACATCAATGAATTATATGATTTAATTATCGTAAGACCAGTGAATTTCTTTTCCGTATTTTTTGGACAGGTCATTGACTATTTAGTGATTGATTTATTTGTTGAGGGGATTGGTAAAATAGTTCAATATGCTTCTACTGAATTCAGAAGAATTCAAACAGGAAATGTGGGCTATTATGTATTTATGATGGTGATTTCAATAGCGATCATTTTATTTATGGGATTAAAATCCTGGATATTGTAATTTAAAATTTGACAGAAAAGGCATGAATTTACTTTTTATCCTATTTTTTCCATTGCTTATTGGGGCGTACTTATTAATCGCTAAGCCCAAGCATGCATTTATTATTTCATTGTCAGCAACTATTTTAGAAGCCATTGCCACTGGCTTTATGCTTTACAAAATAAATGAAACTTTGTTACCTATCACCTTTATTCAAGATTGGATCCCTGAAGTTGGCATTCAATTTTCGTTAAAGGCTGATGGCATCAGTGGGATATTAATTGGCCTTTGCGCCTTATTATTGCCATTTATCATTGGATCAACGTCCAATACGGAAAAGGCGAATCATGCTCAATATCAAGGATTAATGTTACTGATGCAATCTGCTATGATGGGGGCTTTTTTAGCCAAAGACGCATTCTTATTTTATTTCTTTTTTGAAGCTTCCTTGTTGCCAATTTACTTTTTGGCCTCGAAATTTGGCGGAGAAAATAAATCAGCCATTACGTTTAAATTCCTGCTCTATACCATTTTTGGGTCCTTATTTTTATTCATTGGACTCATTTTTGTTTACCTAAGAACTCCTGGAGCGACACATTCGGCAGATATCGAAACCTTGTATTTAACTGCCAGGAACTTAAGCGCTGAATCACAGGGTTATTTATTTATGGCCTTTTTTATTGCATTTGCGATCAAAATGCCGATTTTCCCATTTCACACTTGGCAACCAGATACCTACACGACTTCGCCTAGTCAAGGCACCATGTTGCTTTCAGGTATCATGTTAAAAATGGGTACATATGGTGTTATCAGATTAATCATCCCTATGTTTCCGCTGGGAATAGCAATTTGGGGAAATACAGCTATCGTGCTTTCCATCATAGGTGTTATTTATGGTTCTATTATTGCCATCCAACAAAAAGATGCAAAAAGGTTATTGGCTTATTCTTCTTTTGCTCACGTAGGTCTAATTTCGGCGGGTATGTTGACGCAAAGTTTTGACGGAATTCAAGGCGCCTTATATCAAATGCTTTCACATGGCATTAATGTCATTGGGCTCTTTTTTGTGATTGAGATTATTGAAAGAAGAACTAAATCTAGGGAATTAGCCCAATTGGGGGGTATAACTCAATCATCCTATGCACTTACGGTTTGCTTTATCATCCTTAGTTTAGGTTCTGTGGCGCTGCCATTAACGAATGGCTTTATAGGGGAATTTATTTTACTGAAAAGTATTTTTGACTATTCATTGATTTTTGGGGTTATTGCCGGTATCACCATTATATTGGGGGCGGTTTACACCCTGCGTTTAATTCAAAAAACAATGTTTGGAAATGTGTCCAGAATCACCACTGAATTTTCAAAATTGACATTAGAAGAAAAAATGGTCCTTATTCCATTAAGTATATTCGTTTTATTAGGGGGTATTTTCCCAAATGCTATCTTACATTTTAGTGAAGAAAGTGTTACGCAAATAACCCAGCTATTGAAATAATTAAATTTAAAAGCATCTTATTTTTATGACGGCGATTATAGCGTTATCACTTTTTGGAATTAGCAATTTGTTTTGGGGATTTTGGTTCCCGAGAAAAGTTTTACAAATTCTTACCTTATTATTTTTAGCTATTGGAATAGGCTTAACGGCCATGGATTGGAATCATGAATTATTGTGGTTTGGTAATATGTTTAGGACAACCAATACCTCCATTAATTTTAGTTTGATTATTCAATTGGCTGCATTTTTGGTGGTTGCGCTTTCAAGAGGATTTGGTGCAGACGATGAACATACACATCCAGCGGAATATTATGCAATTTTACTTTTTTCAGTGGTTGGAGCCATTTTAATGGTTTCATTCGATCATATGATTATGTTGTTTGTTGGCCTAGAAATTTTATCCGTAGCCATGTATGTTCTGACTGGCTCAGACAAAAGAAACCTTAAATCAAATGAAGCTGCCTTAAAATACTTTTTAATGGGGGCATTCGCAACGGGTATTTTACTGTTTGGGATTACATTAGTTTATGGTGCAACAAAATCATTCTATATATCAAACTTAGCAAATATCATAGCAGCTACGGCGCCGGAGTCCATGCCTAGTTTCTTGTATATAGGGGTTCTGCTAATGCTGATCGGCCTTCTGTTTAAAGTTTCAGCCGCACCTTTTCATTTTTGGACACCCGATGTTTATGATGGGGCGCCTACAATTTTTACCATGTTTATGTCCACTGTCGTAAAAACAGCTGGCTTTGCTGCACTATATCACATTTTATCAGGGGTATTTGGGGGCATTTATTCAACATGGGTTTTAACGATTTATTTCATTAGTATGCTAACCTTGATTATTGGAAATGTGACTGCGGCATACCAACTAAGTGTCAAGCGAATGCTCGCCTATTCAAGTATTTCGCATGCGGGGTACATGTTGATGACTGTGAGTGCCATGCAAAGTTCATCCACATCAACTGTTTTATATTATTCGCTTTCATATACATTAGCAACGGTTGCTGCATTTGCGGTCTTAATCCTTGTTTCAGAATATCAAACAGGCCGAAAGGAAAAACCAGAAGATTATTCATCCTTTGAAGGATTGGCAAAAAATAATCCTGGATTAGCATTTTGCTTCACTATTTCCTTATTATCCTTGGCAGGTATTCCAATGACCGCGGGCTTTTGGGGTAAATTCTTTATCTTCTCAGATAGTTTTAATCGCAATATCATTTACCCGGTCATCCTTGCCATATTAATGTCGGCCGTGGGTATTTATTATTATTTCAAAGGTATTATCGCCATATATTTTAAAAATGGAGATATAGAAAAAATTGAAGTTCCCATACTTTTTAAAATAGCATTATGGTTTTGTACAATTGCAACGCTCGTTTTAGGTGTTTATCCCAATATTGTTAAGAGTTTATTTTAGCTAAGGATTTGACAAAAAAAACGACCCTTTTCAATAAAAAAGATTTAGTTGCGTATTTTTTAATTGCAGGAGCTGGTGCTATTGTTCAACTCGTTTGTGGAGGCTTATTAAAAGATTGGTTCAAATTAAGTTATGAGGCAACGATACTCCCAGCCTATTTCATCTCGGTCATTGTAGGGTTTACATTAACCAAACTGTTTGCTTTTGACGCTAGAAAAACGCAACAGACAAATCGAGAAATGGTCAAATTTTTAATGGTAGCCACCTTTTCTGGATTTGTAACGTGGTTTTTCAGTGTCATGCCTTATACATTCCTTCAGACATTTATGAGTGATTTTTATTTACAAATCCCATTTGCATACAAAAAAATCAATGTGACTCAAATCCTAACTACTACCACAGGCATGGGATTTAGTTTTATCTCAAACTATGTTTTGCACAAAACTTTTACATTTAAAAGTAGTGGATTTTACGACAGATTTAAGGACTTGCTTAGGTAATTTAAGCTAAAAATCTCACAAATATTAAGTACTTCTTAGGAATTACTTAAAAAAAATAAGTTTTAATCTTATTTTAAGCTATTTAAAAGCAATTTTAAATCAAAACTTAAAAAAACCTTAAAATTATTGCGTAAAAATTTGTTGTTAATTTTTATTCCACTAGTTTTGTAACTCAAACCTTTAAATATTACAAAAATGAAAAAATTATTCGCTTTAGCTTTTGTTGCTGGTATGGTAACTTTAGCTTCTTGTGGTGAGAAAAAAGCAGAAGCTTCTGCTGATTCAGTTGCTGTTGATACTGCTGCTGCTGCACCAGTTGATACTGCTGCTGCTGATACTGCTGCTGCTGATACAGCTGCTGCTAAGTAATCTAAGCAACCAGAAAAAAGTCCTTCGCATGCGGAGGACTTTTTTTATGCCTAAAAATGGAAAAGAACAAAAAAATTCATTCATTTTTTGACCACTTCCCGCCAACGGTTGCTGAATATTGTTTTCAATTGTGGCATGATTATCCATTTGATTTTATTGTCAGTAAGTCACGCCATTCTAAATTAGGTGATTATCGCTTTTCTCCTCAAAAAGGGCATCAAATAACTGTCAATCGAAATTTAAATTCATATGCCTTTCTTGTCACATATTTACATGAAGTGGCGCATTTATTGACTTATTTAACTTATAAAAACAAAGTTTTACCCCACGGGGAAGAATGGAAAAATTCATTTAGAACTATATTTGAACCGATCTTAGAAGAAGATTTATTGCCCGATGAGTTAATCAACGTTTTAAAATCGTATTTAGTTAATCCCAGCGCTACCTCAACTGGCCATGGACCTCTAGTGGATGTATTAAAAACATACGACACGGCAAATTCTAGCATCACATTACATGCCCTTCCTGAAAATCAAATCTTTTTATTAAAAAACCTAGAGTTAATCAAAGGTAAACTACGTCGAACACGCTACTTTTGTAGAGAGGCCAAAACTGGCAAACTTTACTTAGTAGCAAAAAATGCGCAGGTTACCCCATTGGAAACGAATGAACTTTAAAGGCTATTTAATAGCTTTATTAGGATCATTTTGTATTTCTAATTCGGTCATTGCCCAAACTGATTCAAAATTATCTACTGGCAAATGGGTTAAAATTGGAATAACTCAAAATGGCATATATAAAGTTGATGCCACTTGGCTCGATAAAAATAAAATAGACAGAGCTTCCTTAAACCCTCAACAAGTAAGTCTATACTCTACTACCTCTGGAGCTTTACCTCAAGATTTAAAAAAATCTAGGCCCCAAGATTTAGAAGAAATACCCATCTATTTTGAGGGCGACCAGGATAAAAAATGGGATGCTAGTGATTTCTTTATATTTTGGGGTAATTCCCCACATAAAATAACCTTCGATTTTCAACAAAAAATATGGGTCCAAGAGTTACACGCGTATTCGGACTCTAGCTTTTATTTTATTCGTTTAGATGACCCAGCAGCAAAACGAATAGAGGAAGTGAAAGCCACTCCAGGTGAATTAAAATCAACGGATTATGCTTGGTCTATTTTTCATTATGAGCCAGAAACCTATAA
>SXXW01000023.1 GCA_005791165.1 Cytophagaceae bacterium
CTCGCCCCGGGAAATATGGTTACATTTGAACCAATCCAACTACCCTCTCCGATTTGCACATCATCGTGTATTACGGTAAAAGGATCAACTTGTACATTAGATCTAATGATGGCATTTGGGTTAATAGAAGTTAATGGATAATTCATAATTTTTGTACTATGATTTTCTAACTAAACTCGCTGTCATTTCTGCCTCACAAACTACTTGGCCCGAAACATATGCTTTCCCTGTCATCTTGGCAATACCTCTTCTAATGGGAGCTTGAAGTTCGCATTTGAATATTACAGTATCTCCTGGGATAACACTTTTTCTGAACCTGCAATTTTCAATCCCGACTAAATAGGGCCAATAGTTTTCAGGATCTGACACTGAACTAAGCACTAATATTCCTCCAGTTTGTGCCATGGCTTCTATCTGCATAACACCTGGCATAACAGGGTTACTAGGAAAATGTCCCATGAAATAATATTCATTCATCGTAACATTTTTAACGCCAACTACACTATTATCATCCAAATAAATAATCTTGTCGATCATTTGAAATGGATACCTATGTGGCAACAACTCGTAGATTCGTTCATGTGAACAAATTGGAGGTTGCTTTGGATCGTAAATAGGAACATTGTTCTTTTCCGTTTCCAGCATCAACTTCTTGATTTTTTTTGCTAATTCAATATTGGATGCATGCCCTGGTCTAGAAGCTAATATTTGTGCTTTTATAGGTCTTCCCACTAAAGCTAAATCACCCATTAAATCCAGTAACTTATGTCTTGCCATTTCATTTGGAAAGTGCAAGCTAGTATTATTAAGGATCCCGATTTCTTTTGAAATACTTACTTTAGGTTTTCTTAATACATCTGATAAATGGGACAATTCCGCTTCCGAGTAATCACGGTCAGCTATGACAATGGCATTACTTAGATCCCCCCCTTTGATAAGACCTTCTTTGTATAAAATCTCTAATTCATGCACAAAACAAAAAGTTCTACACATGGCAAACCCTCTTTCAAATTGTGACACATGACTCAAATTGGCATGTTGGCTCGATAAGAATTTTGAATTATAATCAACCATTACAGCCATCCGATAATCATTTAATGGCAATGCGGCTAATTCAATATCTTTATCTGGATCTTTAAAACGCACTTCTTCGGTCACTTCAAAAAATTTGCGATGAGCCTCTTGTTCCACTGGCTCAGCATCTTTTAATGCTTCCACAAATTTAATCGAACTTCCATCCATGATGGGAGGTTCTGGGCCATCTAATTGAATTAAAACGTTGTCGATTTCAAGGCCTACCAAAGAAGCCATAACATGTTCAACCGTATTAATTCTTGCTCCATTATGTTCAATAGTCGTTCCTCTTGAGGTATCGACTACGTAATCAACATCGGCGTCCGCGATGGGTTGCCCTGGTAAATCTATTCGCTGAAATTTTATGCCATGGTTAGATACTGCTGGCAAAAATGTCATATTCGTTAAGACTCCCGTGTGTAAACCTACTCCACTTAAAGTGACTGATTTTGATATGGTGTGTTGCTTATTATTCATAATAAGGGTAAAGCCAACTCAATTTTATTTGTTGCTTTGATTAAATTTTTCAAAAAATTCTGGCAATTGCCTAATTAACGCATTTCTTTTTAAGAAATCTACATTATTTGAAGCTGGGGTACCGCCCAATGTTTGTCCTGGTTTTTTAACACTTTTAGTTACTCCTGACTGACCCGTTACGATCGTTTTAGGTGCAATAGTTATATGTCCAGCAACACCTACTTGGCCTGCAATCAAACAATTTTCACCCACTTTAGTCGACCCTGAAATGCCTGTTTGTGCTGCAATAGCTGTATTTGAACCAATCTCTACATTATGTGCTATTTGTACTAAATTATCTATTTTAACTCCTTTTCTGATGATCGTCGAACCCATAGTAGCTCGGTCAATCGTTGTATTTGAACCAATTGAAACATCATCCTCAATTACCACATTCCCTAATTGGGGAATCGATTTAAATGTTCCATCCCCTTGTGGTGCATGACCAAAACCGTCTGAGCCAATAACTGAATTGGCATGTATGACGACATTATTACCGATGATACAATCTTTATAGATGACCACACCTGGGTATATGGTGCAATTGCAACCAATGGTTACGTTTTTACCAATACTAACTCGATCATAAATTTGTGAATTTGTTCCTATTCTACTTCCTGCATCTACCAGTGTAAATCGCCCCACAAAAACATTTTCTGAAATTTGGGCATTGTCAGATATATAACTGGGTACTTGAATACCAGTATCCCTTATTTCGATTAATTCTTGGTATTTTTGTAATAAGATAGTAAATGCTAAATATGGGTCAGAAACTCGTATTAAGGCTGTTTTTACTGGCTTTTTTAACGTAAGATCCTTTGATATGATGACCGCTGAAGCATCCGTTTGGTATAAATAAGATTCGTATTTGGGATTAGAAAGGAATGAGATACTTCCTGATTTTCCTTCTTCTATTTTATCGAAATTACTAATTAATGTAGCCCCATTGCCATTTACTGTACCTTCAATTAAATCAGCTATTTGGTCAACAGTAAATTTCATGTCTTAAATATATGGTGGCAATTAGGTATTAAAAATAATTTAGCTCAATTCTCCTTGCAAATATACGCTCTTTGGACAACAAAAATAGTATTTTTTCACAATCTTACTCAACGCTTGGATGGTCGGTAAATCAGATGCAAGCATTAACTCGACGACTTGCCCTTGTTTATCGACCATTTTGATCGTATTGTCGCCCTGTACATATGCAGCATTACTAGTTGAACCCTCTACAACGAAATAAGAAAGTTCCTCAAAACCGATCCCTAAACTTTCTTGAATCTTACTCTCTATTTCTGTTATTTTAGATTTTGGTAATGGCTGGGTGCCCAATTTACATTTGAATAACTTCCTTGTTAAAAATGATTCACACAAATGCCTAAGAATTTTATCCTTTTCATTTTTCCAATCTTTTAATGCGGCCCAAATATCATGATCATCTAAATCTGTAAATGCGAGTAAAAGCTTTTCATTATTGGCAAATTCATCCCAAGTGTACGTTCTGCTTAGAAATACAAAAAGCGGCTTAGAACAATTCAATTTTGTTCCCTGTGCCATTAAATCCTTTGCTCTTCTTAATATTTGAATTAACATCGTCTCAGCTGCAATGGCCGTTTTATGGAGATAGACTTGCCAATACATGAGTCTACGAGCCATTAAAAAGTTTTCTATGGAATAAATTCCCTTTTCTTCTAATACGAGTTGCTCGTTTTTAAGGTCTAACATGCTTAATAACCTTTCAGAGCCAATAAACCCTTCTCTTACGCCCGTGTAAAACGAATCTCTACTCAAATAATCCAATCGATCTACATCCAATTGGCTCGATATTAATTGATGGAAAAATGGCCGAGAATACCGATTATTAAACATTTCTATCGCCAAAGATAATCGACCTTTAAAATGTTCATTTAATTTTTTCATTAGTAGGTTAGAAACCTCTTCATGTTTTACCTCATTTAATATGGTATTTTCCAAAACATGAGAAAATGGCCCATGGCCTATATCATGCAATAAAATAGCAATTTCAGCTGCTTCTTGCTCAGCTTCTGTGATACTATATCCTTTGGCTTTTAAATTATTTAAAGCTTGATCCATTAAGTGCATGGCACCTAATGCATGATGAAATCGGGTATGATGCGCTCCTGGATAGACAAATTCAGCCAAGCCTAATTGCTTAATGCGCTTAAGTCTTTGAAAAAATGGATGATCAATCAACTCCAATATGAATGGATTATTTATTTTGATAAATCCATAAATGGGATCATTAATTATTTTTGTTGGAAACATGACGCGGTCCACTGGTTTTGAATCAAAATGTATTTAATGGTAAACAAATGTAAGATTTATCTTTTCTATTAGAAAATTAGAGAATACAATCTGATAAAACTTAAATTATTTAATCAAATGTAGTTAGAAAGGCAATAATTACTTAATTTTGCACCACATTAGTTTAGCTAATGTGGACTTGTAGCTCAGCTGGTTAGAGCACCTGACTCATAATCAGGGGGTCCATGGTTCGAGCCCATGCTGGTCCACTTATATATCTGTAAAAACCCTCATATTGTTTAAATTTGAGGGTTTTTTATTTCGTTTTGATTTTTCTCCACTTTTTTCTCCACAAAATATCGGATTTTTATAACTGTAAATCGTCAGCAAAAAGTGGACCGATAGAGGTTATTTCTTAGGGAGTGTTTCCAAACAATTATTAAATAACAAAATGGAAACAAGAAAAAAACAAACAGCAGAAAATTACATCAAAGACATTCGTCGAAAGACACGAC
>SXXW01000024.1 GCA_005791165.1 Cytophagaceae bacterium
CAAAACATCTATTTCCCGCTTCCATATGGAATATAGGAATTTTACGTTTTTTAGCAGAAATAACCCCTAGGCCACTATTCGTATCTCCTAGCAATAATAATGCGTCTGGCTTTTCTTTTTCAAAAACCTCATCTACCTTAAGCAATACATTTGCAATAGTTTCCACAGCACCCCCTGAAGCCGCCTCCAAAAAGTAATCTGGCTTTCGAATGCCTAAATCATCAAAAAATATTTTATTTAATTCATAATCATAATTTTGGCCTGTATGTACAATAATATGATCTGTAATTAAATCTAACTTGTACATTACCCTTGACAATTTTATTATTTCTGGCCGGGTCCCAATTAAAGTAATAACTTTCATTCTTGATTATTTTAAATTTAAACAGTTTCAAAAAAAGTATCTGGATCATTAGAATCATAAAATTCATTAATCCAAAAGATTGTATAGAGATCTTCCTCTCCTATATTCTTTATATTATGTGTAAAATAAATAGGCATATCTACAAAAGAAGGGGCATTGCCAGACAATTCAAAGTTTAAAACTTCTTTTCTTCCTACTTGCCTCAATTGAATTCTTGCTTCACCTTTAATAACGGCGAAACGTTCAATTTTTCGGGTATGAAAATGATTCCCTCGGGTTATACCTGGCTTTGTCACAGAAAATGAAACTTGTCCACCAGATTCTAACTTTATAGTTTCTACAAAAGTCCCCCTTTCGTCTTCATGATTAATTAAAGGCCAAGGGAAAATACTCCCAATGACTTCAAAATGCCTGAAAGTATTAAATAAATTTAGATCAAATTGAGACTTAAATTTTGGAATAATTCTATCCTTAATATATGTTACATCAAAAGAGTTTAACTTCTTAACTAGTTCGGCTAAGACTACTTTGACTTTATCCTGAAATAAATTTTCCACATGAAACTCCTGTACTAATAACTCCCCATAAAATCTATTAATAAAATCACCTATATAAATCAATTCTATCTCACTCTCCCTATCTTCAAGTAAACTTTCTGATTTATTTTGTAAAATTTGATGACTATAAACTGCAATAATATTATTTGAGTCTAAAAATGGGCCAAAAATCAATGGACATGTAATAGTTTCACCAACTTGAAAATTATTTTTAGCATCACCAATCTTAAAAATTAAAAGCTTATAATAATCGTTGCCTTTTACAAAAAAAAAGACCTGTTTTAAAACTCCTAAAGCTTCATTTTTGATTACATATTCGATGCGATTTTGGATTTTTTTTACCTCATTTAAATCTTCAGATAGTACAATCAAATTATCTACATGAACGATCTGATTTGATTTCTCTTGATCAATAAATTCTAATTCTATCTTTTCATGATACTTCTTAGATTCATATTCAAAAAATTTAATCAGTTCAGAATCTGAACTGATTAAGCCTAATTTTAAAACAGATGTAGGTTGATTATGAAACATTCTAAAATTATTATTCGAAAGTTAATTATACATTAGAAGTATCTAAACCTATACCAAGGCCAGTTAAAATATCTTTAATTTGGTCTTTATTTAATACATCGGCATTATGAGAATGATAATCTTCGATAGTTGAAATACCTGTTTTGCCTTCTATAAAAAATTGATTATAATTTAAATTTCTATTATCGGCTTGTATTCTAAAAAACTTACCTTCATCTATAGCCTTTACCATCTCTTCACGGGTGCAAAGTGTCTCATAGAGTTTTTCGCCATGTCTCGTACCTATGATACTAATAGGGTTTTCCGCATGACAAATTTCTTTCACAGCATGAGCTAAATCATTGATTGTGCATGAAGGTGCTTTATAAACAAATAAATCCCCTTGATTCCCGTAATTAAATGCAAATAATACTAACTCTACAGCATCCTCCAATGACATTAAAAATCGAGTCATGGTGGGGTCCGTTACGGTTAGCGTTCCACCCTCTTTTATTTGTTTTAAAAAAAGAGGTATAACAGATCCGCGCGAAGCTATGACATTTCCATATCTAGTTAAGCATATGATAGTCTTATTTCCTGCAATATTTCTTGAAGCGGCAATGGCCACTTTTTCCATTAAGGCCTTAGTAATCCCCATGGCATTAATTGGGTAAGCAGCCTTATCTGTACTTAAACAAATAACTTTTTTTACCTGTGTATAGATGGCAGCATCTATTACATTTTGAGTTCCTAAGACATTAGTTAAAGTAGCTTCCATTGGGAAAAACTCACAAGTTGGTACCTGCTTAAGTGCAGCAGCATGAAAAATATAATCAACTCCTACGCAAGCTCTTTCTATACTTTTATAATCGCGCACATCACCTAAATAAAATTTGATTTTTTCATTTTTATAGCTGTGACGCATTTCATCTTGCTTCTTCTCATCCCGACTAAATATTCGAATTTCTTTAATATCCGTTTCAAGAAATTTTTTAAGTACCGCATTACCAAAAGATCCAGTTCCCCCAGTAATTAATAAAGTTGCATTTTTAAACATAGAAATTATTTTAGCCAGTTTTTAGATTTAATACCCTGATTATCAGCATATTTTTTCAATTCTTCTTTAAAATTTAAACCGTTAAACATTCGTTCAAATTCAAAAATAATCGACTCGTTTGTCTCACGAATTTTACTTTGTTTTTGATTTTCGTTTGAAAAACTATATCGAAAATAATCCCCTTCATCTATTAAGCCTTTATAATCTGCTGGATTAGCATCAAAGCCTAATTGTATTCCGGGTTTTTCATTAAAAAATATAATTTGGCATGGACCAGAAGGAGGACCCAAATGAAAAGAAGAAAAATAGATCAATGCTAACTCCAAATCAATTCTCGTTCCTTGATACTTAGTAAAGGTCACGTTACTAAAATGTACTAAAGATGGGTCTATTTCACTTGAACTACATATAACAAAAAATTTAACTGGGTATTTATTTAGCAGACAATATTCGAATAAATGAGCCCAAGCATGAATGATTGAATTTCTATGCTGCCCATAATGAGGATTATTCCGAAGGTTTATCGTAACGGGGATTTGACCATCAAGCATATTACTTGAGAAAAAACTCATTGCATCCTCATAAAGCTCTTGAGTGAAATTTATTGTTGGTATTTTATTGAATTTTTTATGGTAATCTAAAAAAACTTCATTGAAAAAAGTCCAATTTAAGTACTCCTTATTTATAAATTTACTAAAGGAGGGCCACACAAGATAATTCGAAATCTTATCATAAAAGATTTGATTAAATTGATCATGAGAATTAAAAACAAAAAAAGATCCGAGATTTCGATTGATTTTTAAAATGTCGATAATAACGCTCAGATATCCAAAATAATTCCCCTCATTTATGTGATCAAATACCGGAGAATTCTTTTTTCCCTTTGGATCAAAAATCAAAACAAAGTCAACGGTGGACAAATTATGTTCCTCAATCAAACAGGTAGATGCCGCCTGAAAATTAATAAAGTCCCCTACACTTATTGGTTGAACATTAAAATCGCAAACCATTAATAATCGCTTTGCCGAACTTTTCTTACGACTAAAAAGCCAAAGAATTCCAAAATAGAAGTTTCTAATAATTGTTTTCAAATATTCTTTTATCTAATTACAATCAGCTCTTAATTTTATTTTTATGAAATTCTAAAATTAGATTTTGAATTTTGCTTAACTCGTTTAAATCATAAATTAAACCCGTTTTCTCTTCATTATGACTCGCATTTTGCAATAAATTTAATTTATTAAATTTGAAATTCCTTAAAATAAAATCAATCGCAGGTTTAAGACCTATCCTATAAAAAAAATCTAGCATTCTATCTTTTCTGCCTTTTTTGTAATCTGCTAAAATATAATAATTGTCTACATACTCACCCAAAGAAATATACAGCATTTTTTCTACTTCATTTTCTGAAATATCTAAAGTACCGCCAATTAATTTATTAGCCATTTGAGAAAAAAATGAACTCAAATCTTTACGATAATTTAAATCATAATAAATTTCATGTAAACGGGGTGGTACATTATTTTCCGATTTAAGTTGCGTGGAATATATCTCCTCGTTTTCATAACTTCTCAACCACATTAAAGTATTTATAATTTTAGATTTCCCCAAGTATGCATTCGTCAATTCAAAACCAAATTCTATTGTATCTGCAAAGGGTGTTTTTATGCTCGCACATTCAATACATTTAATCCAAACTTCTGATTTTGTAACCGCATAAATTGTACTACATAAGTAATTATTCATATGGTTCTTCATACGATCAAAAGAATCATTTTCTTCAATTATATAATTATTAGAATCCGCCAAAAAAGGGCTTTCCCAATTCCTACTAAAAATATTGCCCTTATGATATTCAAATGTAATAGTTTTACCCATAATGCTACTGAACTCACCTAGTTCCAAAATATCCATGCATTTAATTAAGGAACTTGGGATGAAAAACTCATCATCACCTAATAATACTACATATTTAGTCCGAACAAAATTTATTGAGTACCCTAAACGTTCAGCATAAGAAATTGGAAGATGATGATAAGTAACATTTGAATATTTACCTACTATTTCATTATGAATTTTATCTTTTGATCCATCAAAAATATGAACAACGGCATTAGTATTAGACCAATATTCAATACTTCTTATTACGTAATCCTGTCGGTTATAAGAAGGTATGACAATTGTTAAATCACTTAAATCCATCACGTATTTTTGCAATTATTTAGTTGAAATCTAACTTTAGTTTATTCAATTTCATAATTGATAATTGATAATTATCACTCATAAGTTTAATTTCATATCTACTATCGTCGAAATAAATTTCACTTGATGGTATTTTTAAATTGTTTGCTACCCCTAAAACAAATTCTCTGTTTTGTTGAGTATTACCAGATCCGATATTCAAAATCCCGGTTATATTTGATTTCAAAATCAATTTAAATGATTTGACAAACTCTTCTATATCTAACATATCTCTAAATGCATCACATGCTCCTAGAGTAATTTTTTCTTGTTTTAAGCAGTAAGATTTTAAAGTTCCATACAATGAGGTATTAATTTGTCCCTCTCCATAGATATTAGAAATTCTCAAATGTAAATATTTATGGCTCTGGTTAGTCATTAACCCATATTTACAAATACTATATTTAACTTTAGCATATTCACTAATAGGATTCAGCAAATGTAAATCTTCGGTTAAAAGTCCATTGAGATTGCCATATTCATTATAAGAGCCAAAATTAATATACCTTTTAACAGTTTTAATCGATAAAGATTCAAGTAATTTGGTTTGTATGGAATAATTAATGTTTTCAAATTCTTTGGAGGTATTTTGCGCTTTTACACCGCACCAACCAGCATTTATAATTTGTATTTCACATTCAAAAGAGCTTAAATAATCTAAAAAAGAATTTACATCATCAATCGACCTTATTTTAACTTTTTCTATACTGTTGTAAGAACCTGTTAATTCTCTGTAAATTCTACTGCCTAAAAATCCATTTGCGCCGATTAAAAATATTTTCACTTGGTATTATTTATGATTAAAAAATATAATTTTTAATACTGTTTAACTATCAATTAAATCTTTATATTTTCTTAAAAATGAAGTACCAATTATAGCCGAAGTTTTAAATGAATAGTGCCCTTCTTTCAATAATGAAATAAAGCGCTCTTGCAATTTATCATCTTCTTTTTTGGTGACCCATTGATTTGATATCCTTAAATACATTTCTTCGACAGCATCTTTGATTTCATCCGGTGTATTATTAATGACTAAAATTTCATTTTTTTCAAAAAGGTCATTATACCTGAAATTTGACATTTCAGAAGAGAAAATAGATTTAAAACCTATAAAAACATTATCAGATAAATATTTATAAAGTTTAGGAATTGTTACATCCCGTGAACCAAATTGTGGTACATTCGACAATGGAGCAACATTAACTGAAAGGATTGGAACACCAAACATAAATGGCATTGAAGCTGCTCCTGATCCTGTGCCAATAAAAAATTTACATTGCGAACTGATGTATAAATCTAACCAATCTGCCTTAAAAGTTGAATGAGCATAATCAATTAATCCTTCAATCTTTGGGGCTATTGGCATACTTGAATCGCCCATTCTAATACAATGACCTCCTAATGAAATTATATATTTAATCGCAGGAATATAGGTATTAAAATCACTATTCCTATAAGAATGAACATTCTCAGTTATTGAAAATCCTGAACTGCGTACATGCAAACATACAAACCAATTATTTTTAGAAACACCCAACTCCTGCAATGCTAGCTCACCTCTTTTTATATCTGATTCAAAAGGGAAAAATAATGGCCCTAAATTTTGCCCCCCCCACAATGAATTAACTTCAGAAATATCAGCAGTTTTATTAATTGCACTCGAATAGTGTTCAATATCCAAACCAACGAATCTAGATTTTAAAAATGGATTCAATAAAAAAACTAAAAATGGATTCTCTATGATTATAAAATATTTTCTCAAATATTTAAGTAAATACTTATTTGCAACTTTTTTTGAATTTATCAATAAAATAGATTTATAATTTGAAATTAAATTTAATTGCTGTTTTTTAATGTGAGTATCTGTATCGGAAATTAAATGGCCAATAGCTTCAAAATATAAATCAATAAATTTTATGTTAAATAAATTTAAAATAATTGAAGGCACAAAATAAATACAACCAACAATCATTAAAAATAATTTATTACTATAATAGTTGAATAATTTAATTTTCATCTATTTATCAATCTAAAATTAAGTTTTCTATAAGTTTAATTTCTTCGAAATTTAATTTAACATTATACTTTAAACATAAATCTTTTATACAGTCTGACCCATTACCTAATTCAATACTTGGCATTTCTTTGGTTTTCATAGATAAATTCTTATTTATCAAATACTTTATTTTCAATAAAAATTTATCAATATTTGGACGATATAAATATTTCAAGTAACGAATTTTTGTACTATACTTGGTCAATAAATACATATACCTACTAATATCTGGTTTATTCAAATATTTAACCGCGCTTTGACAATAAAGTGATAATGCTATTTTAACTTCTTTTTCTAATAAAACTAAGTTGGCATGAGGATTAATTTTCTTCAAATTTTTTACCAAATTAAATATAAAACTATTTCTCTCTTCAGTAAAAAAATTATCGATTAACCAATATTGCAATGGTATTTTTATTGATTCTTGCAACGCATAATCTTCAAAAATGTTAGACATATCATTTGACTTAATCAAAGTAAGTGAATTTATAACTTTGGATTTGCTTTGAAATGAACTTAGCATTTCAAATGCAAAGTGAGAAGATCTTTGTACTAAAGGTGGCGCATATTTAAATGAATCAATGTTATTTAAAAAAAATTCCTTTTTTATAACAGAATTTAAGGTAGAACATAAATATGAATACATATAAGTATGTGTTTTTAGCCTACTAATTGCAGATTCATCCGTTAAATAGTACCCATCAAAACATATATTTGGTGACTCTGGAAAATATGCCTTAACTGAATTGTTTTTTTTACTACATACTAAACTTCTACCACTACATGATCCAATATCTGAATTTTCAATTTCGTTAATACAGGCTTCTAAACCACTAGGCAGAAAAAAATCTTCCTCATCTAAAAGAATTACATATTTAGTAGTAATTAATTTCCCAATTGTTAATAATTGATCATTTAAACTATTTGGCAAATAATAATATCTAATATTGTCTCCCACCTTTGAGATTATACTATCGTCAATTTTACATTTACCACCATCTAACACAAATAAAGTAGCCTCATATTGTGACCAAAAATTCATATTTCTGACAAGAAATGTCTTTTTATTACTAACAGGTATAATTATTGTCAATTCCTTTAACAATCCCATATTGTTTGCTTAACCTTAAAATGATTACTCAAATATTTATTTTTCGACAAAAATTAAATAATCAAAAAATAATATACATTATTTTACTAAATCATAATTATTTAATTAATATATTATAGATTTAGTACTATTATTTCAATTACCCTATTATATTATTATGAATTTAACAAATTCTTATATTTTTTTAAAAACGCCATTCCAACTCTCGCTGAAGAATTAAAAGCATAATGATTTTCTTTTAGATTAGTCAAGTATGAGTCATGTAACTCTTCATCTTCTGGTAAAGTAATCCAGTTGTTTGATAATCTTAAATACATTTCCATAACAGTATCTTTTATCTCTTCCGAAGTATTATTAATAACTTCAATTTGCTCATTCACAAATAAATCATTGTACCTAAAATTTGAGCAATCAGAAGACATAATTTCTTTAAATCCCATTAAATTATTATTAATTTTATTCAAGTATAATTTAGGAATAGAAATATCTCCAGAAGCAAGTAAAGGTACAGATGAAAATGGGCAGATATTTAAACTAATTGTTGGCACACCAAAAATAAATGCCATTGCTGAAGCTCCAGAGCCCGTTCCTATAAAGAATTTGCATTTAGAGCTAATATATAAATCTAGCCAATCAGCCTTTATTTCGGAATGGGCATAATCTATCAATCCACTAATTTGGGGAGCGGCCGGCATACTAGAATCTCCCATTCTAACACAAAGCCCTCCCATTGAAATAATATACTTAATTGCTGGTATATAGGTATCAAAATCAGTATTCCGGTAATTATGAATATTTTCCATTGTTGAAAATCCCGAACTACGAACATGCAAACAAACAAACCAACTATTTTCGGGAACACCCAAATCCTGTAATGCTTGATTGCCTCTTATAATATCTGATTTAATTGGTTGAAAAAGAGGCTTAAGCCCTTTATTTGACCATATTGAGTTAATTTTAAATATCTCAGCCGTCTTATCTATAGCTGAGGTGTAATTTATAACACTAACGCCAATCCTTTTCAAATCTAAAAAAGGTTGTAAAATCTTTACTAAATAATGATTTTGAAAAACAATAAAATACATTTCTAGATATTTAATAAAATATAAATTGGATATATCCTTTCTATCTACAAGTAAAACAGATTTATTATTGGGAATCAGTTTTAACTGCTTTTTCTTTATATGTGTATCGGAATCTAATAATAAATGCCCTACTGCTTGGGTATAAATATTTACAAATTCAATTTTTAAAACTTTTAAAATAATGGTTGGAATAAAATATGATATATCTATAAAAAAAATAGAACTTATTTCATAGAATTTCAAAATCCTTATTTTGATTTTTAACAACGACATAAATGATATTTAAATTAATTATCTTGAGACTTAGGTGAAAATTGTTCCTAACTAGAACAAGTTTAATAACTCTTTAAAAAGAAATTAATAATATTTTTAGGAATTTTGTATTAACATTATATATTAAATAAGTTGATTTAATATATAATGTTGGTCAATTTCAAAGATATCTGACCTTGGATAGAGCCAATCGGAAGATGGCTCATGCTTAATAACGATTTTTTTCTGAATATCCATTCCACAGAGCTTGGCAAGTAATAAATCAGAGGAAGTCTGAATACTTTTACTATCATCAATAATTATAATTTTCTTGGTTACAGCCACATTAGAAAATACTTCTTCCCAATTTGTATTAATTATATTGTTGACGTGAAAATGAGTGGCAGCTATTTTATTTTCAAGTAAAAAATTGACAAGTTCATTTGATTGACCAAATGAAAAGTTAATTGAAATAATTGTCACATCAATTCCATCGCTATATTGAAATATATTTCCATTTGAAAATATATTTCTCGGAGATAAAGAATCATTTATTTCTAGTTTGCCTAACCGCTGACTTAATGCAATAATTCGAAAACCAGGTTGCAAAAATTCATTCTCAAAAATGTAGTCAGCATCTGACTTATTATTTATGGTAAATCCTTGTATTCTTGCAATAGAACATAGATCATAAAAATTATTAAAACTAGACTGAGGGCCATCATACCCACTATCCACTACTGTTGCTACTATGGTAAAAGAACCTATTGGGTAATTATCTTTTACACTTCTTATTATATTATAAGTATTAACAAGCTGATCAATTCCCAGTAAAAGAAAATCTAATTGCTTCATAAAAAAAACAGAAGAAGCACCATTCATCATTAGTCCAAATCCAAACCCTACTAAACTGTTTTCGGCATTTGTAGAATTTACAATACGGCTATTTTCAGATAATTTAATATTTCTAGTAAGTCCCCCTAAGCAGGAGCCAGTTTTAATATTTTGACCAAACAAAACGCAATTATCAACTGGTTTTACTTTTTCTTTAATCAAAGAGTTAATGTATTCAGTATATTTCATTTAAACTCGCTTTTTAAATTACTATAAATTTGTTCCGCAACTTTTAAAACTGCATTCTCACCAATTTGCTCTTTTAATACATAGATTGGATCATCTATGTCATACCTTAGGAATAAATCCTTTATATCACCTGTAAGATTTACCGTAGAAGAAGGACCAGCGTGATAATTGATATATTTCCCACTTGGGTACTCTGAACTAGGGGATTCGTTTCTATCACCAAGCGTTTTAAGTTTAACTTCAACACAATATATTTTATTTTCATTCAATGATTTTTGGCGAATTTCAGTTAAGATTTTTAAGTAACTAAAAGCATCGTTCCCTTCTATTTGAATAAATTCAATATCGACAGATGATACTAATTTCCTTAAATCAATGGGTATTCTTCTTTCAGTAATATGAGACCCTAAAGACCATTCATTATTCTCAATAATAACTATTACTGATAAGCCTAAGCTTTTCATCATGACCAAACTTTCATAAAAACTTCCCTCCTCCATAGATCCGTCACCGCCGAGTACAAAAGTTGCCGCTGGTGCACTTTTTAACTTTTCTGCCATAGCGACTCCAGCTGCCACCGAAAAGTTATTGGCCAATATACTAGAGGAATATATAATATTTCGTTCTCTATTTATTAAATTCATTGACCCCAATCTACCTTGACACAAGCCAGAATCTAATAAAAGATATTCGTCCATAATTGGCTTCAATTTCGGAGCTCTAGCAAGGTTGTAAGCAATATTTCTATGTGTTAACAATACTTTATCTTCATACTTCAACGAATGACTTAAAGCAACTGCAATAGCTTCATGACCAAAAGACAAATGAATTGGAATTTTAAATTTACCTTCCTTATACTTTTCATTCACCATCATTTGACTCAAACGAATACGAACTATATCTTTTACAATTTCTTCATTCATATAATGGACTGATTGTAGGTATTAGCAACTTTTTGTAAGTTTTGTAAATATTCCTGACTGTTCAATGCATTTTCCTCAGGTGCAATAGAAAAAAAATTCTTCCAAGTCTGGGGGTCATATTTCCCCATCATAGTTTCATATGTTACCGCATATTCGGTAAGCATTACATAGGTATGCCACATAAATGCGGGTACGGCAATCATTTCAATACCTCCTTTTTTTAAAATAGTCGTATTTATGATTTCTCCATGATCATTAAAGAAAAAAACAGCCAGACTACCTTCTAGAATATAAATTTTTTCGATCTTCTCAACACCGGGATGTAAGTGTGGTTGCATGTAAGAATCGTTCATCATAAAATTAATAACCCTGTTGAATTCATCACCAGGGTTATGCAAAATTTTAGGAAATCTACGTCTTTCAGATAAATTCGCTTTTGCGATACCTTCTAAAATTTCAGAAGGACTTAAATATGGTATTTGATTGTTTTCCATTAAAAAAATTTAATACGTTAATTTTATGGTTGAGTTTTTAACCACCTTAAATCTTCTGATATGAATCCATTTTCATAAAGAAATTCAAGCTGCTGAAGTCTATAAAATTCAGTTTGTTTAAATGTTTTTTCATTAAAATTTAACTCTTGTAATTTATTAGCCATGTCCAAAATACCCCTCTCTACAGACCAATCACATTTTACAAAACCTGGTAATTCAGAAGAGATTTTTTTGAATGAAACTTTATAGGTGCGAGTATCTGCTCCCCCTTCCTTAATTTTTCTATCTTTAATGAGGCCTTCTTTGTCCAAGTCTGGATTTTCCGCAAGAAATTTTAATTCACATCCCTCAATTGACTTCTGTATAATCTTAGCGATATCAATAATTCGTAAGTTATTTTCCTCGGATCCTACATTTAAGACCATGAGATCTCCTCCATTATAATCAAAATTAATGGCACATTTTACAGCCTTACAGACATCTTGAATGTGTAAATTTGGCCTCCAAGCTTGCCCATCTGAGTTTAGGACGATTAATTTATTCGCTACAGCCATACCTGTTAACATGTTAATTACTACATCAAAACGAATACGAGGAGAATGGCCAAATACAGTTGCAAATCGCAAAGCAATTGGGGAGAAATCTTTATCACTTATACTGCGCAAATCCTCTTCCACTTCAAGTTTATTCATTGAATATCCAGTTTGGGGATAAACTTCAGAATCTTCTGTAAGTAACTCATCTTTACCCAAACCATATATAGAACAACTGGAAGCAAAAATAAAACGTACGCCCATTTTTTTACATATTTTTGCAATTTCTAATGCATAAACCCGAGTAGGGTCATAAATTCGACTTGCATCCAATTTGCCCATCGGATCATTAGATATACCAGCAAGATGTAATACAACGTCTATATTTTTAAGATCAGATTCTACTATATCTCTTGCATCACGAACAATAGTTTGCGTAGATGAAGCAGAGTAAAGAAGACCACTCTTAAAAAAACCAGTATCATATCCCACACATTCAATCCCATTATTGGTAAGATACTCAGTAATGACACTGCCTAAGTAGCCCTGTGATCCCGTTATTAAGACTCTTTTCATAAAAATTTAATACTAAATTAATGGAATACTACTATTTGATTCTTCTTAAATATCCACTTGGAGATTGTGTAATTCCAAGCCTTGTATAAGTTTCATCTATTTCGAAATCATCATTTTCTTTTAGAAACAAATCAATGGCTGCCAAAGGATTATCTTCTTTCCACTCAGGTTTTCCTCTTGGAATATCTGAAACCCATTCCTGAGCACCATCTTGTACGATTAGATAAGATCCTACATTAATATATTTTGAATATAACCGCATTTCATTTAACACATGATCTCTCGAATGATTACTATCAAGCATCACCATCGTTGTTTTACCTGAGTCAAGCAATGCCTCCAACTCAAGAATCGTAGAATCTGCAATGGAAGACCCTTCGATCATTTTTATTCTTTTGAACATAGAATGCGCCTCTATCGCAACCCGATTGTGTGCGCGAATTTCCACATCGATACCAATTACTTGACCATCATTTTCCATTAGCTCAAATAAAGATGCCGTGTAGATTAAGGATCCTCCATGAGCAATTCCCGTTTCTATAAAAATATCAGGCTTAACTTTCCAAATTAACTCTTGCAACATAATCATGTCTGTGCCAAATTGAATAATGGGCCTGCCCATCCAAGTTAGTTCATACATTAATTTAAACTCGGCGGCAGCTTTAATCCAAAGATTACTGAGCATAGCCAGGCCTTCTTGAGAGTATAAATTAACCTCAAATTCTTCGTTATTATTTTTCAATATAACTTTAGAATTAGTTTCAGTGTTGTAGTTTTTAATCATGTTTTTTTGTTTTAAAAATTAAGTAATGTTCTTGTACCTATGGGTTCAAAATTAAAGTTGACCAATTCAAGTTGATTTAAAGATTCGATAATTTTAGGATGATTTTCTTTATCAGCAAGTAAAAATAAAAACCCGCCACCTCCTGCACCAAGGATTTTACCTCCATAAGCACCATTTTCCATTGCTGCACTATAATAAGTATCAATTAAACTATTTGAAATTTTATCAGAAAGGCCTTTTTTTGATACCCAATTCTGATGTAGTAAGCGACCCAATTGATCCAAATTCAATTTAGGTTCACAAACAAGATTATAAAACTGAATGGCAAGGTCTTTAATTTCTAGCATTTTGTCCTCGTTTGACCCGAATGAGTTTTTCTGATCACTCAATACTTCATCCGCTGATCTTTGAATATCTGTATAAAACAATAAGGAATTTTCAAAAATTTTAAATATACTAGCATTCGTTATAGGCGTTAATAAAACATTCCCATTAGGGTTAAAAGTAAATAGATTAACACCGCCAAATGCAGCTGCATATTGATCTTGTTTCCCAATTGGCTTTTTAAGTACATTTATTTCTATATGACACGCCTCTTCTGCAATTTGAGCTAGGCTTACATGGTCTCCTTTTAGCTGATGCAACGCATTTAACAACCCTACTGCAAAACAACTAGAAGATGCTAAACCAGACAATGCTGGCAAATCAGAAGTTGATGAAATATATAATGGCTCATCAATTCCTAAATATCTAATACATTCACGGGCAATCTCATTTTTGATATCATCAAGGGAGTCTACATGCTCTGTAATAGAATAATTTAATCTGTATTTTTCTTTAAAAAGCTTATTGTGAACTTTAACAGTGACATAAATAAATTTATCGATGGTAGTACTCAAAACAAGTCCACCATGTTTTTCATAAAAGTAATTTATATCTGTTCCACCACCTGCAAAGCTGATGCGTTGAGGCGTTGCAGTGGTAATGATTTTTTTCATTATTTGGCTCATGATTTAGGATAGATTCATATGATTAATCATTTTTATAACCCCTATTTCTATCGATGTCTGAGGCCCCCAATTTAGTGTTTCCCTTGTTCTTGACATTTCAGCCCAAAAATCAGTATCCTTAATTGGCATATTTTCTACAAGGGTAGATGTAATTTTATTGGAATGATGCATTATAGATTCAATAGTAGCAATTATGTCAATAATTGAAGTTGATTTACCCCAACCCAAATTATAAATTCCAGAGGGGATTTTTTGTTGAGCAAAATGTAACAAGCCTTCAGTAACATCATCTATATAAATAAAATCATTTGAATTAGATGGTGTTCTAATGGTAGGCACAAGATTATTCTGAATATTTTGAATAACGGTAGGTAATAAAGACTCTTTCCTTTGATCAGGCCCATAAACATAAAATACCCGTGCCCATATAAGTGTTATGTTATTTTGAAGACATTCAAATTGCAAAAAATCTCTGAGTGAATTTTTAGCCCAGGTAAAGTAATTATATGATACAACATTTTCAGTCTCTACACAAAATCCTATTTTTTTATTATACTCCCAGCAGCTACCAGTCACTATAATTTTTTCCAAAGAATCTATTTTAAAAATATTTCGGAAAAATGCCATTTGATGATTTAAATTTTCAACTGAAGTTTCATATGAAAAATCAGGAATTTTTTCCCAGGCTAAATGTATTAATACTTCAGGTTCAAATTCTCTGATTCTATCCATTGCACTAACATTAAGCTGAAGTGCAGATTGAATCCAAGTTATTTTATCCTGTTGTAATTCAAAATTTTCAGTTCTTGAAATGGCTAATATTGAATGCCCTTGATCCAATAAAAGATTAACAAGTGATTTACCTATAAAGCCCGTAGCCCCTGTTACCAAAAATTTCATAAGGAGCCCAAAATTAAATCAGGGTAATCACGATCCTTATCCGACATATATTTTGGTATTACTGGCCAATGGATACCAAAAGCAGGATCATTGTACCTAAACCCTAGCGAATCCGATGTGAAAAAATCATTCATGTAATAATGAATCCTAGTATTATCCTCCATGGTAAGAAATGCATTAGCACATCCCACAGGAATATATAATGATTCTCGTCCATCAGCAGTAAAATTAAATTCCTGCCATTGCATAAAAGTTGACGATTCGGGTCTTAAATCAATTAAAACATTAAAAATACTCCCAGAAATACACGATATTACTTTAGACTCTTTACTTGGAACTTTTTGATAATGAAAACCTCGTAACGTGTATTTCATTATATTTTCAGAAATATTTCCTTGCTTAACTGAAAAATCTATTCCGTGTGACTTAAATTCATTTTCACAAAAATGCCTTCTGAACAAGCCTCTTTCATCTGAATGAGATTGCGCTTCAATTACATAAACACCCTCTAATTTTTGTTTAATGAATATCATTTTACGCTAATTACATTCGGCAAAGGAACAATAATAGGTCCTGTATATCCATTTAATCTTAACTCTTCAATAATTTCTTTTTCAAAATTCCAGGCCAATAATAAGATAGATCCGCATGTATCAAATAATTTCTTTCCTTCCTCAAAAGAGATAATGGGTATGTTAGTGCCCGGAGTAAAACGATTGTGCTTTAGCGGATTCTTGTCGATAACGCATTCAATAACTGAGTTATCTAGGCCTGCAAAATTTAACAAAGTAGAACTTCTTGCTGATGCTCCATATGCAATTACAGGTCCATTATTTTTATGCTCTTCTGCAATCTGCTTCAATTCCTTCGCATGTTTTTCACAGGCCAAAGCAAAATTTTCCCATGTTTCGATATCATTCGTTTTATTGTCTTTTTCTTTTTGCAAAGCGTCCTTTAGCGCTAAGGATTTTTCTCGCTGCTTCTTTGAAAAATAAATAACTAATGAACCGCCACTTATAGGACTATGCGTTAAATCAAAAGGC
This sequence comes from Cytophagaceae bacterium, assembly GCA_005791165.1. Lineage (GTDB taxonomy): Bacteria > Bacteroidota > Bacteroidia > Cytophagales > Spirosomataceae > Aquirufa. The sequence goes on from SXXW01000024.1 coordinate 16,583, forward strand.
TTTAAGCCATATTGATTCAATAAATAAATCATGCTTTGTAAAGAATAGAAAAATAGGTGCTCATGGTAAACCGAATCATAGTGAAGTTCGTCCAATATTATTTGCGAGTAATGAAATTCAATGACTCCAAGCCCATCATTACTTAATAAATCTTCTATTCCGTCGATAATGGAGTGTACTTCCTTAACATGAGGTATTACATTTCTAGCAAATATAATATCTGCGCTTCCATGTTGTTCACGCACTAATTTAGCAGTTCCCAGATTAAAAAATTCAGCAAGGGTAGGCACCCCATCTTGAGTAGCCATTTCAGCAATATTCTTTGCAGGATCAACGCCCAAAACACGACAACCTTTAGAAGCAAAATCCTTTAGAAAAGTCCCATCGTTACTGGCAATTTCTACAACAAATGGCTTAGCAACTACACTACGTTGCAAGACATTTTTAGAAAAGAATTTACTGTATTCATGGGCAGTTTTAGAAGTGCCTGTAACCCAAACATAATGACTGAACAGATATTCTGGATCAACTGTTGCAGATAATTGAACTGTCGAACAATTTGAACAGTGAACTAATTGTAAGGGAACATTTGGCAGTTCTTCAGATAGATCCGCCCGTAAACTATTTGCTGGTGGTTGATCCGTCAAATCCATAAAAGTTTTTATGTTTTCAGAATTGCAAATCCTACATGCATCAATTGTGTCAAAAATTTCCATAAAAAACGAATTAAATTAATTTTGTGCTATTCTCATTTTGTTATTCACATATCCAAATTCTTGCAAGTAAGATAATTGAGCAAGTCTTGTAGTTTTTTTACCTCTGAAATCTTGTTCTTTAAAATCTACTTTTTTAAACAAATCGACCAATTCTTTTCCCCCTTTATCCAAATCCCATTCTGGCGTATAGTAACCTTCTAATTCAGTCAATATTCGATCAAAGCTTACTCGGTAAGTACGTGCATCATTCCCGTGTTCGCCTGTAAAAGTAAGTTCGCTTCCTGGTACAGCTCTTTGAGCCGCTTCAGCCAATTGCCTAACTGTAAAATTTCCATTGGGTATCCCAACATTAAAGGCCCTACCTGCAACTAATTCTTTAGGGGCGGTTAAGCCTGCTATATAGGCATTGCATACATCTTTTACATGCACAACGGGTCTATTAGGCGTTCCATCACTTTTTATTTCAATTTTCCCAGTTGTATACGCACATGCTACTAAATTATTGAATACAATATCACATCTTAACCTTGGACTAGCTCCAAATACCGTTGATGGTCGAAAAGATGTCACGATAAAATCCTCAGATTGCAATTTATTTAATGCAAGTTCCGCGTCCCATTTGGTAATGGCATAGGAAGTAATTGGATTTTTTTCACTATCATATTCATCTAATTCACCTTCGAAAGTTGAAATACCATACATGCTTTGAGAGGAAGAATAGATAAACCTTTTAACTCCTACTTTTTTGGCGAGTTCAGCTAACAAAAGTGTTCCTCCTAGGTTGATTTCCTCTGTAAGTCCAGGTACAAGTTCTCCCAAAGGATCATTCGATAAAGCTGCCAAGTGAATAATAGCATCAATATTTTCCAAGTCACTCATGGAAACATCTCTAATATCTTTACTTATTTGTTTCACTATAACCTGATCATCATAAAGCAAACAATCTTTATAATAACCAATATCAAACCCTGTGACTTCATGTCCCTTTTGCTGAAGCATAGGGACCAAAACACTACCTATATAACCCTGATTACCTGTTACAAGTATTTTCATTCTAATTTGCTTTATATTCTATTTTACCTACTAAATAATCTACGATTGCGACTAACCAAATATGATGTGTCATTTCAACAATATTATACCCCATACTATTGACCCAAAGATTAATATCCCCCAAATTTCGTAGCGGATTATTAGGGTTAAAGCCAGAAAGAGTAATCACTTTCAGACCAAAATCTTTTGCCCATTGAGCCCCGTTAACAATATTGGCTGATGTACCGCTACTACTAATTAGAATTACCACATCACCTTTATCTGAATAAAATTCCAACGCTTTTTCAACCCAATGTTCATATCCATAATCATTGGCAAAACAAGTCAATAGATCGGATTCATTAAACGTTATTGCCCTAACCCCAGCTGCCTTTGTCAAATCTACTGCGACGTGACTTGCCATAGCAGCACTACCCCCATTCCCTACAATAATAATCTTATTTTTAGTTGACTTAATCGATTTAATTAACTCTGCCGATGCAAATAAATCATCCTCATTCATCGAAGATAAGGCTTGATTCATTAATTGATTATACTCTTTAAAAAATTCAGAATTCATATAATTTGATTTTAATTAAAAATAATATCAGGGTTTGATTCTAATATAGCATTTAACTTTATCTGATCGTTTGGCGTATCCATAGGATGCCAAAAATCAACTTTAAATGTACTAATCACAATGTCACGATCAGCAATCACCCTAGGAAGAACATCAATTTCAAAAGACTCCTCAATCGACTCAATATAAGAAAATATACGTTTATCCAAAATATAAAACCCTGCATTAATCGGTACTGCAAATGTTTTTTCAAATATTCCAGATAACCTATTTTCATGATCAATATCCAAAATTCCATATTCTATAAATTTATTGAACGTAGAAATGATTAGGTCGGATTTATGCTTTTCTTTAAATGCAATACATTTATCGAGATTAAAATTAGTTAGGCTATCCCCATAGGTAAGCAAAAAGGTATCAGATTTTAATTCATTCTTTGCCATTAACAATCTCCCACCCGTAGGCGTCCCCTCGGCAGTATCTAAAACCCTAATACGAAGTGATTCATGTGAATATTCTAATGCAAACTCGATTAAATCTTGGATACGATACCCTCCTAATAAAACAAAATCGCCAATCCCATAATTTTCATAAATTGAAATAATGTGACGTAGTATTTCCTTCCCCGCAACTTTAATCAAAGGCTTCAATTGGCCTGGTTCACCATTATTCATTCTGGTCCCAAATCCTCCGCAAAATATTAAACAATCCATTAAATCAAATTTTTTATTAGGTAGTTTCTGAACTAAACGGCTAATTGATTGGCCCTTATATACATTTCTGGTGTACCTATGTCCATAAATATTTCTTGCGTTTCATAGCTAAATATTTTACCAGTCAATTGGCCTAGAATCTCGGTGCTAAAATCCGTGGCATCTGAAAATTCTCGATGCATCATGTCTAAAAATTCAATAGACAAAATATAAACTGCTCCATTGGCTAAATTCCCCGGTGGGTTTAACACTTTTTCATGAAAGCCAATAACTACGCCATTTTTATCTAATTCAACAATGCCACATTCAGATGGCTTATCTGTCCTAAAAGTCATCATAGTCAAAACACAACCCTTTGGTCTATTTTCATGAGCTTTGTAAAATAAAGGTAAGTTAGCTAAGCAAAAATTATCTGCATGTATTAATAAACCATCCTCTTGGTTAAAAAAATCAAGATTATGCTTTAAAGTTCCAGCCGTCCCTAATAAATTAGATTCATTTACAACATTAATCTGATTTCTGAATTCAGAATTTTTAATAAATACATTAACTTGATCTGATAAATAATGGGTATTAACAAGAAAAGTAGAAGTTCCAGCTGCAGATAAATTTTCTAACCAAATTTGCAATAATGGCTTATTATTTATAGGAACTAAGCATTTGGGCATTGAATTTGTCAAAGGCCTCAATCTAGTTCCTAAGCCTGCTGCCAATAAAATTGCCCGTTTAATTATCATTTTAAATTATTGCTTTACTATTTACCTTCTAATTCGTATAAAAATTCACTTGCTTTTAGGGGAGTATTTCCAACCCTGCTTACTTGAATAGCAGCAGCCAATGATCCCATCAATGCGGCCTCCCATATATTTCCTCCACTGGCAAGTGTCAAAGCACTAGCAATTAATAATGAATCTCCCGCTCCTGCTACATCTTTCGGAGATGAATTTAAGGCGCCTATTCGATCCGTAAGCCATTCTTCTCCATTTTCAATATTTGCATGAATGAGAAGCCCCTCCTCGCCAAGCTTTAGTAATACATTATTTGCAGAAGACATTTGACGCAATTTCTCAGCCATAATTACTAAACCATCCTCATGATTTCGAGTGGCTAATCGGGCTTCGCGTTCTGTAGGCGTAATTAAACTCATTGAATGAAAGCGACTAATGTCCCCCATTTGCGATGAAGATTGACTATCAGCAGCCATCATTACGCCTTTAGAATTTGCTAAATTAATAATTCTATCCACTAAAGGTTGGGGTAAGCATCCATAATTAAAATCAGAAAAAATTAAAAGATTGCATTGATTGATTACAGATTCCACTTGCTCAAATACCTGATCTTGTAATTTAATATTAATCGCATTTTGATGCAAATGACTTACCCGTAATAGAGTTTTTCCCTTACTTCTAAATCTTTGTTTTAATGTCGTAGGACGACTATCATCACCAATTAAATAGGAATTAACGCCTGCTTTTTCAAGTTCATTTTTTGCAAATTCCCTAGTTGAATCCAATCCAGTAATTGAAATAAAATGAACTTCCGCCCCAAGACCAGCACCATGAGCTGCAACTATACCCGCTCCTCCAATAAAACGAGTAGAATCAATGGGAGTAACAACAATGGTGGGGTCTTCTTGAGACATGCCTAGTGGCTGGCAAGTGATATACTCGTCAGCTATAAAATCACCAATAACGCAAACTTTAAGTTTTTGAAAATTTTCAAGTATCTCTTTTAATCTGTTAGGTAAAATATCATGCCTGAAGAAATAATCATCAGGTAAATTAATAACTGTTTTATCCAAGGGATCATAAAATTCTTTCCTCAAAAGATCAAGAGATGAAAAAATGGTTTCCCCAGAACTAAACAATAATTGACCACCATAACTTTCAAGTGCCGCTAATTCAGCATTATAACTATTTTCATGTTCTTTTCCTTTCACCACAATGTCAGGCCTTATGCGATCTATAACATCAGTAATGGACTCATTGATTATAAATGCTTCATTTACCCAGCTATTACTTTCAAGGCCTTCAAGGCGAAGTTTTTCAGGTACATGAGCAGCTTCGCCAGAAATTTTGTCGCTATAAATGGCAACAATCAGATGAGTTCCACAATTTTTAGCAAACCTAAGAAGACGAAGATGTCCAGGATGCAAAATATTAAAATGTCCAGAAACTAATACTTTCTTAACTTTCATCATTAAAAATTAAATATTGATTAATTGCATCAAAAGGAGAAGGGGGAATTGATTGAAATTCTTGTAATTTAGAACTATTCAATGTAGTATAACGAGGAGAAAATTTAATACCTACATCTTTATAGGATATGCAATTTATCAAGTTGGCATCTAAGCATAGCTTAGAAGAAATAAAATAAGCCACAGCAGAATATGAAATATCGTGAATAGCAGAACAATGATAGATCCCCTTAATTTTCTTTTGTGAAATTTTAATTAAAATATCAATCGCATAATCAAGTGACACCGGCGACATATTCATGTCTGAGAATACATTTATCGGAACCGCATTTCTAAGTTTTATGATCCAGTCGTTAAATAAAGGAATATTAACAGATAATATTTTTCCAAAACGAGCAATTGCCACATTTTCACACATACCTAACAAAAAACTTTCAACTTCAACTTTTTGTCTACCATACTCCGTTTTAGGATCAAATTCTTCGTTTAAATCAGAAAATGGTGTTTCACCATTAAATACGGCATTAGAAGATATATATATTACAAATGCTCCTGAGTCACAAAATCGTTTAATTAATTTAATCGTGTTTACGACATTTATTTTCCTGCTTTTAAGAGGCTCATTTTCACAATAATCAATTGAAGTCTTACCGGCACAGAAAAAAACAACATCAATCTTAAATGAAGGTAATATCCAATTTTCGACATCGTCTTCAAGGTTTAAATAAAATGACCCATCAGTCACCAATTCTTTTTTCCAAGTAGTTTTTAGTACTGAAATATGACTTTTCTCATATACTTCTATAAGCTTTGAGCCAATTTTTCCGTCTCCTCCAATAACAAGTAATGCCAATAAAAACTTTATTTAATTAATTTAATGAATTATTTTTTTAAAAATTAATCCTTAGATATCCCGATCTTTTTAAAATGAAATATTTAAAAGCTATTGATCAATTTTTCTCTGCAAGTAATTAAATTATATTTTATTGCATAGCAATAATAGGCCGAAAGACTACACCATTTTCCAAATCAAGTAACGCTTCATTAATATTTTCTAATGTATAACGTTTGGTAATAAGCTTTTCAAGAGGAACTTTACCTTGTAAATATATTTCAGCGAGTTTAGGGATATCAATATCTGGCTTACACCCTCCTCCCCAACTTCCAAATATTTGTTTCCCAGCAATTAATTCGTGAGGTGCAATATTTATAAATTCCCCTTCAGGAGGATGTGAAGCAAAAATTAACTTCCCTGTTTTTTTAATTAAAGAAAAACCAAGTTCAATAGTTTCGGTCTTTCCCCCAGACTCAATACATGCATCAGAATAGTCTCCTAAAATACTTAATACTTTATCTTTTGTATTTTCCTTTTTGGAATTTATTATATGATTTGCTCCAAATAACTTTGCTAGTTCGAGTTTCTCATCCGAAATATCTACAGCTATAACATTTTTACATTTTAAATATTTTAATGCCATTAAAGCACTTAACCCAATCCCTCCAAGTCCTATAACTATTACGGACATTTCAGAATTTGGTTTTAATTCATTTAAAACCATACCGGCGCCAGTTAATAAAGCGCAACCAAAAAGGACTGCTACATCAAGAGGCACTTTTGGAGGGATTTTTACCAATCTATTTTCAGAAACAATAGAATAATTACTAAACGTAGTTACTTTTCCAGAATTAACTATTTGATCGTTATAGACATATTTTGCTCCTTCAGCCTCTATGCCTTGCCCTTTAATCCAGCCTAAAACTACTTTATCTCCAACCTCAACTTTAGTAACACCTGATCCCACCTCAACTACTTCACCCGAAGCCTCATGACCAAGTAAATGTGGTAACCAAGGGTCATGCCCCCTAAAGCCCCTAGCCTCCATCAATTGACTTCGACAAACTCCACTGTAAAATATTTTAATTAAAACCTGACCAAAATTTAATTTGGGAATTTCAAGTTCTACAACCTTCAAAGGTTGATTAGTATTAAATAAAACAGCCGATTTGTTTGGTATAATTTTCATTAATGATTATAAATTTTGCCAATTCATTTTTTCGTCTTTAGAAATAAATAGACTCCCTTCTTTATAGCCATTTGGCATGTCTTCTAATTTTTCAACTTTTTTCCAATTTGTTTTTTGAGAAAATGCATTCACTCCAATCTTATTTAAATGTTGGTAAATAGATATTTTATTTTCTTCTGAGCCAATCTCTAAAATCATATCTGTATTATTCCAATCCGCTATTTCAGTATCTAAAATTATATTTTTTTCATTACCTTCAACGTCCATTTTAATAAAATCAGCTTTTGACATTATTTCTTTAATAGGTATTACTTTAACTTTAAATTTAGTCAATTTTCCATATGGAATTTTTGAACCTGCTAAATGACTACTTGTTGTATTTCCTTCAACTCTTACAAATTCCAACTCCCCTGAGACATTTGAAACAGCAGCTTCTACTACATTAACTCTATTAGAGTCATTAATTTTTAAATTATTTTTTAAAATTTCAATATGAATAGGATCTGGCTCTATAGAGGTAACGTTCCAATTACATAAATTCATTACTAAAGAGTGAATACCAATATTAGCTCCAATATCGAACGTATTTTTATACTTGTTTTTATTTATTTGATAATATGAAAAAATAATCAATTCATCTAGACCAAATAAATCTAAGCTATTTATTGCCCCAAACTCTTGATATGGAAAATCAATCGTACCGATTTCGCCCCCCAAATCAATAATTGCATTTTTTTTCTCTTTTAAATTTGAATTTTTTACAACATAGTCCGTAATAGTTTCAAAAGTTTTATACTCTTTTGAATTTCTTGAATGCTGAGAAGAAATGAAAGGTAAAACCTCAATAATTTGTCCAATTGTTAAATTTTCCATTTTGATTTTTTTTGAATTTTTATTTTATAGTGTTTATTGAACTACCAACCTTCTTTAGTTTGTTTTATGTTAATTTTAACGTCTTTTGAATTAAAGTTTTTTACAATCATTAATTGTGATGATATTTCCTCCCCAATAAAAGGCATTTGATTTTCAAGTGGATAACCAAATTTTAATACAGGATATAACTTTTGATCCTGATAAATCTGAACATCAATAAAAAGAGGATTATCTTTTGAATATATTCTAGCTAATTGATCTTCTAGATTAGTATTCTGATCAATTAAAACATAATCCAATCCAAATGCTGAAGCAACTTCAGCGTAATCATTTGGGAATGCTAAGCCTGAAGGTTCATCGACACACACAAAATTTCCACCAAGCCATGTTTGTAAAGTTTGCTTTTGTATTCCATGACTTTTATTATTTATTAGAAATATTTTGATAGGTAAATTATTTTTCGAAACTGTTATCAACTCTGCTAAGCATACCATCAAACCACCATCGCCTATAATACACGTTAAACTTTTATTATTCTTTGAAAATGCTGCCCCAATTGATGCTGGTAAAGAATAGCCCATTGGGGTATTGTTCCAAGCAGAAAACAACTTCTGCTGTTTATCTAAATTTATTGCATTACAAGTCCATGTTAAATTTCCACCAGTATCAACATAGATTAACTCATTTTCTCTTGTATTTAATGATAACTCTTTTATAAAATCATAAATATTAAGATGGCTTTTATTATCTCCATTTCCGTCACTTCCAACTAATTGGTCATTAGGTAGTTTCATCTTGCAATCTTGGATCCATTTTTTCCAGCTTGTATATTTTATTTGATAATTAATATCAATTTTTGTTTCGATTTTTTGAAAAAAATCATAAAGCGAGCATACAATTCCATGGTCAATTTTTATACCATACCCCTTAAATTTATTTATTTCATTTTTATCAATATCAATCATGACAATTTTAGCTTCACGCCCAAATGAGGATAAAATTCCTCCTGTCAAATTTTGAGATAATCTTGTTCCCAATGCTATGATTAAATCCGCATTTTGTACTGAAAAATTACCAATTCTCGAACCATAAACGCCAAAGGTTCCTATTCTTAATTCGTGATGAAAATCAATTAAATCAGCTCCGGCCCATGTAAGCAAAACTGGTATTCCGAGTTTGTTGATTACATCCTTGTAATTATTTATTTCAGGTGTCTTTAAGCCTCCGCCTAAAATTATTATTGGCCTTTTTGATTTACTAATTTCAATTAAAAGATTTTCTATTTGAGTATTTATATAATCTTCATTTATATTATCTGGTAATGGCGAATACTTTTCGATTTTTTCAATATCAATTTCAGCTCTTTGAAGATCGTCAGGAATATCAATAAGTACTGGTCCTGGTCTACCTGAAAATGCAATTGAATACGCTTTTTCTAAATGAAATCTTATTGTATTTGGATCAGTTATCTGTACAGCATATTTTGTAATTGGCTTGAAAATTGAAACTACATCTGTTTCTTGAAATCCTAATTGTCTCACATTTCTATCACCTTTTAACCTATGTGTTGCTACTTGTCCGGTTAACATTAATGTCGGAATTGAATCATAAAATGAACAACAAGTTCCAGTTAAAAGATTAGTTGCACCAGGCCCACTTGTAGTAATTGCCACACCTAATTTACCTGTAGCTCTTGCGTATCCATCTGCGGCAATAGCTGCACATTGTTCATGTGTCATCGAAATCATCTTAATGCTTTCTGATTTATAAATAGAATCAAATAAATGAACTGCTGCTCCACCGGACATTCCAAAAGCACATTCGACTCCTTTTTCAACTAAAAAAGCAGTAATATAATCAGTCAATTTCATGTTAATTGATTGCACTGTTAATAAAATTAGTTTCCAAATCTTCTTAGCTTAAATAGGTTTGAATCATTTTTTAGTTTTTCGTTTAATGACTCTGTACCCCATTGATCATAAACAAGACTGAAATTTCTACCACTTACGATGTCCCTACTTGATGATATTACCCAGTTACAGCATTCAACTACTTTTTCTAAATTTGAGTCATTTTTATTATTAATTATATCTAAGGTTTTTTGATAATTTTCTCCTGCATTAGCTATACCAGCCTTTATTGTTGCTTCATGAATTTTTGTTTTAACCCAACCCGGACCAATAATGCAAAACCTCGTATCAGGTATTTCCGAATCTAACAATTCCGTCATTTTAATTTGTGCAATTTTCGAAATTGTATATGCAGAATAATATTTTGTAGCATTGTTCGTCCCCCCACCAGCAAATAAAATTACAATAGGGCCATGATTTGAATCCTTTCTTCTGCTTGGTATTAAGTTATATATTATTCGCATTTGAGAAGTAAAATTTAGATTTATAGAATTTTCCCATTCGTCAAATGCGGTTTTAATAAATTCACCGACAGGTTCAAGTGTTGCAGGAGCAATGCAAAGAACATCCCATTCATAATCTCTACTAATTTTTATACATGCTTTATCTATGTCTAAAGAGCTAGATAAATCACATTTAAACAATATTGCACCTTTAGATTCAAGTTCTTTTAGTCGATCACTAAAATTCCTATATGTACCAATTACTACATGCCCATCATCTAACCAGTTATTTGCTAATGCTAGTCCAAAATCGCTTGAAATTGAAATTATTACATATCTTTTCTTCACTTTTCTTTTAAAATTAAAAAGGCCCCTTAAACCAATCTCCGGGTATGTCATGTGGAATTGGTTCCGGTAAATCATTTTTAACCATTGAAAAATCTTTACCTAACATTTGTATAACTGCAATTACAATATCTGAAGCTCTAACATAAAAACCTTTTGTCAAGGCTGGACTTGTTGGCTCTGGCATGTCAGGCATTGCTAAGCGGCTGGGCTTACATTTTAAAAAATCAAAACAATCCATTGAAACTCTTGCGATAATTTCCCCTGCAACTGATCCTGTAGTAAATCCTGTGTCAAGTGCTAGGATTCTACCCGTGACTTTTACTGAATTAAATATTGAGTCCCAATCGATAGGCCTAATCGTTAATAAATCAATGACATCACATGAAATACCCATTTTCTCTAGGTACTCTACCGCATGTAAGGCTTCAATAGTCATGTATGACATGGTAACAATTGTTACATCAATCCCGGATTTTACTTTTTTTGCCTTGCCAATGGGTTTTGAATAAAACCCCTCAGGAACAAAACCCTTAACATTATGCAACCACCTGTGTTCTAAAAATACAACCGGATTTGGATCTAATATAGATGCTGTTAGCAAACCCTTTGCATCTTCAGGCGTTGTAGGCATAACAACCTTTAATCCAGGCATATGTGCAAACCATGCTTGTAGATTTTGAGAGTGAGTGGGTCCTTGCCCCCAACCCCTTCCTAAGATAAGCCTAATCGTAATTGGAACCGACTGTTGACTTCCAAACATATAATGCCACTTTGAAGCAGAATTTATAAGTTGGTCCATGGCTAATAAGAAAAAATCGAGCCGCTGGTGTGTCATTAAAGGAATTAATCCATTTAGGGATGCTCCTACAGCTATACCTGTCATTGCATTTTCAGAAGTTGGCATATCAAACACCCTCTCACTTCCAAATTTCTGTTCTAAATTTTTAGTTGTATCAAAAACAGCCTTGGGATCAGTTACTCCTAGCCCATAACAAATTACGTTATCATTAGCAGCCATTGTTTCATGAATGGCTTCATTAATTGCAGTTGCAAAAGTGATTTCTCTATTATTAGATTGCATATTCCCCTATGTAAGCTTCAGAATTCTCAGGAAATGAAGATTCTTTGGCAAATGCAAAGGCTTCTTTAATTTCAAATTCTATTTTTGCTATAATTTCTTTAATTTGAACTTCAGATATAAGCTTTTCTTGCAAAAGCTTGTCTTTCAATTTTGAAATTGGATCATTTTTTTTCCATCTTAAATATTCCTCTTCAGTTCTATATCCAATATCATTATCATAATTAACGCCACAATGTTCTAACCATCTATACGTAGAGAATTCAATGAATTGAGGTCCTTGATTATTTTGTATTCTTTGAACAGCAGATTCAATTGATTTAAATGATTCAATTGCATTATTTCCATCAACTTCATCTACTCCTAAACCCATCGCTTTAGCAACAGTAGAAATTTTTCTTCCTTCTGGTTGACGCACATTTAATGGGCTATACACCGAATATAAATTATTCTCGCATAAAAATAATACTGGTAATTTTTTTACCACAGCAAAATTGACAGATTCGTAATATGACCCTTCTTCCGTAGCACCATCACCAAAAAAAATACAAGAGATTTGTTCGGTTTTTCTAATTTTAGATGCTAAAGCTAATCCAACACCAACAGGTATACTATTTCCAACAATCGCCGAAGTCCCCATAAAGCCAACTGAATTGTCAATTAAATGCATAGAACCACCTTTGCCTTTGGAACAACCAGTACTTTTGCCATAAATTTCAGCAATCATTGACTTTAAGTTTCCTCCTTTACCGATATAATGCGCATGACCTCGATGCGTACTCATTGCCATGTCCTTGATACTAACACAAAGGCCTAAAGCGGCTGGGACTGCTTCTTGGCCGATAGATAAATGAGTAGGACAACGCATTTCACCTTTAGGATATTCCCTAGCAATTTCTTCCTCAACCATGCGTATGCGCATCATTAAAGTAAGCAATTCTAAATTTAAATCTGTTACCATATTTTTTCTAATGAATTAAAATCACCTATTAATTATATTTTTTTTGCAAGTAGATACATAGACCAATCAACCATCGAAAGTATATCAGGGATATCTCCATATTCCTTTAAAATAGATACTTTATCTAGATGAATAAAATCGAACCCCTTTGATTGGAGCAACTCCCGAAATTGATGGTAAGACCAAGCATTTTGATGATTGAATCGATGAAAATCTTCATCAGCAAGAGCGTATTTATTCAAATCTTTTGAAATATCCCGGATATTTTCCTTATTAAGTATAATAACATGTTGATCATGAGGAATACGTGCAGGTCCATGATAAGCCTCTTTATTATTAGAATTAATTTGGCCGGAAAAATGATCCCCGTACGCCTTATTCCAATATCCACAAATTAACATGGAATAATAATTTTCTGCATTGATTTCAACTCCAAATTTTTTCCAAGTCCATATCACTGAATCCTGACCGAGATTTTGCAAAAAGCCTAGGTTGCGCTTCATGTATTGGTCTTTTATCCTATCAAAATCAGGTATCTTGATAAGTATCCTGCCACTTTTCTTAAGAATACGATATGACTCTTCCAGCAACCTGTCGACAGTATTATCATCCAAGTGTTCAAAACAATGACTACTATAAACGAGTTCAAGCTTATCAGAAGCAAAAGGAAGTATTGTTGAAGGTTGAAATAAAATCTGTTTTGTATTAATTGAAGAAATCACATCTAAATTCATCCAGCCAAAACCAAAAAAATTTGCTCCTCCGCCAATATTGACTTTATTTATACCAGAAAAGTAATTATTAAATAAAATCAAGCGCCGAAGTAAAAAAAAATATGGGCGCTTTAAAATTCGTAATTGATTATATAATTGATAATATAAAAAAACTAAGAATTTTTTCATAAAGAAGTATATTTAAGATGGTTAGTATTCAAAATAGAACTCCTTTATAATAACTACTAATCCTTTTATAGTGCCTATCACTAGGCTTCCCATAATAATTTATCCTTTTATTTCCAACTAACGACCTGAAAAGTGTAATCTCTAAACTTATTCGATTATTCAATTGTCCAGGTATACCGCGATGAATTAGATCTGAATTATGGAAAAGAACACAGAAACCAGGTCCTGTGTCTGAATACAATTTTCCGTCTACTTCAAGCATACCATTTTCTAAATTCAGACCATTGGGATATATCATTAGTTTAAGATGTCCCCTTTCGAAACCATCCTTATGCAAAGAATTAGGACCAAACTTTTCTGATTTAGGCTTGCTGATCCATCCACGAAAATTAATAATGACGAATGGAGACTTGATCGGTAATTTAATGGCGTTTCTTACAAATTCGATTACTTTTTCAAATACCCAATGTTTTTCTATTTTGAAAAAAATTAAATTATCATTAATTTTTCGAATAATTTCTTCACTGAATTGTTCATTATTTTTCTCATTATATTCTTGATCAAACGTTACTAATTTTGATGCGCTTATGGTCTCCAATAAGTCATTGTTCAACTCTTGAGGTAGATAAAAAACTAATGGCTCAAGGCTTACTTCTCCAAAAAATAGATGAACTAGTGAGTCATGAAGTGAAAAATAGTTAAGTGAAAATAAATTAAAAAATTTGCCTATGGTATTGCCCAATTTACTTTTTGCTTTTAGAAACAGCTTTTTTGCTTTCATGAAAATTTACGGAATAAACCAATAATAGTCTCCAGTATAACCAATTTCATTAAAAAATATTTCCCATTCCTCAACTGACATAATGGTTTTAGCAGTTAAATTCCAATCAAACATACGTCTTTTTTCCTCTTCATTCCTATATGCATCGACAGTAATAAATGATTTGCCCCTACTTACTCGCTCTATTTCTTGTAATGCTTTAGCACAATCTTCTCTTTCTAAATTATGAACAGTGTTAATTGAAATGACTACATCGAATGAATTATCTTCATAAGGTAAACTTGTAGCATTTGCCACTGAAACGAAAGGTTTTATTTCTTCAACTGCATTTTCAATCGCATATTCAGAGATATCAATTCCTGAAACTGTCATATTAGGAATTAATAAAGTTAAATCATATAACATAAATCCTTTGGCACAACCAACATCAAGTAAAGAACTGTTAGAAGTCAAATTCCAATATTCTTGAAATGTTGGAATGACGGGCTGCCAAAACCTGGGCATATAATTAAATCCGCCATATCCATTTTTTCTATCCCCATCAAAGAAGTCTTTACCAAATTTTCTTGCTAATGCCCTATCTTCTTCAGATTTTGATGCTCCACGCTCTTCTACATTACGCTTTGCTTTTGGGTAATTAATCATTAAATCTATTTCTTTCCCCATAAAATTATAATTTTAAATTTTTCATCCATTTAACCGTGTAACATTGATCAGATTCCACCAATGTTCCGTTTTTATATGCTTCTATTATTTCATTAATAGCATAATCAACTCCATAGGCTTGTTTGAATCCAGTATTTAATAATTTATCCGAGTTTTGACGATAGGATCTTGGATCATTCGATTCTGATACTATAATTTCCGCACCTAATTTATTTTTCACCATTTCAGCAATTAGTAAAATAGAGATGTTTTCAAAACCAGCATTATAACAGCCCGATTCTATATGACTATTTTTTATCAAATGCTGATACACTCCAACCATATCCTTCATATGGATATTAGGCCTAGTTTGATCGCCACCAAAAACCGTAATTCTATTATTTTTTAAGGCTTGAAAGGTCAACATGTTAACACTCACATCCAATCTCATCCTAGGCGACATGCCACAAACGGTAGCAGGTCTAATGCAATGCACTTGCATTTTATCTTTATAGCTAAGCAGTACTCTTTCGGCCACCATTTTCGTTTTATTATAAACTGAAATTGGCACTAAAGATAGATCTTCCGTTACTTGTGGCTCATCTTTCACACCATAAACACTGCCGGAACTAGCATAAACAAAATGTTTGACTCCGTAACGGATAGCTTTATCTGCTAACTGCTGAGCTGCTAAGACATTTACCTCCCATGATAAGGTTGGATTTAAATCTACCGCAGGGTCATTTGCGATATTGGCTAAATGCAAAATAGTTTCTACATCTTTGAGATCTATAGAATCAACATCCCTAATATCCCCTTTAATATTTGTTAGATTAGGATGATCCTTTAAGCGATTCCCAAACCATTGGGTATCCACAACCGTTACTTGATGACCGTCGTTTAATAAAGTTTCAGTCAATACGGTTCCAACGTAGCCGCAGCCTCCTGTTAATAGTATTTTCATTTGTTTATTGTTTGTGAATATAATCTGCTGGTAAATTTCTTAAAACTTCAAGATTAGAATCAATCCAATTCAATGTGTCTTCTAAGCCCTCTGAAAGCGAAATCTTATCTCTCCAACCTAATGAATTTCTAATTTTTTCTGTAGCCAATAGATAGGCCTGATCTTTTCCCAATCGATCTCCAGTAATTTCTGCCAAGCTCTCTAAATCAATATGAGTCATTTCGCTAATTTTTTCAACCAATTCCCTTATGGAAATAAAATCATTCGTTGAAATGTGATAACTCTCTCCTACTAATCCATCCAATGCAATTTTTAATGTGGCATCAGAGACATCGTCCATATGGATAAAAGATCGAATAGAGTGACCTCCTCCGTGCAATTGCATTTTCTTCCCTATTCTGGCATATAACATGGCTCTAGGAATAATTCTGTAAAGTTGCTGGCCCGGTCCATAGACATTAGCGGCCCTTGTGAACACTACTGGGAAATTATAGGCCTTGAAAAAACTCATTAAATGCAAATCGCAAGCGGCCCTAGAAACAGCATAAGGCGTACTTGGAGCAAAATGAAAGCTTTCTTTTATCCATCCATCCGTACTTCCGTAAGCCTCAGGCGTAGTGACATGAACATACTTTTTAATGAAAGGTAACTTTCTTAATTGATCATGAAGTTTTACTTGGCCTACCACATTCGTTTGATACCAATCTTGAGGAGTCTCCCAACTTTGAGCCACCATTCCCTGAGCGGCAAAATTTACGATAAACTCAGGTTTAAATTCATGTAATAAATTAATTAACTCCTCTAAATTTTTATTTAAGTCAATTTTCTTAAAAATGAATTTCCCTGCTTTTGTATCATTCTCCCATTTATATGGCAAATAAACATCATTCAATTCCTCTGAACGGCTTACCCCTAATACCTCAATTCCTTGTTGAAGTAAGAATTTAACAAATTGAGCCCCTGAAAACGAATTACTTCCAATAACTAAAAACTTCATTTTATTATTTATTTATGGGATTTTTAAAAAGCCACTGCATACACATGTGACCTACCATCATTTGCAAATCCTCAGAGACCTGCATGTCATTAAATTCAAAATGTATCGGTATTTGTGCAATATTTTTACACGCTCCACCAGAAAAACCAAGTATCGCAACCGTTTTCATTCCCAATTGATTCCCCATTTTAAGTGCATTAACTATATTAGGAGAATTTCCACTACCGGATAAAGCAATTAATAAATCCCCTTCATTTCCTTTTACTCTTAGTTGTTCAGAATAAATATTTTCATATCCAATGTCATTTCCTAAACATGTTATTATGGATTGATTAGCACTTAATGACTCAACTCTTAAGCCGATTCCATTACTTACACCCGCTCCATACAAAAAGTCATTGGCCAAATGATTCGCATTGCCAGCGCTCCCTCCATTCCCACAAAAGTAAATAGTATTTTTATTTTCCCAAGCCAATTTCATTTCGTTGGCTAATTTATCTACCAAACTCATTGTGCTGGAAGAAAATGCTTCATTTATTTTTTTCGAATAATTTACGATGATTTCATTCATATGTTAACTGTTTTGTAAAACCTCCTCAGGAATTCCTTCTTGAATTAATTTACCACTTTTTAATTTAAAAATTTTATCACAATTTGATACCGTTGATAGTCTGTGTGCTACGATAATAATAGTTTTATCGCGTTTAAGATTATTTATCGCATCCATAAATCCCTTTTCTGTTTCATTATCTAATGAACTTGTGGCTTCATCCAAAATCAAAACGGATGGATTATGATATAGTGCACGAGCAATTCCAATTCTCTGCCTTTGGCCACCAGAAAGTCGGACGCCACGTTCTCCTACAAATGTATTTATCCCTTCATCTAAATTTAAAATAAATTCCGTCAGTTGAGCGGCATCTACGGCCCTATTGACCGCCACTTCATCTACCAATTTAGGATCCAATCCAAATGCAATATTGTTCCGCAATGAATCATCCGTTAAATAGATTGATTGTGGCACATAACCAATTTTATCTTGCCAAGATCTAATATTAGTATTCAAAGGAGTTTTATCAATTAAAATTTCGCCATGTTCTGGCTCTAATAGTCCTAAAATTAAATCAATTAAAGTACTTTTTCCTGAACCACTGGGACCAATAAATCCGACTGTTTCCCCCTTTTTAATTTCTAATGAAATATTTTTAAGAACTAAGTTCCTTGTATTAGCATATTTGAAGTCTACATTATTTAACGTAATCTTATCAACAAAATTCAATGGGGTAAAATTCTCTTTTTCAATAATAGTCCTTTCATTTAAACCCTTAAATTCATCATACAATAAGATAATAGTTGGCTTTGCAATTTGAATCCCTTGCATAAAAAACATAATTCTATTAATGGAAGGAATCAATCGAAAAGCAGCAGCAGCAAATATCCCTAGAGTAGGGATTAAGACATGTACAGGTTTGTTTTGTGCTAACATAGATAAAATCAAAGCAACCAAACCCATTACAGCGAAAACTTCAATATAAAGTCGGGGAATTTGGGAAAGAGTATTCGCTTTAATTCTAATTTTAGATAGGCTAAGGTTACTTTTCGCATATTCACTTACAAAATGATTTCCTCGATTCATCAACTTAATATCTTTCACTCCGCCTAAACCCTGAAATAAAAATTGATTTTTTATTGCAGTGAAGGTTTGCCGCTCTTCCCCCCATTTTGAAATCCTCTTTTTAGTGAAGCCTTGAAAAACAAAAATTAGTATGCATAGAAAAATAGAAACAACTAATGCGCCTTTAGGCTCTATAAAAACTATCAAACCGACAACTCCAATGATGGCAGAAATCTCAATAATTAAAGCGATAAACGCCTGAGTCATATCAGTCAGTTGACTAACTTCACTAAAATTCCTTAACAATACAGCAGAATTTCTATTTAAGTGAAAAGAATAGGGTTGATTTAAATAGCCTTTAAATAAAAGGTCTTCTAATGTTTTTGATAGGGAATTAGAAAAATTATTTTGTCGCCAATTGACAAAAAGTAAAAAAAATGCCTTCAAAACATAAATGACTATGATAAATAATAAACCGTAGAGAACGAGTTTAGAATGTGGGGGATTTCCTAATAGTTCTAGAATTAATTTTACTTTAGGGTAATCATCTACAATGTTCGGATTTAAAATGATTGCTAATGCTGGAAGTAATATTCCTACGCCCAACATTTCAAACAGCATTCCAAAAAACATTAAAATAAAAAGAAGAAAAAGGCTCTTTTTAAATGAATTTGGAAGTAAATAATTAAATTTTTGAAGAATTGTCATTCAGTTTCAAAAGTTCCATTTTGATGCCTAATTGGCTAATAATTGACTCGGTAAATTCGGAATTCCGATAAATTCCTACTCTGATTTTTTTTTGAATCAATGGTTCCGCTTTTTCTATTAATTGATATAAATATGGCTTATCTACTTCCCCAACTAGTACCAAATCCACGAAAGGCGAATTCTTCCCCTCAGCCAAATCCCCGGTCAAGTAGACCTGATCTAAATTTCCTAGTTTTTTGATAATTTGATCTACGATCTGATCCAACCCCACAAATTGCATAATGATACCACGTAGCGTCTTGAACATAGGATGACCTTGGTTGACCACATAATTTTTAACTTTCGTATTCTCAGAATCCTCTTGAACCTCGATCAAATGCATTTCCTGCAGTTTGTTCAGTTCAAGCCTAACTGTATTGCTACTCACCCCTAAATCTCGTTCCAAACCCCGCAAGTACACTTTACTGGCAGGGTTCAAAAGCAATTTGGTTAGCAAGGCTATTCGAATCTTTCCAGAAAAAATGTTGTCTAAAACCAAATGAATGCCTAATTAACGGCTTCGCCACTTTGCCTCACAGATGTATGAAGCAAATTGATACAATATTGAGTAACAAAAGTATGCAATTAAAAATTATTTTATACCGCCGGTAAACTAAAATTTATTTAAAGGCAATAAAAAACAAATTAATGAGCCCCTACAAAACATATGAAAAACGTCTATCTTCTAATTATTTAGGCCACCCGATTAAATTCACCCCTTCTGCCCATAATAAGCATCCTTTCCATGTTTCCTGGTAAAATGTTTGTTTAAAATATAATCAGGGAAATTAGCAGCAGGATTTAACATTAAAGTATGGTATGCCATTTGGGCACAAGATTCTAAAGCTATCGCATTTTCTAAAGCTTTGGCTGTAGACTTGCCCCATACAAAGGATGCATGTCCCGAAAGCAAACATGCTGGAATATGTAAAGGATTAATTTGATTGCTCAAGAAATGATCCACTAATGTTGACCCAGTTAACTTTTCATATCCTTCCTCAACTTGTCCTAACGTTAGGGGAGGCAAACATGGAACATCCCCAGAAAAATGATCCGCATGAGTTGTGCCTAAAACAGGAATCGATTTGCCTGCTTGAGCCCATGAAGTCGCCCATGGGGAATGTGTATGAACAATCCCACCCACCTCAACAAAGCCCTTATAAATCTCTAGATGAGTTAGGGTATCAGAAGAAGGTTTTAATTTTGAATCAATCACCTTGCCCTCCAAGTCCACCAACACCATATCTTGCCAAGTTAACGTATCATATGCGACTCCACTTGGTTTAATGGCCATAACACCAGAAGCCCTATCTATTGCTGAAGCATTCCCCCAAGTCAACACCACTAATTTATGCTGCACGATAGCCAAATTAGTTTCAAAGGCTTCTTTTTTCAAATTTTCTAACATGGTTCTTCCCATTTATGTACTAAATCTATATGTGTCATGACGGCTGTTGGCACGAAATCTAACGCTTTCATTTGTTGGCGATATGCCAAAATATCATCGGGTCTACCCCATCGTTCAGGACAAACTAAGCAAGTATTCATTCCCTTCAATTGATGAACGATCTCGGGATTTAACGGCAAAATAGTATTCGTATCAATCCAGACCCAATCCACCATTGCAGCATAATTTTTAACCAATTCAATTGGCTCATCTTCAGAATAGCGAATAGCTATCGCACGTTCTCCTGCTCTAGATGCTCGGTAGATATAAGGAAACTCCACGTCCAACAAAAAATGTCTATCGATTCCCCTGCTCCTAACTGCCTTAAGTACATCTGATTCAATCCCTGCTTCTTTAATATTAAGAACCAATAAACCATGTTGGTATTCATCCAAATAATCTTCCAAAAAATCCCCATTTAAATAAGGATCATGGTGTAAAATTAATTTACTTCCTTGAGCACGTATGTCAATTTCACATCCATATTTTTTTGGAATTTCCTTAAGACTTTGCACCTTATTAACCCGGTGAATAACGATTTCCATAGTTATCTTTTTCCCTGTTTAATATCTTTCCTCAATTGAAATATATAAGCAAACGTTCTTTTGATCAATTTATATTTACCCTTTAAACTACCTCCACCTTTGGCCTCCCCAAATTCCCGCTTAGCAAAAAATACAGGGAATGATTGAACCTTCATTCCCAATCTATTTGCCACAAATAGCACATATAAATCTAATGAAAAATCATGTGGGGCAACATCTAAATGTTTCGTAAAGCTACGGTGAAACATTTTAGGTTGGGCATTAACATCCCATAGTTTTGATCCCAATAAAAAAGACGAAATCACCGACATAGAAGCAGTAAAAAATACGTCAAATAAACCCCTGCCATTTCGTTCCCCTTTTACGATTGTTTGACCAGAAGCCAAACTGGTGCCGAACTGGTCAAAAGCAATAATTACATCCTTGGGATCTGTTTGCAAATCGGCATGTGTCCAGGCTAAAACTTCTCCTTCAGCTAATGATAATCCTTGTAAAATTCCATACCCATATCCCTGATTTATGGGAACATGCATTAGCTTGGCAAACTTATTTTCTGGCTTGATCAACAATTTTTTAAAAATTTCTTGCGTCCCATCTGATGAGCCATTGTCGACAAAAATAAATTCAACATCCTCGCGCGCTCCACAAGCCTCTCTGCAAACCTGCACCAAATTAGGCAAAGACCCTGACTCATTATAACATGGTATGACGATGGACAATTTTTTCATCTTGAGTTACATTCGCCTTTTAAAATAATCCAACCAATATTGATACGTTGTGTAATCCTGAGGGGTGCCCCAACAAATATACTGGTCCACTTCGCAGGCTTGAATATTAAGCCCTAAACGTATAGCAAAATCAGCGGCTACGTCTACATAAAACTCATGATTAATTCGTTCATTCGCATGTACCATCGCCTCCACAGCCTCAAAAAAATATCTAGCCTTTTTAAAAGTAAATGCGCCGATAACCGCATGATCCTTCATCGGGTTTTCACTCAAAGGAATTTTACATGATACCCGCTTGGCACGAACTGAATTTTGAATAGTTTCAACCCAACCATACATTTTGGGGTTTTGCAGAACTGCTGGATTATTTCTAAAAGTCCATATCCACCCATCTACTTGATCATCTGAAAATAAACGTTCTATTTCAGATTCTTGGTAAGTCATGTCATTATCAGAAGCGCCAATCGTTAAAATGGCATCCTCTGGAATATAATCGCGCGCTGCTAAGCAAGTAATTGCTTGTCCTTCGGTCAATTTATCTACGGTAACAATAATGGCGTTTGGAATATATTCTTTGATTTTTTCTTCCATTGGGTATTTTTCCAAATGGCTCTTGCGACACACAAAAATATACCGATCTGCCTTCGGTAAGGCTTGGCACGCACGAATAACCATAGGTAATCCATCCACTTCAATAAAGGGTTTGGGGATTTGGTAGCCGGCATCTACATAGCGCTGACCTTCACCTGCCATCGGAATTAAGTTAATTCGCATATATTCTTGTATGGGTTTCACCTTCTATTCGATACAAGGCCAATTCTCCGCAATTTATTTCATTTATTTCAATTGGCATATGAATGGCCTCTTGAATAAACGATTTATTTTGTAATGAAGCTATGCTTACATGAGGCATCCAATGCTTGCCAACAAACGGAAATCCATAATTTTGATGTGATATTTTAAATCGTCCACTCCACTCATTTGGATATTCAATGGGCTTTATAATGAATCGTTTAATGGCCTCCGCAAAATTCAATTGGAGTAATTCCCAGTCCACCGTTTTTTCTAACCCAATCGTTAAAGTATCACCACCGGTCACCGCATCATTTTCAAAAACTAACCATTCAACTGATTTAAAAATTGGGGCTTTTTTTTCAATGAGCGACACATATTCACCTTCTTTTTGTTTTTCACCATAAAATAAAAAAAGAGTCGCATGAACAGGGTGATGCAAATAAGTAGCGTCAGGCTCTACAAGTTCAACTTTTTTTTTCCATGAAAGAACTAGCTCTTGGAATTCATTTCCTGGAACCCAAAAATAGCCATATTTGATAAGCTGAGTGTTCATGTTTTGTCAAATATCTTTATATCGAATTCTTTGATCCTTTGATAATTCGGGTATCAACCTGTTTTGAAAAATCCTAAAATTATGTTTTTCTAAATGTCCTGGATTTAATTTAAACCAGGCATGGATAGGCAAATCTAATGCTTTGCCAATCAAAGCCCTAATAATCACATTATGTGTCACGATAGCTATTTTATTCTTGGGTGTAATTTTAGTAACAAATTTTTCTATGCGCTCCGCTACATCTTGTTGGGACTCCCCACCATCAGGGAATTTAGGGTCTTCATTGCGATTCCAAGCTTCCACTAAATCTGGAAATTTTTCTGATAGCTCAGAATACAAAAGCCCCTCAGCAGACCCATAATTAATTTCATTTAATAGAGGATCTTGAATTTCTTTTGAACCTTTTAATGCCGTGCCTGTTGAAATAGTTCGCTGCAAAGTCCCCGTATAAATTGAATCAAATTCATCCGTCGGTATCTGATTAGATTCTAATGGTAAAATATCTGGATTTCTGCCAACTCCTAAAAATGATCCATCATTGAGTGCTGTTTTTCCATGCCTGATGAATGACAAAGTAGGTAAAGTTTGATTTAAATTTTTATACCAAATGCTTAAGTCTTGAATAAATTCTTCCAATTGTTCAAAAATCAAATTGGGCTCTAATTGATTGTCATATTTCCAAAAGTGCAAGGCTAAAAAAAATTGCGTATGTTTTTCAAACGAAGGATTAAGTTGGCCAAATTCCTCAGCCAGTACTTGTGCAGAAAACCGCTGGTTTGTTTGTCTAATTATTTTTATCAAATTCAACATTAAAAATTTGATCACATGGTAGGCATATTCTTTTTGATGCCTTTCATCCATATCATAGGTGAATTTTTGTTCAGTAATGGGGTTAGTAGAGAAATCATACGCTCTGTAGCTAATTTTCCGACTTTTTAAATCATCTAAATAAGCCTCCATTCCGCGTCTAGTTCCCATCAAATCTGCCAATTGGACTCCTTTTGCCGAATAAATATCCTTCAGATTTTTGCCAAAAA
The DNA here is from genome assembly GCA_005791165.1 of Cytophagaceae bacterium. Taxonomy (GTDB): domain Bacteria; phylum Bacteroidota; class Bacteroidia; order Cytophagales; family Spirosomataceae; genus Aquirufa. The sequence continues at coordinate 41,214 of SXXW01000024.1, forward strand.
CCGCTGGAAAAAATTCCCAATCAAGGCATGTAAAAGGGCTTTCAATCACATGTTTACGATGGCCTTCCACATCATAAATCATAAGGTGAAAAACTGCTGTTTTTTCGTCATTAAACTTTAATGGCCCAAAGCTTAAGTTTAACTTTATTTGATATTCGGGCAGAAAAATATCTTTCCCTTTTATGGTACCTGCTTTTTTTTCGATTTCTTGAAAGACTGGTTGGGTTAATTGGTCTACGACGACAATGATATCGATGTCACTAATTAATTTCAAGTCCGTAGCAGATTCAAATGAGCCTACAAAAGTAATGGAGATGACACTCTTAACTTCTGAAATGCATTCGACAAGGGTCTTTTTAATTTGAAATTTAATCTCCTCAATATTTTTCATATTCGCCGGATGTTTGGAGAAGCATGATATTTTTGATTGGATTAGGAGCGCTTAATATAAAACTACCTGAAACGACAGACTCTACATTTAGATATTTTACGGTCGTTTGATTAACTCCGCCATCCAGACAAATTTCAAAATTTTGTCGATTTTTATGTTGGTTTAACTCCTCGATCCATGGAAGAATTTCCATGTCAAATTTCTGCCCTGAAAAACCAGGCTTAGGTATAGCTAAAAGCAGCACATATTTTATCTGATCTAAATACGGAAAAATAGAACTTAACTTTTCGTTTAAGCCAACGGCAATGCCAGCTTTCACTCCTGCATTTTCAATGGTTTTAAAAACAGCTTGTATATCCTCGTCTATTTCAGCATGGATATAAATGATGTCCACATAGGGTAAAAGATCCTGTAGCCAAATTGATGGCGTTTTGGACATGATATGAACTTCTATTTTCTTTTTTTGCCAATAGGCGCGAACAACCTCTGCGCGATATGCTTTGACGTCTTTGCAAGTTGGATTGAATGATTTGTCAACAATATCAATGTGAATAAAATCAGAGATATTGGAAATTCGATCATAAATTAATTTGATATCCTCAACTCCATCGGCATAAATTGCCACTCCCACCTTTTTGAATTCCTTAAATGAAAATTTTCTGTGAAGCAGATAAGATATAATAAAAAATAAGCCCGCAATTAGAAAGCGGGAAAGCTCCATTGGTAAACCAAAAGAGGTTAATTTCTGCCTAAAAAAATATTGTACTAAAAAAGAAATTGACGAAATAATAGTAAAATAAAGCAATGCGCGCTGTCTTTTGGGTTGGGCTATGTGAAAGTTAAAACGAATATTTAACCCAAAAGCAGTTAGTAATCCCACAACAAATGAAAATAATATGGATAAATACGATGGGAAATTAAATGATATGAACGCACGAGCAACTAATAACTCTGTAAAAAGCGAAATGATTCCAAACACAGCATATAGCAATAAAAAGCGATACCTGTAAAAAAAATAATTGAATGAGTACATTCAGTGGCCTTGAGAGGAGATGGTTGCAACAAAAATAATTGATTTTAAAGACAGACCCTATTTTGATGCAGATAATTATTTTGGTGTATGATTAACATTAACAAAATCAAATTAATGCCTATTTTTACCCCATGATTCTTAGGACAGAAAATCTGGTTAAAAAATATGGAGCAAGATTGGTAAATGACCACATCTCATACCAAGTAGCTCAAGGAGAAATAGTGGGCTTGTTGGGCCCCAACGGTGCCGGTAAAACCACTTCTTTTTATATTGCCACAGGTCTAGTTAAACCGAATTCAGGCAAAGTTTACTTAGATGATTTGGATGTGACTAGCCTGCCTATGTACAAGCGAGCACGTTTAGGTATAGGCTATTTGGCGCAAGAAGCTTCTGTTTTTAGAACATTATCTGTAGAAGAAAACATCCTTGCCGTCCTTGAGATGACCACTCTTTCCAAATCGGAACAGAAAGAAAAAACCGAAAGTCTCCTCGAAGAATTCTCCCTGACCCATGTGCGCAAAAGTTTAGGCCAAGTACTTTCCGGAGGAGAACGCCGGCGTACTGAAATTGCCCGCGCCTTGGCCGTTGACCCGAAATTCATCCTATTAGACGAACCATTCGCCGGAGTAGACCCTATTGCCGTGGAAGAAATTCAAAGTATCGTAGCCAAACTAAAATACCGGAATATTGGCATTTTAATCACCGATCACAATGTGGATGAAACTTTATCCATCACCGACAGGGCATATTTGCTTTTTGAAGGCCGTATTTTAAAAGCGGGTACTCCAAAAGAATTAGCTGATGATGAGCAGGTTAGGAGGGTTTATTTAGGGAAGAATTTTAAGTTAAAAGAAAATTCAGGTAATAAGTAATAGAAAAATATATAACAGGTAGGAGGTATTAGGTAACAAGGTAATTAAATGAAAAAAGAAACTCAAGCGATACATGCGACTAACCTAGTGGACGAGACCGCCGCGGCGATCGCCACGCCGATTTTCCTATCCACCACTTTTGCCCGTGATGCCGATGGAAGCTATCCCAAGGGCCACATGTATTCTCGGAATTCAAACCCTAATCGGGATGCCCTCGAAAAAGGCTTAGCCATTCTCGAAGGGGGAGCCATAGCCTTTGCTTTTGGCTCTGGTCTAGCCGCCGTCTCAGCCGTCTTTCAATGCATGAAATCAGGAGACCATGTCCTCATGCCTGCCGTCGGTTATTATGCCTCGATGAAATTAGCAGAGGAAATTATGGGTCCCTGGGGATTGCAAATGACCCAAGTGGACATGGAGGATTTGGAGGCCATTAAGGGCGCAATCCAACCCAATACAAAACTCATTTGGGTAGAAACCCCTGCCAATCCCCTCCTAGGAATTTCCGACATTCAAGCCATATGCACTCTAGCTCATTCGCATGGAATATTTGTTGGCGTCGATAATACCATCGCCACGCCTATTTTACAAAACCCGATCTCTTTAGGCGCCGACATCGTCATGCATGCCACCACCAAATACATCGGTGGACATTCGGATGTACTCGGTGGAGCCATCATCGTTCGAGAAGAAAACGACTGGTCGGCGCGCTTAAAACGTGTCCAAATTCTGATGGGCGCCACACAAAATCCTTTGGATTGTTACCTATTAGCTCGAGGGCTAAAAACACTTCCATTGCGCATGCGCGAACATTCTGCCTCCGCTTTAACCCTAGCCCAAAAATTAGAAAAACACATCGCCATCGAAAAGGTGCATTATCCAGGATTAGCTTCACATCCCCAGCATGAGCTCGCTAAGCGCCAAATGCCCAACGGTTTTTCTGGAATGATCTCGATCCAAATTAAAGGAGATGAAGCAAATGCTCGTAAGGTGGCATCAAGTTTGAAGCTATTCCAACAAGCCACTAGCTTGGGTGGAGTGGAATCTTTGGTAGAACATCGCCGATCCATCGAAGGGCCTGATAGCAAAACTCCGGGTAATTTACTACGTTTGTCGGTCGGTTTGGAACACGTGGACGACCTGTGGGAAGACCTGGACCAAGCATTATCCGTGTGAGATGTTAAAAAGATTTATTGACATATTGGTTTCCCTCATCGCCGGAATTATCTTCCTGATTCCGATGGTGTTCGTTGGCCTGGCCGTCGCCTTGAGTTCCAAAGGCCCCATCCTCTACTGGTCGCGCCGAGTAGGTCGTAACCATGTCGTATTTGCCATGCCAAAATTTCGAACCATGCAAGTCAATACTCCCGTCCTGCCCACTCATTTATTGGCCGACGCAAATTCATTTCTCACCCCCATCGGTTCATTTTTGCGCAAAAGTAGTTTGGATGAATTGCCTCAGTTATGGTGCATTTTTATGGGCGACATGTCGCTGGTGGGTCCTCGCCCCTCCCTTGAAAACCAAACAGATTTAATTCAAGCGAGAGCCTCGGCAGGTGTGCATACACTTGTCCCCGGACTGACGGGTTGGGCCCAGGTCAACGGGCGTGACGAGCTACCAACCCAACAAAAAGTTGCCTTAGATGCGGAATACCTACAGAAAAAATCATTTTTATTTGATGTTAAAATAATATTATTGACCCTTTGGAAGGTGGTGAAGGGGGATGGGGTGAAGCATTAACATTAGGCAATAGGTTTTTTTAGGTAATAAGTAACAGGTATTAGGTAATAGGGTTTTTTAGGTAATATTGTTGCGGCCTGAAAATAAATACGCTGCATGTGCATTTTGAATAGTTGTTTTTACTTCTTCCCAACTTAAATCGTGAAACATCCATGGCATGGCTTCATTCTCCGCATCTTCAAAATAAACTAGACTCTTAAGAACCAAAAAAATAGATCCAGTCGGGTGGTATTTTTGACCATAAAAACTCAATAATTGAGTTAAATCGAATTGCTGCAAAATATAATATAAATCGATAAAATCTTTTTTGCTCCCCCTACCTATAATAGCGCCCAATTTCATCGCTGCTATATCTTCAATGCCAGCTAAATAAATGCCATCTACTTCCAATCTATTTCGTAACCAAGGATATTCAAAATGAACAATGTCGACCTTAATTTCATCGATTAGGTACGTATGAATATTTTTAGAATTGCCCAACACAACCACATCTCCTATTGTTTTTAATTCATCCGTCAATGCATCAAAATCAACGTTCAATAATCCAAATAAGTCTATATCAATGGACTTTCGATGCCCTATTTGAAGCGCTAATGACGTCCCTCCAACCAAGCGCATTTCACTAAACATGCGTAAGGATTGGAGCTTTTTTAATAATTCCAGGGTGGATTCATCGACTGTTTCGTAGTGTAACATCTGAAATTTTTAATGGGCAATCCCGTTATATTCACTATAAATGCTAATGCTTTGGGTTCTAAGGACCTAAATTGAGTAGCTAAAGCCCCTATTTCTCCTATTCCAAACCAGGCTGAAATTAAATTCCAATCTTCCATTAACCCATATTCCAAAACTCTTTGGACAATAAAACCTTTGTTTTTTTCTATATCAATCCCTTCCAAGGGAGTGTCCCAAAACAAATGCTTTGACAATAATTCAATGGCTATCTTTTGCTCCATGTTCATGCAAGGTATATTTTTAAATCAAAATTATGCCCATCGGATCGCAAATTCTATTTGAATTTCGTTACCCAAACCCCAAAAAAAGGCGAAATTAGGCAAAAGGGATTCGGTAAATTTAGGTAAGAGGTTCTCTAGGTAAGAGGTATTAAGTAACAGGTAATAGCTCAATAGACTGATCATTTTACCAAGGACAGAAGCCTAGAATCGACAATTTTACTGCCCTGCAAGTTTCGACTTGTTTTCAGATAATTGCTTATTTATATATGCTTTTAACTCCTCAAAAGTCATATTTTGAGTTTCGTTGCTTATTTTTTCTCTGATGTCTCGCATCATTTTTACCGCATCAAACTGCTTTTCGTTTTTAATTGTTTTCATAATTAACTAAGTCTTTGGGGCTTCTAATTTCAATCATTGAATAACCCATTCGTAAATTAACTGAATTATAGCCCTTAATTCTGTCAAGGTTTACGATATGTTTAAAATTCCAACTGGCTAAAACATCCACTTTGTGAATGGTTGCCAGAGCAATATGACGACAATCTTCCAAACTCGTTTTTCCTACTACTTTTTCGTCAATGTACGTGTCTGCAAGTTTAATTGCTTCTTCCGTAAGCTCAACTCTTTGAAACTTATCTGAAGAGTATTTTAATATATGCTCTCTAACATGTTGCGGCGCATTTATTAATTCAAGGTCTAGTAAGTCAGAGACGACAAAAATAATTTCCTTATTTTCAAGACGTTTAAATAACTTGATTGTCGCTTCTTTGAACTCTTCATCAAAGTACCCTCCAACAACTGAAGTATCAATATAAATTCGCTGTTTCATTTAAATCAATCTTAAGACAAAGATAGTCAAAATATTTCTGTAGCAGATTTTGGTTCAATCCTCGCTCAAAACTATTGAATTCCTTTTAAAAAATTATATTTAATTCTGCCAACTCCTTGATAATTTTAAAAAGATGCCAATCAATCCAAATGGCCTACCTAAATTAGCATTCAGATAATAAAACTCTACTAGCCAAAGAATTTGGCTTACACCACGAATATGCTACAAGCCAAAAAGAACTGGAAGTTTTTGCCTCCTCCGAATCCACAAGCCATTGCCCAATTGCAAGAGGAGTTAAAAACAACTAAAAACCCATACTTCCTCTCTTTGATGGTGAGTCGGGGCATTCTGACTTTCGACCAAGCCAAGTATTTCATGGTGCCTTCGTTGGATGATCTGCCGGATCCCTTCCTCATGCAAGACATGGACATCGCGGTAGAACGCTTGGCTTTGGCATTGGAAAATGGAGAGAAAATACTGATATATGGCGATTATGATGTGGATGGAACGACATCGGTCGCTTTGGTCTATGGATACTTAACCGAAATTTTAGGGGCAGATGCCGACTATTACATTCCTGATCGATATAATGAAGGGTATGGCGTGTCCCAAGCGGGAATTCAATATGCCTATGACAACGAATACAGCTTAATCATCTCCTTGGACTGCGGCATCAAAGCCCACGAACGGGTCGAATGGTGTAATGAAATGGGCATCGATTTTATCATTTGTGACCATCATTTACCCGAAGAAACCATTCCAAAAGCCATCGCGGTCCTAGATCCCAAACGGAAAGATTGTGCCTATCCTTTCAAAGAATTAACAGGTTGTGGTGTCGGATTTAAGCTTTTATGCGCCTTTGCCCAAGCCAATGACTTAGACATGGATCCCATTTTTGAGCGATTGGATTTATTGGCCTGCTCGATAGCCGCCGACATGGTTCCGATCACGGGAGAAAATAGAATTTTGGCCTACCATGGCTTGGTCCAATTAGGCTCAAATCCAAGTCCCGGCCTTTCTTATTTATTGCAAAAAGCCAATAAAAAAGCACCTATACAGATCACCGATATTGTCTTTTCCATTTCGCCCATCATCAACGCCGCGGGTCGGATGGAACATGCCCATGGCGCCGTGAAGTTATTGTTGGCCTCCGACCTCATCGAAGCGCAAATGTTGGCCGAGGCTGTCATCCAACAAAACCTAGAGCGCCGAGTGGTCGAAAAAGAAATCGTCAGCCAAGCGCTTTCACTCTTTGACACCAACACATTTCTGCAAAACGCCAAAAGCACAGTTTTATTTCAAGCGGGTTGGCACAAGGGGGTCGTCGGCATCGTCGCCAGTAAAATTCAAGAATTTTATTTTAGGCCCACCATCATTTTAACCGAATCACATGGACAGATTGTAGGCTCAGCTCGATCGGTCAAAGGCTTTGACATACATGCCGCTTTAGAAAAATGCGCGGATTTATTAGCCCAATTTGGAGGGCATACACATGCTGCTGGGCTACACCTAAAACCCGAAAACCTTCAAGCCTTCATTGATCGTTTTGAGGCGCTTGTGCAAACAGGTTTGCCAACAGGCGAGTTGAGGGCTGAATTGACGATTGACCTTCAGGTACCTTTGGAAGCCATGACGCTTTCCTTTTATGATCAATTATTATCCCGACTTTCCCCCTATGGTCCGGGCAATATGATGCCCAATTTTCTGAGTGGCCCCATTTATTTAACTAAGGCTCCCTTCATCATGAAGGAAGAGCATCTGAAATTACATGTAAGTTCTTCGCCTTCTGGCTCTTCATGGGAGGCCGTGGGTTTTGGGATTCGCAAAGATTTTTACGAAGGACTTTTACATGCCTACGAAAAGCAGCTCGCGTTCCAAATGGTTTATCATGTGGAAATTAATGAATTTCGGGGCGATCGGAATTTGCAATTGAGGATTTTAGATATTTCAGAAATTTAAAAATTAGGCGTAAATTTGTTTTTTTAAGATTCGATACCATGTCAAAAAAATTAATTGTTACAGGTTCTATGGGCCTAATCGGTTCCGAAGTAAGTGAATATTTTCTTCAGAAGGGATGGGAGGTTCACGGAATCGATAATAACCAAAGAGCTGTGTTTTTTGGCATGCAAGGCGATAATTCTTCCAACAAAGACCGCCTAAAAATATATGGCTCCTCATATCATTTACACGATCAAATTGACATAAGAGACCGCCAAGCTATCCTAGACATCATTCCTTCCATTAAGCCGGATGCCATTGTTCATACCGCGGCCCAACCGAGCCACGACCGGGCGGCGTCCATTCCTTTTGAAGATTTTGATACCAATGCCGTAGGTACTTTCAACTTGTTGGAGTCCCTTCGTCGTTACGATACCAACGTTCCTTTTGTGCATTTATCGACCAATAAAGTATACGGCGATGCTCCTAATTTGATCAAAATGAAGGAGTTGGAAACGCGTTATGACTACGATGATCCTTCTTATTTTGAGGGTATTTCAGAGAGCTTTAGTATAGATCAGTCGAAGCACTCGCTGTTTGGGGCATCGAAAGTTTCTGCCGATATTTCCGTACAGGAATATGGACGTTATTTTAATATGCCAACGGCCTGTTTACGCGGAGGTTGCTTAACAGGTCCAAACCATGCGGGAGTAGAATTGCACGGCTTTTTAAGTTATTTGATCAAGTGCAATATTGAGGAGAAAGAGTATACCGTTTTTGGATACAAAGGAAAGCAAGTGCGCGATAATATCCATTCCTATGACGTAGCGAGGTTTATTGAGGAGTTTTTAAAGGCTCCCCGCATCGCGGAAGTGTACAACATCGGTGGAGGAAAAGATAATTCGGTTTCTATTTTAGAAGCCTTTGATTTGATCGCTAAAATTTCAGGCAAGCCCATGAAATATACCTATGTAGATCAAAATAGAATCGGTGATCACATCTGTTATTACAGCGATTTGAAAAAAATGAAAGCGCATTATCCAAATTGGGATATCACCAAATCGCTTGAAGACGTGTTTGTAGACATTTATACGCGCTACATGGAAACAGCTCAATCATGAAAATATTAATTACCGGTGGTTGTGGGTTTGTTGGGTCAAATTTGGCCATCCTTTTTAAACAATATTATACCGATTCAGAAATCTATTGTTTAGACAATCTTTCGAGGCGAGGATCTGAAATTAATCTACAAAAAATACTGGCACAGGGCATCCATTTTGTCCATGGAGACGTGCGCATAAAAACGGATTTGGAGCGTATTCCAGCGGTCGACATTGTCATCGACGCTGCCGCTGAACCCTCTGTTTTAGCCGGAACTATTCCTGGGGAGCTGGAGAATTTAATTGACACCAACCTGAACGGCACGATCAACACTTTATATTTTGCCAAAAAACATCAAGCGGCTTTCATCTTTTTATCTACGTCTCGAGTATATCCATATGATCGCTTATTGGACGTTTCACTGACTTCTAACCCCAATCGATTTAATCTTTCTGACGCACAACCCATGCCGGGGATTTCATCGAAAGGTTTAACGGAAGATTTTCCATTAACCGGTTTAAGGTCCTTGTACGGAGCGACTAAATTGGCCTCCGAATACCTCATTCAAGAATTTGCACATAACTTTAATATTCCGGCGGTCATCAATCGTTGTGGAGTATTAAGCGGTCCTTATCAAATGGGGAAGATTGACCAAGGAGTGATTGTGCTTTGGATGGCAAGGCATTTTTGGAAAGGTTCATTGTCTTATATTGGGTTTGATGGGCAGGGCCAACAAGCACGCGACGTGTTGCATGTCCGCGATTTATTCCGATTAGTCCAATGGCAAATAGCCCATTTGAGTTTACAAAAAGGCCAAATATTTAACGTGGGTGGCGGTTTAGAACAAACTATTTCGTTGGCCGAATTAACCGACGTTTGTTCCCAAATCACGGGAAATACAATATCCATTTCTCAGACCGCTGAAAATAGACCTGGAGATATCCCAATCTATGTGACCGATAACACCAAAATCACCGAGTTTAGCGGTTGGCGCCCAGAAATCACCGTCCCAACACTCCTTTCAGAAGTCTACGATTGGTTTAAACAAGATGAGGCCATGTTGAAACCTATATTATCCTAAGCCATGAAACTAAGCGTTGTCATCCCTGCATACAATGAAGAAGGCTCGATCCAAGAGACCTTAACTTCCTTATATGCAGCGCTTTCGGTAGCAGAGGTCGATCATGAAATTGTGGTGGTCAACGATAATTCCAAAGACAAAACTTTAGAAATACTTCAAGAGCTTCATAAAGAAATTCCCACATTGGTATGCTTCACCAATCCAGGACCTAATGGTTTTGGTTATGCGATTCGCTACGGTTTGGACCGCTTTACGGGAGAATGTGTGGGTGTGATGATGTCTGATTTATCTGATGATCCCGCTGATTTAATTGCCTTTTATCGGCTGATGGTACGCGACAATTTAGACTGCGTGTTCGGCTCTCGCTTTATGAAAGGTTCAGCGGTTTACGATTACCCAAAACATAAACTAGTGATCAATCGGATTGCCAATTGGCTCATCAAGGTTTTAATCGGCATCAAATACAATGACTTCACCAACGCATTTAAAATGTATCGAAGTCATACGATTGAAGGCTTGAAACCATTTTTATCTGCACACTTCAATTTAACCATTGAGTTGCCTTTGAAAGCAATCATCCGTGGGTATTCATTTGGGATTTTACCTAACTCCTGGAGAAACAGGAAAGCGGGGGAATCCAATTTGAAAATCAAGGAAATGGGGAGCCGGTATTTATTTATTTTGCTGTACATTTTAATCGAAAAATACCTTTCGAGAAATGACTATTTAAAAAAATAAATCAAGATGAAAAAGCGATTATTCTTAGGATTTTGTATCGCCATCTCATTGCCCATTGCCATCCACTTTTTCCATTTATATTGTAAGTTAGAAAATACGCCTACTTGGTCCGATGACTTTCTATTTTTAGAAATGATTCCTGACCTGTTTGACGGCGCGAGTACAAAATCACTGATATCCCAATTATTTGCTTCTCACAATGAAATTCACCGCATTGCTTTTGCGCGGATTTGGGTGGCGTTCTACTATTTGATCGTGCATGAAATCAATTTTAAAAACTTGATTTTGCTGGCTAATTTGCAAATGATAGTGATTTTAATTCCTTTTTACGGCTATCTAAAAAGGCAGAATTTATCCATTTTTCACTTGATTCCCATCACCTTAATTCTCTTTTCAGGATTTGGGAATTTAGACAATTACAGTTTGATTGGCAGCTTACAGCACACCTCCTCCATCCTTTTCATGGTTTGGATTTCGTATGGTTTGCTCTATTTCCAAGATAAAAAATGGGTGCTTTTAATGGCCTTATTTTATCCTTTTGTGTCTTCGGAAGGAATTGCCTTTATCCCCATGGTAGCCGTGATTCTGTGGATGCAAAAAAATAAATGGGCTCCCATTTTTAGCTTTTTAGGCGTGGGCATTATCGGTTTTTACATCGCCAATTATCACCCACAGCAAAAAGCTAATCTAGCCATCACGGCGAATACTTTTTTCGAATTAGGCCAAGGATTCTTAGGGTTTTTAGGCATATTTAGATTGCCCTTTTCGGATTCACATCGGTCTGAAATCGCTGCCTTATTAGGCCTCATCGTCTTTGGCATAATCATTTTTTCCATCCTTCGAGTATGGAGAAAACAAACCTTTCAATCCCTCGCTTTTCCCTTTTTAATCTATACACAAATCATGGCCACTGGTGCCTTAATTTGCATCGGACGTTTTCAAATGGGGGATATCCTGGACATTGCTATTTCCGAACGGTTTTTCACCTATGGCCTGATTGGCCTCATATTGCTTTACCTTATTCTAATTCATCCATTTGAATTTTTACGTCGCTCATGGACGCCAGGTTTACTGATAGGCTTTGTATTTTTCTTGCCCTCTACCTATTTTTCAATCATCCCAACGAAAGCGATTTCATTGCGATTGCAAGCTGATCTGATCAACACCTTTTATCAAAAAAAATCAAGCGCATATGAAGGTCAAATCTATGATTTCAATTTGCTCCATAATCCCAAATATTATCGTTTTCCAGACGCAAAAATCCCTTCCCTTTCCTCGATCCAAGAGGGGATGAAAAATGCCTCGAACTTCAAAATTCCTGGAGAATATTCCTACCGAACCAAAGGGAATATCCGAGCAATTTATTTTGAAAATTTGCCTTTGAAAAAAGAATATGATCGTTTTTTAATCATTCGATCTATTCAGGATCCAAAGGTATTTACCTGTAGCGCATTAACGTATGATGAAAAACCATTAGGTCCTAAAATGGCCAATGTATGGCTTCCCAAAGATGTCATTTTAGGAGGAAATGAATATTATCTATTTTCATTGGATCATAAAAAGGTAGTCGACGTGCTTAAATTGGACGGCGAACCCACGCGTTTAGAATGAAACAAAAACACGTTTTATGGATCATTTTAATGGCAAGCATTCCTGCAATCTTGCACTTTGTCAAACTGAATCATTTGCTCATTAATTTCCCGTCATTTGGGGACGACTTCCAATATCTGCAATTAGTTGAATTCATCCAACACCATTCATTTTTTGAAAATGTAGAGGCCATTTTCCAACCCCATAATCAAATTCATCGAATTGCGTATGGCCGACTCATCATGCTCATTTCCTATAGTTTTTTAGGATTTATTGATTTCAAATGGATGACCATCTTCGCTAATCTTCAGCTTTTAGCCATCGCCGTTCCTATTTTTCTTTACTTAAAAAAGGAAAAGCATTCGCTATGGCACATGGTTCCCATATCATTCATCTTGTTTTCTAGCTATGGCAACTTAGATAATTTTGGTTTCATCGGCGTTTCTCAGCACACGGGATCCATGCTGTTTCTAGTTTGGATTTCCTATGGCCTGATGTACGCGGAAAATAAATTATGGGTATTCTTTTTAGCCTTAGCTTACCCCTTTGTTTCCACGGAGGGAATAGCCTTCTTGCCCATTGTCGCCTTTGTCTTTTGGAAAACCAAATCGCGTTTAACCTATTATTTTGCCGGTTTTGCCGCTATCATCATCCTGCTATATGTGATGGGACTTCCTGTTTCTGAAAAATCTCCTATAACGAGTCCTTCCATTTTAACCTATTTAATGGCTTTTTCGAGCTTTTTAGGCTTATTTATGGTTAAAGTATCGGATACGTATGTGGGCCTTATCAATATGGCCACAGGTATTTTGGTCTGCTTGTTCTTAGCTTTTGCTATTTTAAAGGGCCAAAAACGGTTCATATCATTTCCCACGCTATTGATGGCACAAGTGATGATTGTCGGAATTCTGATTTGTATTGGCCGGTCAAGCCAAGGCGATTTGGTGTCCATCGTTAATTCCGAACGCTTTCTTTTTTATGGGATCATCAGTTTAATTGGGATTTATTTATGTTGTCTCAACATCCCCATTTTTTCTAAAAGCCTAATCCCATTAACGGGATTAGCCATCACTTTTTATATCCTAAGTTATTTTTATTCGCTGGACACCTTAGAAAATATGCATTTGAGACTACGCTCAGATGTCAACAATGCGCATCATAATGCTCCATTTTCAAGCTATTCCATTGCTCCTTTAGACTATGAATTGATTAATCAACGCAACTATTATCACCTACCAAAGGACGAAATAATCTCCTTAGCTACAGCTCAAATTTCCTCGAACCTTAAACCTCTAAAAATAAAATCGATCGATTCCTTAGGTTCTGGAAAATACCTCATCAACCTAGAAAACCCTTTAATAAACGAAAATAAAAACAAAACTGTATTTGCTTTATTGGTCGACCGAAAACAAAAAACCAAATGGATGATTAGTCCTATATTCAATAATAAAATAGGAAGAATACCCTTTTTCAATGTTCATTTTGATTCTCAAAATCAACTCATTAATTTCGAATTATACATGATGGAGTTAACAAGCGCAAATAAAATGGCCCCCATCGCAAATCTAGTTTTATAAATAATCATTGTAAAAATCTAAAATTTAACCCCCTAAAAAATGAAATCCCTTACACACATCCCGGCCGCTATCTTAGCCTTTTTATTTTTATTGGGAGGCATCAGCTTCTTTTTACCATTGTTGCCAGTGCCACCCATGACCGGAAATTCATTAACTTTTTTCAATCTTTTGGGAACAACAGGATATATGGCTGTCGTAAAAATATTGGAAATTATAGGAGGTGCCTTAGTAATCATGCCGACAAAACGGGCTTTAGGAACGCTCATTTTAGCTCCAATATCCGTTAATATCCTGCTTTTCGAAATTTGCCTTGCCAATACTCCTGGCATTGGGATTTTACTTATTGCATTGATCGGCCTTGTGGTCTACCAAGAAAAACAGAAATTTTTGGCATTGGTATAAAGCCCAAAAAGGCATTAAAAAGCTAGCCTAGCAAAAACTTTTTGAATCCTTCAAAATCCGTCCCCAACAAGATGGATTTTTTTTGTTTGTCCAGCAACTCAGATAGTCGTAAGGGAACAGGAACTTTTCCGCCGATCACCGCCTCGACGGTTGGCAAAAATTTAGCATAATGTGCGGTCGACAAAACGACTCCAGTAACCTTTTCGCCACACTCTTTTTTATATTGCAATAGCCCATCATAACCCACCGCTGTATGCGGACACATGATGTAACCTGTTTTTTCATACACCTCCGACATCCTCTTTTTCGTTTGAACATCATTCGTAAAATAGCCTTTGACCACCTGCTTTATTTCGTCCAAAACTCCCCCGGAAAGAATTTGCATCCGCACAAAATTCGACGGGCTTCCCACATCCATCGCATTGGAGATGGTTTCGACACTAGGTTCCGGATGATACACACCGGTCGACAAATAATCAGGAACCGGATGGTTTTCATTGCAAGCCGCGATAAACGCTTTGACCGGTAAACCCATTTGGTATGCCATCAAACCCCCACTCAAATTTCCAAAATTTCCCGAAGGCACACTGAACACCAAAGGATCCAATAATCCTTTCCTTTTCGCCTCCGCATAGGCCGCAAAATAATAAAACGACTGAGGAATTAATCGCGCAATATTAATCGAATTAGCTGAAGCCAAATTAAATTTGGCCCGCAAATCCGCATCCAAAAAGGCTTGCTTAACTAATCGTTGGCAATCATCAAAAGTCCCCTCAATCTCCAAAGCCTCCACATTTCCCCCTAAAGTCGTCAACTGCATTTCCTGAATGTCCGAAACTTTCCCCGATGGATACAATATAGTTACCGATATCCCCGGCGTATTAAAAAAACCTTGAGCCACCGCTCCCCCCGTATCCCCAGAAGTCGCTACTAAAATCCGAATTTCTCTATGATGTTTGACCAAATAATGCGACATGACCGCCGCCATAAATCGGGCACCAAAATCCTTAAAGGCCATCGACGGACCATGAAATAATTCCAAAATTTCCACCCCTGGCTCCAATGAAAATAAGGGCGCCTCAAAGTTCATCGAACTCGCAATAATAGACTTTATTTCCGCTTCACTTAAATCATCTCCCAATAAATTAGCACATACCGCCTCCGCAATTTCCACCAAGGATAAATCCTGAATGGTTTCAAAAAACGAATCCGGCAAACGCTTGATTTCAGTAGGCATATATAGCCCATTATCCGGAGGTAAACCCCTGAAAATGGCTTCCTCGAAAGAAACATTTGGACTCGACTTTTGCGTACTGTAAAGAATCATATTTTAAAAATCCCCCCTAGAGGCTATTGATTAAAGTTTTTTATTGACCAATTGTTCCCCTTCTAATTCAGGTAAGACATCGTAACGGTCCATTTCCAAACAAAAAGCGATGTCTTTTTCGATGCCTAAACCTAACAATCTTTTCACGTGGGAGGAGTTTTTTACGGCAGTCAACATATCTTTGGAGGCAACATTATAGTTTTTCCAAGCCATTAAAGCAGCGTCATCGGCTACCTCGTAGACACCGGTCAATTGGTCTATCAGGGCACCCGCAAACAAAGTATCTTCTAAATTTGGCTTTCCTTTCCAACCGGCACATACGACTAAAGCGTCGCCTTGCCAATTTTTAACCGCCTCCGTAATGCTGGACAAATTTAAAAATGCCCCCACATATAATTGGGGAGCTTCGGCAGACCGACGAATCGCCACGGTACCATTGGTCGTCGTTACACAAATTTTGGCCCCTTTAACCTTTGAATCTTGATAGGAAAATGGCGAATTATCAAAGTCAAAACCTTCTGGTGTAATGCCATTGCGCTCAGCCGAAATCAAATATCCTTGCTCGCGAAATGATTGGCATAATTCTATCTGCTCCACCGGAACAATTTCTGCCGCTCCATGTGCAAAAGCCGTCACCATGCAGGATGTAGCCCTAAAAATGTCCACCACCACGACACATTTATCCGACAAATCATATAAATGAATTAAATCAGGCGAGAAGCATACATCTATTTTACGCATCTTAAATGAAAGGCATTTTAACGATTTGAGCTTTTAATGATTTGTCACGGATGGAGATAAAAACCTCGGTGCCAACCGTACTTTGGGATGTCTCCACATATCCCATGCCAATTCCTTTAGACAAATTGGGAGATTGTGTTCCTGAGGTTACCTCACCAATCGCCTCACCCGCCGCGTTCAAAATGGGATAATGTTGGCGTGGAATCCCACGATCAATCATCTCAAAACCCACTAATTTTTTCTTAGGTCCAGCCGCTTTGATCGCCGCATGGAAATCCTTCATGATGAAATCCTTATTAAACGAGGTAATCCACCCTAATCCCGCCTCAATCGGCGAAGTCGTATCATCAATGTCATGGCCATATAAACAATAACCCATTTCCGTTCTCAAGGTATCCCTCGCACCTAAACCAACCGGTTGAATTCCAACCGATTCCCCCGCCTTAAAAATGGCATTCCACATCGCTAGGGCATTTTTATTCTCCACATATATCTCAAAACCTCCCGCTCCCGTATACCCAGTATTTGAAATAATCGCCTCTGAAAATCCAGCCATATTACCTATTTTAAACGTATAATAAGGCATTTCAGATAAATTAACATCGGTTAATTTCTGCAAAACAGGAAGTGCGTTTGGCCCCTGAACCGCAAATAAACTAAAGTCGTCGGATCGATTTGTCATTTCAACTCCAAAGGTGTTATGAGACGAAATCCAGTTCCAATCTTTCTCAATATTAGACGCATTAACCACCAAATAATATTCGTGGGCATTCACTCGATATACCAATAAATCATCCACAATACCCCCTGTTGCATTAGGTAAACAGCTGTATTGCACTTTGCCGTCCGTTAATTTAGACGCATCATTCGAACATACATATTGAATTAAATCCAGCGCTTTTTCTCCCTTTAATAAAAATTCCCCCATGTGGCTCACGTCAAAAACTCCTACATTGTTGCGCACACAAACATGCTCCTCAATTAAATTGGTGTATAAAACCGGCATATTAAATCCAGCAAAAGGGACCATTTTAGCTCCCAAACCTACATGCGTGTCATTTAAATGCACAAATTGCAAAGCATTTTCTTCCATATTATTCTCTATATAAAACTTGTAATAGTGTTTGCCCAACCGCCTTTAGCGTGGACTTGTCGATGGTACTCAAATTATCTTGATGCGTGTGATGGAAAGATCCAAAATCAAAACCACCATTCACCGGCCTTATATCGATGATGTCAATCATCTGAATTTTACCTACTTCATTCACCGCCGTATGGTCGTCCGTTATTCCAAAAGCTTCCTCGTCGATGAACATATTTCCGTACCCTAAATCAGCAGCCGTTGCCCAAATAGAGCGTACAATACCGGGTGCATATTGCATCGATGACCCTTCATGTGGAAATTTCGCCCCTCTAGCCCCCACCATGTCCAATAAAATTCCATAATAAGGACGGTAGTTTTCTGGGATGATGTTCGTGGCCCAGTGTTGAGATCCTAGGGCCCAACTGGTCGTCGACG
Organism: Cytophagaceae bacterium; assembly: GCA_005791165.1. Taxonomy (GTDB): domain Bacteria; phylum Bacteroidota; class Bacteroidia; order Cytophagales; family Spirosomataceae; genus Aquirufa. Next base: position 59,047 of record SXXW01000024.1, read on the forward strand.
GGTTTCCCGTGAAATCATGAGGCTCGCCATGATCTTCTAAATCAAAGAAAATTAGGTCCACGCCGACCGTCGGCTTTTTGGTAGTTTCCGATAAAAGTCGCGCGATTTCCAACATAACCCCTACGCCGCTCCCGCCATCATTTGCCGCGTCAATTGGCTTATTTTTATCCACCGAATCTTTGTCGGCGATACTTCTGGCATCCCAATGCGCCCCCAATAAAATCCGCTTTTGAATTTGCGGCTGGTATTGCGCCATGATATTATAGCCCTTCATTTTATATCCATCATAACGGAAGGAGGTAAATTCTTGGATTTTGACTTGCCAACCGTAGCCCTTTAGTTTTTCAACAATCCAATCTTTGCATTTGATTTGTGCTGGAGAATTAGGAATTCGAGGACCGAAACTTACTTGCTTCGCGATGTGTGCATAGGCTGAATCGGAATTAAATACGGGAGTTTCAACGATAACTGCCGTAGATGCTACGTTTGTTTCTTGGCTTTTCGTGCTTTTATACCAAATGAAAACTCCACTGAGAATAAAAAGAACCAACAAAAATAATGCGATGCGAGAACGATTCATTTTACAAAGATAAGGGCTTGGAATTAAGAATTCCTATTTGATATTCGTACCTTGCAGGCTAATTACAAATAAATCATGGGCATTAACCCAAAACAAGAAAAATTTTTAAGAGAAATTCAAGCAGAGATACTCGAATTTTTTGAACTCAACGATTATCGATCGTACTCGGTCAACCAAATTCACAAAGCATTTGCGATTCGCGACCGAAAGACCAAGGAATTTTATTCCGACGCCGTACATAATTTAGCACAAGAAAACAGGATCATTCGCCAGTCGGATGGTAATTATAGATTTGACAGTGAATCATTCCAAGTCAAAGGTCGTGTGGATCACGTAAATTCACGTTTTGCCTTCATCGTAACCGAAGGAGAGGGAAAAGATATTTGGGTCGCGACGGCCGATTTAATGTATGCCAAAGACGGAGATACAGTCCTCGTTCAAGCGCGCAGGCCTTCTGAAAAAAAGAAAAATGACCGCCCGGAAGGCGAGGTCGTTGAGATTTTAGAAAGACGTTCGCCTGAGTTAGTGGGCGTAATCCAAGTCACCCCGCACTACGCCTTTTTAATTCCCGATTCAAAAAAAATATACGAAGATATCTACGTGCCTCGTACGGAAACGATGGCGGCTAATCACCTAGACAAAGTGATCGTCGAGGTGACTCGTTGGGCCTCCGCCGGAAAAAAAGCGGAAGGCCGCGTGATCAAAGTCTTAGGAAAGGCCGGTGAAAATGACACTGAAATGCACTCCATTTTGGCGGAATTTGGGCTTCCTTATGATTTTCCAGAAGAGGTGGAATTGGCTGCTGAGGCTATCCCAACCACCATCTCAAAAGACGAAATTAAAAAGAGAAAAGATTACAGAAAAGTCTTGACCTTCACGATAGATCCGGTGGATGCCAAAGATTTTGACGATGCGATTAGCTATCAAATTTTGGCTAATGGACATACGGAAATCGGCGTTCATATTGCCGATGTTTCCCATTATGTGAAACCTGGAAGTGTATTAGACCAAGAGGCTTATCGACGTGCGACCTCCGTTTATTTGGTGGATCGTGTCGTTCCTATGTTGCCCGAAAAACTTTCCAATGGCCTTTGTTCGTTGAGACCCAATGAAGACAAATGTACTTTTTCGGCCATTTTCGAATTAGATAAAAAAGGTAAGATTGTTAAGGAATGGTTTGGAAGAACGTTAATCCATTCGGATCGTAGGTTTGCCTACGAAGACGCCCAAGTTTTAATCGAACATGAAGGTCCCTCAGAAGATTCGTGTGAGCCCGTCATCAAAGATTTAAATCGGATTGCGAAATCATTTAGAGACGCTCGATTTAAACATGGGTCGGTCAATTTCGATACGACGGAGCTTCGGTTTTTGTTGGACGAAGACGGAAAACCCATTGCCGTATATCCGCGCGAACGCAAGGATGCGCATAAATTAATTGAAGAATTTATGTTATTGGCCAACAAAAAAGTGGCTGAATATGTACATGAATTAAAACAAACGGATCCGCGAAATACCATGGTATATCGGATTCACGAGGCACCTGATCCAGAAAAACTTAGGGTATTTTCTTCCTTTGCGAAGAAATTTGGGTACCAAGTAACCACCGAACCGAAGCAAGTAAGTCAATCGTTTAATGCGTTGATGGAAAATATTCAGGGAAAAGCGGAGGAAAATGTATTGCAAAGTTTGGCTGTTCGGACTATGTCGAAGGCGCGATACAGCACCGATGCGATTGGGCATTTTGGCCTTGCCTTTCCATTTTATTCGCACTTTACAAGTCCTATTCGTCGCTATCCGGATGTCATGACGCATCGATTATTACAACATTATTTAGATGGAGGCGAGACTAAAGATCGCTCGCCTATCGAGATTCAATGCAAACATTCATCGGATCGGGAGAAGTTGGCCTCCGAAGCAGAACGTGCTTCCATTAAATACAAGCAAGTGGAGTTCATGAGTTTACAAGAACCACAGGTTTTTGAAGGAATCATTACTGGGGTAACGGAATTTGGAATATTTGTGGAGATCGGGGAAACTTCGTGCGAGGGACTTGTGCGGATGGTCGACCTAAACGACGATTTTTACGATTTAGATAAAGAAAATTACCGGATTGTGGGCAAGTCCAATGGGCGTGTATTCACCTTTGGTGATGCGGTAAAAGTGAAAGTGCGCGATACGAATTTGGCCAAAAGAACCATCGATTTAGAAATGGTGGGCATGCGTTCGGGAACAGGATTTGTTAACAATCGCTCCAGAAAAAGAGAAGTGCCTAGGGGAAATCGAGTGATTCCAAAAGGAAATGAGCGAAGGAGAAATACGGGGAGAAGGTGATTTAGGTAATAGGTAATAGAAAAATTATATGCTTATTTGGGATTCAATTCCAAAAATATTATGTAATTTTAGGAATTGAATCCTAATATATGATATTTCGAACCTTACAAAACGAGATAAAGTCACGTTTATTTAAAGGAAAAGCCATCTTACTTTTTGGCCCAAGACAAACAGGTAAATCCACCTTAATTCATGCCATCCTGTCAGCGCAAGAAAAATCGTTTCTTTATTTAAACGGTGATGAGGCAGATGTGCGCGACATACTATCAGAAACCACATCCACGAAACTTCGTAATTTAGTTGGACCTCACACCTTAGTCTTCATCGATGAAGCACAACGCATCCCTGGTATTGGTCTAACCCTTAAATTATTCACCGATCAGATTCCAGAAATTCAGTTAATTGCGACAGGGTCATCTTCCTTTGACTTGTCCAATAAAGTCAATGAGCCATTGACCGGCCGTAAATATGCCTTCCACCTATACCCCATGAGCTTTGCTGAAATGGTGCAACATCATGGTTTATTGGCTGAAAAAAGACTCCTTGAGCAAAGACTTATTTACGGCTCTTATCCGGAAATCGTCACACACCCAGGAGCAGAGATAGAGCGACTAAAATTATTAGCCGGAAGTTATTTGTATCAAGATATTTTGATGCTTGAACAAGTCAAAAAACCAGTACTCTTAGAAAAGCTACTTAAAGCACTTGCCCTGCAAATAGGCAGCGAAGTAAATTATCATGAATTAGCGCAAATAGTAGGGGCCGATAATAAAACGGTCGAGAAGTATATCGATCTATTGGAAAAATCATTCGTTATCTTCCGACTACCTGCCCTAAATCGAAATGTCCGCAATGAAATAAAAAAAGGGAAAAAGATTTATTTCTATGATTGTGGCATCCGAAATGCTATTATTAATAACTTCAGTTCAGCTAGTCAACGCACCGATATAGGCGCCTTATGGGAAAATTATGTGATCGCTGAACGCCGAAAGTATCTTGCATACAACAATATGGCCGTAGATGCTTATTTTTGGCGAACTAGCCAGCAACAAGAAATCGACCTCATCGAAGAAAGTGGAGACACCATTCAGGCATTCGAAATTAAATGGAATTCACATTCAAAAGCCAAATTCCCATTGACCTTTCGGACGAATTATCCCCAAGCCTTGACTCATGTTGTTAATCCTGGAAATTTGGAGGAGTTCGTTGGAGAGGGATATAAATAATAGGTAAAACTGCCTTGTCTTGAAAAAAGCAAAAAGCATGACCTAATGGTCGGGCTTTTCCATTTAATTCCTTGATTATAACCCTTGAAATTAGTCTTGAACAAGTGGTCCAGGTCGAGAGGTTTGATATAAGTCGTACCAGTCTTGATGTTCCAGGTCGATATTAAATGAATTCACAATATTGCGAATGCGCGATTCCTCCAACGTTCCGATTAAAGGAAGGGCACCTAATTTAACGACCCAGGCAACCGCAATAGACTCGATGTTGCTATTGTATTTAGCCGCCATTTCCACTAATTTTTTACGTACTCGAAGTGCGATTTCATCCGTACCTTGTTCGATACGACCTCCAGCCAAAGGAGACACAGCCAATGGCCGCATGTATTTTTGCTTGATGTAATCCAAAGCGCCATTATCCAAAGCAGTGGTTTGCAATAAATTTAAATCGATGTGATTGGAAACCACTGGGATATTTAAATAGGAAACCAGTAGTTGATGTTGGTATACCGAAAAATTAGACACTCCAATATTTTTTACTTTCCCCGAACTTTTCAGTTTTTCTAATGCTAAGGCCGTTGATTCCAAGTCCGACAAAGGATCCAATTGGTCCAATAAAAACACATCTAAATAATCTGTTTTTAAATTTCGCAATGAATTCTCTACAGATTTTAAAATATGGTTAGCGGATGTGTTGACATGTTTAACACGGATATCGGGTCTTGCCGCATTGGGTAAACAAATCCCACATTTAGAAAACAAGATAATTTCTGAACGTCGCACAGATCCAGATGAAATGAGTTCGCCAAACGTCTTTTCACAAGAATAATCGCCATAGCGATCCGCATGATCAAAGGTATTGATCCCTAATTCAAGGCATAGTTGGACGATTTTCTCCATGGAAGCCACTTCGTTTTCCCAGCGCCAAAAACCATAAATGGCCGGAGAAACTTTGGGTCCGGCATCGCTTAAATAAACTTTTTCCATATGCTAACTTTTTAAAATTAATTTAGAGGCCTCCAATAAATCACGAACCACAAAAGTTGCATTCGTTTCTTCACCTTCAGGGGCCAAACGTATTGTTCTAAGTCCAGCTCGCGTTCCAGCGATAATATCTCGTTCATGATCCCCAACCATAAAAGACTTTTCTAGGTCCACGTGATATTTAGCCGCCGCCTTCTCAATCAATAAGGAGCCTGGTTTTCTCGTTAAAGAACGGCTATCAAAATTTTCATGATAAGGACAAAAATATAAATCATCTAAAACGCCACCACATGCATTTTGAATCGCTTCATGAATCGCATACACGTGCTTGCGTTCATAAAGTCCTTTGGCAATACCGCTTTGATTCGTAATAACGACTAATAAATATCCGGCATCTTTTAGCGCGATTAAAGCCTCCGGCACACCTTTTGGAATAATAAAATCTTCCATTCGGTAAACGTAATCAACTCGGTCTACATTTAGAACACCGTCGCGATCCAAAAAAATGCACTTTTTTTTCATATATAATTAGGCAAACAAACGTGACCAAGGGATACGGCTTAAAATTAATAAAAGGCCGATTCCATTAAAGATCAACGCATTTTTATGCTTAGCCGCATCTGCTATATTTTTCTTGTTTTTGGCATTTACTATCGTCGCTAAAACTACCGCAATCACGTTCACTGAAATATGCTCAACGGCAATTAAACGAGTCGCTGGATCTTTCATGGCCGCGCCAAAATCTGCAAAAGCTGCTGCTGTTACTGGGCTTAAGAAAAAATAAAGCACAAGGCCGATCAACAATTGAGTATGTAAAGAGATCATGAAAAACAATCCTGCTTTGCGATCTGCGTCAACAAAAGCGCCTCCGCTGGATAATCCGCGAATTGCGCGAACCAATAGATTTAAACCTAAAAGAAAGACAAGTACAAAAAGTACAATGTGAACATTTGTTACAATAGAATACATATCGTGTAAGTTTGATTTCCGCAAAGATACAAAAAGGGAGTGGAACGTGACCGTAATTACGTTTAATCCTCCAATTTTCTTTACCTTTGAGGCTTAAATTTCTTTATTTATGGCAGATCCCAGTAAGCTACACGCGATGATCAATGCACGTTGTCCCCATTGTCACGAAGGCCGCCTTTTTAAATACAAGTGGTGGAATCTTATAAATTTCACTCAAATGCATGAAAATTGTCCCCATTGCGACCTGAGGTATGAAGTGGAACCCGGATTTTTTTATGGCGCCATGTACATTTCATACGCGTTTACCGTGGGAATTATGTTGGTCGGTGGCATTATCGTTTTCAATTTTTTCAACGACCCTCCGGCCATGGGTTATGTGGTGCCCATTACCCTATTTTCTCTTTTCATGGTCCCCTTCAATTTTAGGACGGCTCGCGTGATTTTTATTCATTTATTTTCTGGTATTTCTTACGAACAAGAATCGATCAATAGCTAATGAAAATACTCGATTATTACATTTTAAAAAAGTTTCTGAAGACTTACGTTTTCGCTGTTTTTTTAATTGTATTAATTGTCATGGTCATCGATTATACCGAAAAAATCGATGATTTCATTCGCAAGCAGGCTCCCATGCATGCCATTATTTTTGATTACTATTTGAATTTTATTCCCTACTGGGCCAACTATATTTCGCCGTTGATGGTGTTTATTGCCACCGTATTTTTTACGGCAAACCTAGCTGCGAAAACGGAAATAATAGCCATTTTGAGCTCTGGAGTGAGCTTTACTCGATTAATGAGGCCTTATTTAATTGGCTCCTCGATCATTGCCATCGGTACGTTTATAATGATTGGTTGGGTTGTCCCAAACGCCAATAAAATTCGGGTTCCTTTCGAACATCAATACATCAACGGCACCTACTTTTTCGACAAGCGAGATGTGCATATTAAAATTTCCCCCGATGTATATGCCTATATTGAAAGTTACGACAACAATACCAATACAGGTTATCGATTCAGTTTAGAAAGAATATCCAACAATGAGATCAAAGAAAAATTAATGTCCGACCGAATTACATGGGATACTATTCGCAAAAAATGGACGATTCATGATTACCGAATTAGGAATTTAATGCCTGGAAAAACGGGAATTATATCGGGTGTAAAAATTGACACAACCTTAAATTTATTTCCAAAAGACTTTCAAAATAAGCATCTCTTGCACGAAACATTTACCTTGCCTGAACTCAATCGGCACATCGATTTAGTTCGTTCGCGGGGAGCTGATGGCATAGAGGTCTTTTTAATTGAGAAATATTTACGCTATGCCAATCCTATTTCCGTCATCATTTTAACGATCATTGGGTTCTTAGTTTCGGCGCGTAAATCTCGGGGAGGCGTAGGATTTCAAATTGCCCTTGGATTTAGCTTAGCCTTTATTTACATCTTGTTTTTCATGATGAGTAAGGGAATTGCTGAAGGTGGGGGAATGCCACCTTTATTGGCCGTATGGCTTCCAAACATCGTTTTTGGCGCTGTGGGTGTCGGACTTTACTATACATTACCTCGATAAGATGAAAACGGCACCACGCTTATTGGACTATTTCAAAATTCATTTTATTGTCATTATTTATGCTTTCACTGCCATTTTAGGCAATGCGACTCAGGCTAATGCACTTACTATCGTGTTTGTCAGATGCGTCATTACGTCAATTAGCTTAGCATTGATTATCCATTACAGTAAAAAAGGGTTTCAAGTAAGTAAATCCGTTTTGTGGGTGTGGATTTTAAATGGGGGGTTTGTCGCGTTGCATTGGTTGTTGTTTTTTGGCGCAGCAAAAGTTTCTACCGTAGCTATGTGTCTTGCGGGCTTATCTACTCAAACCTTTTGGACCTCATTGATTGAGCCTATTGCCAAGAAAGTACGTATTTCGATGATCGAGGTTTTTTTAGGCTTACTGGTGATCGCAGCCTTGGTCATTATCTTTTCGGTCGAACAAGCGCAGTGGCTCGGGTTACTTATGGGCATCGCATCTGGATTTTTTGGTGCCCTATTTTCGGTAATTAATGGCCAATTCACTCATACGCACAACCCAAAATTAATCACCTTATATGAAATGATTGCAGCGGGAATCGTGACTGGACTGGTTTGGAGTTTTGGGGCATTTGATGGGCTTGTTGGATATTTCCCGATAGGGCTAGACTGGCTCTGGATTGGAATTTTAGCGCTGGTTTGTACCGTGTATGCGTATACGGAAACCATCCATTTATATAAAGTTTTCTCTGTTTTTTCCATCAACTTAGTCATCACCTTGGAGCCGGTTTATGGAATGATTTTAGCGATTTATATTTTTGGCAGTAAGGAAATTATGCAACCAGGCTTTTACTATGGGACCATTTTACTGGTTCTGACCGTCATGGCGCACCCTTTTTTAAAAAAATCCAATAAATTGGCCTAAAAAAATCTATTTTCTCTTCCCCTTTGTCAAAAAGCTTTTTTAGCTTTACTAACTTTTGAAAAGTTAGTAAAGCTGGAAAAAGCTAATCACAAAAATTAAAACGAAAGAAATAAAATTATAAATTACCTGTTCAATTTAAACCTATTCATTAAATGAAAAAGTACAACGTAGCCATTGTGGGCCTAGGTTTTGGGGCTGAATTTATCCCGATTTATTTAAAACATCCATTGGCTAATATGTATGCCATTTGCCAGCGAAATGCTGAAAAACTGCAAGCGATTGGTGATGCATACGGAATCGAAAAACGCTTTACTGATTTTGAAGAATTGATTAAAGACCCGGCTGTTGACGTCGTTCATATAAACTCTCCCATTCATTTACATGCCGAGCAAACCCTCAAAGCTTTATTGGCCGGAAAACATGTAGCTTGTACCGTTCCTATGGCAACGAGCGTAGAAGAATGCAAGGCCATCGTGGAGGCGTCCCGTAAAATGGGGAAAAAATACATGATGATGGAGACTGTGGTTTATTCCAGAGAGTTTTTGTACATCAAAGAGCTTTATGAAAAAGGGGAATTAGGAAAAATACAGTTTTTGAAAGCTTCACACCAACAAGAAATGGATGGATGGCCTGATTACTGGCCAGGACTTCCTCCGATGCACTATGCCACCCATTGCGTGGGACCTGTAGCAGGATTGTTACGTTTAGAAGCGGAATATGTGTCTTGTTTTGGATCGGGAACCATTCGTGAAGAATTGATTTCCCATTATAATTCTCCTTTTGCCGTTGAGTCAGCTCATATCAAATTCAGAGATTCGGATTTAAGCGCGATGGTTTATCGCTCTTTATTTGACGTAGCAAGGCAATACCGAGAAAGTTTTGAGGTCTATGGGTCTAAAAAATCGGTGGAATGGCCTTTGATAGAAGGCGAAGAATTAATTGTTCACACCGCCAAAAAGCCAGAACCCGAAATTCCAGAAAAAGTAGCCACACCCGATTACGCTCATTATTTGCCCGAAGAAATTCAACGATTTACGACCAAAGGCGTATATGATGAAGACGAAAATCAACATCTTTCCTTTACACAAGGAGGAGGCCACGGTGGATCACATCCACATTTAGTCAATGAGTTTTTACAAGCATTAGCCGCGGATCGTGACCCTTTCCCGAATGCTCCACAGTCGGCCAATTGGACTTCAGTGGGTATATTAGCTCATGAATCTGCTTTACAAGGTGGAAAGATTATTGAAATACCAAAATTCTAAAAGCCGAAAATTGCGGCCAGCAAAACCTATTTGAAATGAAAAAATTATTCATTGTATTGTTTTCGATTTGTTCAATTGTGACCACTTTGGCACAAAATGCTCCAAAAGGCAGAAGACTCCAACTCCTATTTTTAGGAGATAAAGGGCATCATAAGCCATTTGATAGATACCCTTCGTTGCAGTCTGCCGTGGGGGTCAAGGGGATGAACATCACTTATACCGATAACTTAAAGGACTTAAATGATGATTATTTAAACAAATTTGACGCCTTAATTATATTTGCCAATCAGGATTCCATTGCCGCGCCTCAGGAAAAAGCCCTATTAAAATATGTGGCTTCTGGACATGGATTAGTCGCTTTGCATTGCGCATCTTGGTGCTTTAGAAATTCCCCTGAATTTGTCAAAATGGTTGGGGGCCAATTTTGGCGCCATAAAATGGATTCCATTCGAATCAAAAATGAAATGCCAGGACACCTAGCATTAAAAGATTTCCCAGGGATAAAGACTGTGGATGAAACCTATTTGCACAGTAAATTACAGCCGGATAATATTGTATTACAGTCTAGAATTCTTGGCCCAGAACAAGCAAAAGATAAGCCCGGCGCAAGCACAGAGCCATATACTTGGGTTCGTACCTATGGAAAAGGGAATGTTTTTTACACTGCTTACGGTCACGATGAAAGAACTTGGGACTCGGAAGGATTCCAACAATTAGTCACTCAAGGTATTTTGTATGCGGTCGGTGAAGAAAAAAGAGCGCTGTTAGACCAATTAAAACTTGCGCCTCTAGCCTATCGGGAAGCCAGACTGCCCAACTACGAAAGGCGGCCTGGTGTGCAATTCCAGCAATTACCCTTAAGCCCAGAGGAATCTGTAAAGTATATTCAAATCCCAGTGGATTTTAATTTGCAAGTTTTTGCCTCTGAGCCCAATGTCATGCACCCAATCGCTATGGCGTGGGACGAAAAAGGTCTATTATACGTTTTAATTACCAAAGACTACCCGAATGAACGTAAGTCAAGCGGCGGAAGCGACTATATTTTACGTTGCGAAGACACGAATAACGACGGAAAAGCAGATAAATTTACTCGCTTTGCGGAGGGTTTAAGCATTCCAACGGGCATGGTTTTTGCCAATGGCGGATTAATTGTTTCCCAAGCGCCCCATATTTTATTCATCAAAGATACCAATGGAGATGGGGTAGCTGATCAGCAAAAAGTGTTAATCACTGGTTTTGGAACTGGCGATACGCATGCAGGGCCGTCTAATTTGCATTATGGATTTGACAACTGGATTTGGGGTTGCGTAGGTTATTCAGGATATAAAGGAAAAGTGGGCGCTGATTCGTTGCAGTTTGCTCAGGCTTTTTTCAGATTTAAACCCGATGGTTCCAAAATGGAGCATATGACAACGACTTCCAATAATACTTGGGGTTTTGATTTTAATGAGGCGGGAGATGTGTTTGGGTCGACGGCCAACAATGCGCATGGGTGGTACATGGCGATTCCCCATCGTAACATTTGGAATGCTCCATTTAGCTTAAATGGAAGTAAGAATATTGACACGCACAAAGACATGAAGACGATCACTAAAAAAGTGCGTCAGGTGGATGTGTTTGGAGGTTATACGGCTGCTGCAGGTCATAATTTTTATTCAGCCAGAGCTTTCCCTAAAAAATATTGGAACCAAATTGCCTTCGTTTCGGAGCCAACGGGCCATGTGGTACATCAAAACAGAACCGTTAAAACTGGATCTGATTTTAATGACCAAGAGGCATTTAATTTCTTGGCGGGAGCCGACGAATGGGTTTCGCCGGTATTTGCACAAGTTGGACCCGATGGGGCTCTTTGGATTGCGGATTGGTATAGTTTCATCATCCAACATAATCCCACGCCAAAAGGTTGGACCAATGGTTTAGGCAATGCCTATGACCATGATTTACGTGATTATACGCATGGTAGAATTTACCGAGTAGGTTATAATCAAGCGCCTGCGTATACGCCAATAACCTTAAATTCTTCTGCCAGTTGCGTGGCAGCGTTAAGTAATTCCAACTTATTTTGGCGCTTGCAAGCTCAGCGATTATTGGTCGAAAGAGGCAATAAAGATGTAGTTCCAGCGCTTTTAAAGGTTTTAGCTACGGCTAAAACAGATGAAATTGGCTTAGCGGTAGGAGCCATTCATGCACTTAGAACTTTGGAAGGACTAGGAGCTTTAGAAATGCCAGCCGTGAAAATTGCGTTAAAAAATGCTTTATCCCATACAAGTGGTGCCGTAAGAAAGCAAGCTGTCCAAGTTTTACCTAGAACTACTGAGATGGCCAAATTATTGTTAGATAAGAAATTACTAGCCGATAAGGACACGCTTGTGGTCTTAAATACCGTTTTGGCATTTATTGAAATGCCTAATTCGCCGGAAGTCGAAAAAGCGATGTTAGCCAAAATTTCTACCGAGCAAAGCGTGAAAGACCGTTGGCTTCCAGAGGCCTATTCCGCTTATATGATGGGCCATATGGGTTCGAGAAGAACATCATTTATCGAATCAGAAGGCTCAAAAAAGATTCCTGTTGTCGCAGAATCATTGGGTAAAAATCTAGCCAATCCTACGACGGAAGGATCCGCTTCTGGAATAGATTTAGTCGTTCAAGAAGTTCAAATCAAAGGGGGTAATTTCAGACTTAGGGAAGGTTTACCTTTCACCGTTCGCGTGAAAAATAGAGGAACTGTTGCCCTTCCAAAGGGTACTCCGCTACCATTAAGCATTAAAATTGAAGGTATGGGAAGTCGGATTGATTATGAATCCTATACGTTTGTGGATGGCGTTGCTCCTGGAGAAACAGTATCTGTGGCTAAAAATAATAATGGTCCATGGGTCGGAAATTTTGGTTGGACTCCTGAAACTGCGGGTAAATACATCATGGAAATTCAATTAGATCGCTCAGCGGTTTTAGGTGAAAAAGAACGGTCAAATAACATTTACCGTAAGGCGATTGATGTATCACAATCTGCTGGATTAAACGTATTAATGGTCGAAAAATTATTCCGTGCCGGCGCTGTTTCATGGTCGGCCGACGAGGTGGTGTCACATCTCCAAAAGATGAAAGAAACCTCTTCACCTGCCTTTGGTGCTGCATTAAAAGGAGCTTCTGCAACTTGGAATGTTAAAAGATCCGTTAATTTATTAGACGAGTCCAAAGCCTATTTAACTAGCTTGCCGTCAAAAGTTCGCACGGTCGATTTGGAATATTTAAATCGCTTGGCGATGGCTTGGAAACTAGAAATTCCTGCTTTAAAAGTAGCTGGTGAAGTAGTCACGCGGGTATTAAAAACCGTGCCGGAAGCCATGAAATATGATCAAAAAGAATTCACTGTACCTGCAGGGTCAACGGTTGAATTGATTTTCGAAAATACGGATGCGATGCCACATAACTGGGTGTTGGGGGCATTAAAAAGTGAAGAGAAAATAGGATTAGCGGCGGACAAAATGATTACGGCATCTGACGGAGTGGCCAAAAACTACATTCCTTCTTTGCCAGAAATTTTAGCTTATACGCCATTGGTTGAGCCAAATGGCCGAGTGAAAGTAGTCTTTAAGGCGCCAACCGTTCCTGGAAATTATCCATTCTTGTGTACATTCCCGGGTCACTGGAGAATTATGAATGGGATTATGAAAGTTGAGTAATTCTGTGTGAATGGCAAATGTTTTTCAATGCATTTGCCATTCATCCATTAATTTTTTGCCTAGCTTTGCCGAATGAAATTTGAAATAAGTCATACGGATCCAAGCTCAAAAGCACGCGCAGGGGAAATAACAACTGATCATGGGACTATCCAAACGCCCATTTTCATGCCGGTCGGAACCGCCGGTACGGTGAAAGCCGTTCATATTTCAGAATTAAGCAAGCCGATAAATGCCCAAATAATTTTGGGAAATACCTATCATTTATACCTTCGTCCGGGCTTAGAAATCATTGAAGCGGCAGGTGGCCTGCATCGTTTCAACGGTTGGAATAAGCCTATTTTGACCGATTCGGGGGGATACCAGGTGTATTCATTGGCCGGAACTGGAAGAAAAATTGTCGAGGAAGGGGTAAAATTCAAATCTCACATTGACGGCAGCACTCATTTTTTTAGTCCCGAATATGTGATGGACATCCAGCGCACGATCGGCGCAGATATCATCATGGCCTTTGATGAGTGCACCCCATATCCGTGTACGTATGAATATGCGAGAAACTCGATGGACATGACGCACCGTTGGTTAGATCGTTGCATTACGCGTTTTGACGAAACTAGTCCAAAATACGGGTACCAACAAGCCCTTTTCCCCATTGTTCAGGGAAGTGTATATTCGGATTTACGCAAAGTATCTGCTGAATATATTGCCTCAAAAAACGCTTTTGGTAATGCCATTGGCGGCCTTTCTGTGGGCGAGCCTGTCGAGGATATGTATAAAATGGCGGATGAAGTAACCGATATTTTGCCTAAAGATAAACCCAGGTATTTAATGGGTGTGGGAACGCCTGCCAATATTTTAGAGGGAATAGCGCTAGGAATTGATATGTTTGATTGCGTAATGCCAACCAGAAATGCCCGAAATGGCATGATTTTCACAACGGAGGGAATCATCAATATCAAAAATGAAAAGTGGAAGTCAGACTTTTCGGTCATCGATCCATTCTTTGCTGAAGACACACATGGCCAATATACAAAAGCATACTTGCGCCATTTGATTCGTTGCGAGGAGATGCTCGGCCCGATGATCGCCAGTGTTTTTAACCTTAGATTTTACCTTTGGCTTGTGGGCGAGGCTCGAAAAGAAATTCTTGCTGGGACCTTCACGACTTGGAAAAGCCGCATGTTGCCGCAGTTTATGAATCGGCTATAAATTTAGATCAGGGAATAGGTAAAACCTTGCTCTCTTTGAAGGTAGATAAGATGACCATGGTAGATGTGGCTGATACTTCTTCGATTTCATTTATTTTTTCCAACATCAATTTCTGGTAGGTTGAAATATCTTTTGAAATAATTTTCAACATAAAGTCACCTGCGCCAGTCACGTGATGGCATTCGATCACTTCTGGAATTGAATTGATTTGATTGACAAATGATTCCGTCACTTGCTTCTTATGACCCGTCAGAGTCACTGTCACAAAAGTAGTCACACCCAAGCCCACTTTATCCCTATCTAACTGAGCATGATAACTTTGAATGATTCCGGTGGCCTCTAATTTCTTCACCCGCTCGAGGGTAGGCGCTGGCGAAAGCCCGACCTCCTTGGACAACTGCGCGTTGGTAATTTTGGCATTACTTTGAAGTATTTCAAGTAATTGATGGTCAATTTGGTCTAGCTTGATGATGCTCATGATAATTATGTAAAACACAAAATTAGAGAATATTTCATTTAAATTTGCTTTCCTCTTGCATAAATGGGTGTAAGGTCTTAATTTTGCATCCACAAATTGCGAAAGTAGCTCAGCTGGTAGAGCGCGACCTTGCCAAG